>JAJPJR010000003.1 GCA_021324165.1 Armatimonadota bacterium
CTATGACGGGAGCGATTTTTGTGGATGGGCCGAACAGCGCGAAAGGCGCACGGTCTGCGGAACATTGAAAACTTGCATCAGCCGGGCAGCCGGCGAACAGATCGAACTGCGCGGAGCGAGCCGCACGGATTCGGGTGCGCACGCCGTGGGTCAAACCGCGGATTTCGCAACCCGAAAGAACCTGCCAGTCGAAAAGTGGACTCAAGTTCTGAATAAACTGCTTCCACCCGACGTGATGATTCTTTCGTGCGACGAGGTGCCGCTCGAGTTCCATTCGAGATTTTTCGCAAGATCGAGAGTGTACGAATATCGAGTTTCCGAACGGTCGAAACTTGAACCTGCGGCCGCAAGGTACGTTCATCCGCTCGGCGCAGAACTCGATTTGAACTTAATGAAAAGAGCGGCGCGCTTGTTGAAAGGCGAACACGATTTTCGAATGTTCGGAGAACAACTTTCGGGAGTAAAAAACACCGTTCGCACGATGAAGAGCGTTGCAATCTTCCGTCAAGACGATCTAATCGTAATTCAATTTGAAGCGAACGCGTTTTTGCGAGGAATGGTGCGGAGGCTCTCAGGGGCGCTCGTAGAACTGGGCGCAAAAAGAAGGACGTTCGAATCGTTCGAGGCGCTTCTAAACGGAAAGAATGTGCGGCACACTCCAAAAGTGCTTCCCGCAAACGGGCTCTGGTTGATGCAAGTGAAATATGGAAAAAGGCTGAGAGATTTGAGACAAGAAAAAATGTTTGAACTGGAATAATAAGATGAGTACGTACACGGCAAAACCGAAAGAGATCGAACGGGAATGGTTCCTTGTGGATGCAACGAACCAACCGGTCGGGCGCGTGGCCTGCACCGTTGCACAACTGCTGCGAGGCAAACATAAGCCCACGTTCGCTTATCACTTGGACGTTGGCGATCACGTGGTGGTCATCAACGCCGACAAAGTGGTGCTTACCGGAAACAAAAAAGACGAACTCATTTATTGGCACACGCTGCATCCGCAGGGCTTGCGCAGCCGATCAAGAGGCAAAATGCTCGAAACCGAACCGGAAAGATTGCTCACAAAGGCGATTTGGGGAATGCTGCCCAAACACAAACTGGGAAGGCAAATGCTCAAGCGCGCGAAAGTGTATCGCGGAAGTGTGCATCCGCACTCCGGACAAAATCCGAAAAAAGTGGAGGTGGGCGCGTAATGGCGGTGGAAAGTTATTACGCAACGGGACGCCGTAAAAACGCCGTCGCGCGCGTTTGGCTGAGTTCGGGCACAGGGCAGATCACCATCAACGGCCGCCCGATGGCCGAATATCTTGGAAGAAAAGTTTTGGAGATGGAAGTCGAGAGTCCGCTGAAACGGGCGGGCATCGCCGGAACGGTGGATGTCGTCGCAAAAACCTTGGGCGGCGGGTTGGCAGGGCAAGCCGGTGCCGTGAAACTTGGCATCGCCCGCGCGATCTGCGAAATGGCTCCAGATCTCAGGCCGTCGCTGCGGCAGGGCGGATATCTGCTTCGCGATCCGCGAGTCAAAGAGCGCAAGAAATACGGGCGCAAAAGAGCCCGCCGCGGATTCCAGTTCGTCAAGCGCTGAGGTGCAGCATTAGGCTCCTTTCGCGCTCGTTCGCGCATAAGGTCGGCGTTCCGTGCTGAAAGGCGCGGTGCTCCGAAAGCCTGGCATCATCAGCCTGCTCGCAATGGCGCTGTTTGCCGAACTCGGAGTGGCCGTGCTCAACGTTTCCGCCATGCCGGTGTATCTCACCGCTCCCGACGGGCGCGGCTTCAAAACAGGCTGGCTCGGCCTTGTTATGACCGTGTTCCTTCTTTCCGAGGCCATGCTCAAATGGTTTTTCGGACACTTGGCCGATAAGCACGGAAGGTTAATCTTCTTGATTTCCGCTCCGCTTTTGTGGACGATCACGCCGCTTCTCATTCTTGCAATCCCTTATTCGTGGGGACTGATGGCGATTCCCATCATCACAATTCTCAGCCTCGTTAACGGCATGGCGGCGGCGATGCTTTGGCCGTCCCTCTACGCCGCCGTTGCCGAATCGGTTGACGAAACTCAAAAAGGCGAAGCGCTTTCGCTGCTCAACGTCTGCTTCATGCTCGGACTTGCATTGGGACTTCCGATCGGCGGAGTTGTGAACAGCGTGGCGCGGTCTTTGGATGCGAGTTTCTATTTGGCGTCGGCGCTGTTTTTGTGCACGGCCGTTACCGCGATGATCATCGGGCCAAAACTTTCGTGCCTTTCGCGCCCCGATCATGCCGAACACGGCGAGCCGAATCTCAAAGAGATGTGGACCTGTGCACGAGCGATGCCTTCGGTGTTGGGAACGGCGTTCGTTACGTTTCTTGGCGTCGGATTTCCGATGACCATCATCAAGCTTTTTGCGTTGCAGCAGTACGGTCTGACCGAGGCGAAGTTCGGTTCGCTCACTCTTCCGGCGGCGCTCGCCATGGCGGTGTTCAGCGTGCCGTTGGGCAGGCGGGGTGAAAAACTGGGCCGGCAGCGCGCGGTGCGCATCGGGCTTTGGCTTTGCGCGGTGGGAGTCTGGTCGGTGGCGGTCGGCGGGTGGATCGCTGCTTTTCGCAATCCGGCAGTTTTGGCGGTTGGAGGCGTGCTCGTGGGCATCGGATTTCTGCTCGCTCTGCCGGCGTGGTATGCCAGCGTGAGCGCGATGAACCCTTCGCGGTCGGGAAGTTATCTCGGAACGGTGATGGCGGTGCAGGGGATCGGCGCGATCGTGGGCATCGCCGTCGGCTCGTATCTGTTTCAAATTGACGGCTATCTGCCTTTCTTGGGTTGCGCGATTGCCGTTACAACCGGCGCGCTGATGTCAATGTTCACTCTGCCGTCGCCGCCATCGAGAATTCAATCTGACGAGAGTGCGAGGTTTTGAGCGCGACCTCCGACGATTCGGCGGAATTGGCACGTCCTTTGCCCTGAAAGGTGCACCGAAGCGGTTTGTTGGAACCGCAGACGACTTCTCTCAAGCGATGGGGGCACTTCGCCACCCCGAGGGCGCGGCCCGTAAGCGGGCCGCGCTCTTTGCTTTGCGGCAGTCAGCCGATGATCGGGGGTGGGAGGCTTGAAAGGTATAATGGATGCCCGCATGGCGCTTTACCCCGAACGAGACCGCTTAGACAAAATCGAGAGCCGATATGTGCTGGTGAACCTCGCAGCCCGGCGCGCAACCCAGATTTCGCACGATCACGCCCCGCCGCTGATTGACAACCCCGCCGAACACCCGCTTACCACCGCTTTGCTGGAGATCGCCGACGGGGCGGTCGAGCCCGTTTATGAAATCGCCGCGCCGGGCGCGCCGTCAACCGAATACGGCGTGTCGGAGTTCGGCGCAGGCTCGGCCGACAGCCTGGATGCGGCATTTGTGGACTTTTTCGGCGAAGACCAGATGATCGAGGAAGATGTGGAAGGCGATCTTGGCGCGTTCGGCGCCGTTGGCGGAGAGGCCCGCGTCGAGCGCGATGAAGACACGATCAGCCTGAGCGACCTCGCGGATGAAGAAGAAGAACAGATGCCCGAGGATTCGGAAGAAAGCGCGTTCGATCTGTTCAGCCTGGAAGACGACGAAGAGAAACCCGGCTCACCCTAACCGCCTATGCCCCAGCGCGACTATTACGCCGCACTTGGCGTTCCTCGCGATGCCGATGCCGACGAGATCAAAGCCGCTTTCCGCAGGCAGGCGCGCAGGCTTCATCCCGATGTCAACCGCGATGACCCAGAAGCCGAAGAGAAGTTCAAAGCGCTGAACGAAGCGTATTCTGTTCTCAGCGACGATCGAAAACGCCAGCAGTACGACCGGTTCGGCACCGTGGATGACGTGCAGCCGGGTGTGGATTTCTCTTCGGGTTTCGGCGACATTTTCGAAATGTTCTTTGGCGGATTCGGCGAGGCGCGCCGCACCGGGCCGCGTCCGCACGATGGAGCCGATCTGCGCGCATCCGTGCGCATCACGCTGCAAGAAGTCGTAACCGGCGCGCGGAAAACAGTGTCGCTGAACAGACAAGAAACGTGTCCCGACTGTTCTGGCACTGGTTCGGCAAGCGGCAAACGTCCCTCGGCGTGTCCCGATTGCGGCGGAACAGGCATGGTGGTAAGCGTTCAGCACACCATTCTCGGGCAGATTCGACAAACCACGATGTGCAGACGATGCGGCGGCGAAGGAACCTTGATCGGCGATCCGTGCAAAACGTGCAAAGGAAAACGGCTGATTGCAATCAGCAAACGCGTGGAGATTAACGTTCCGGCGGGAGTGGAAGACGGCACCGTGCTGAGAGTGCCGTATCAAGGGGACGAGGGTCTGAACGGAGGGCGCGCAGGCGATCTGTTTGTGGGCGTGCGGATCGAACCCGACGCGCGATTTGGCCGAGACGATCGGGGAGTTTGGATGACGCTCGAGGTGAGCATTCCTGAAGCGGTATTGGGCGCGACTCGCGAATTCGAAGGGATCGGCGAGACTCTGCAAATCGAGATTCCGCCAGGAACCCAGCCGTCGCAGGAGTTTCGAATCGCTGGGAAAGGTGTTCCAAAAATCGGCGCGGCAAAACGAGGCGACCTGCGGGTTCGCGTTTCGCTGAAAGTTCCCACGCGATTGAGTCAACAAGAGCGTGAGCTGTATCGGCGGCTGGCAGAATTGCAGAACGATGAGACGCCGAATAAACAGACAATTATTGATCAGTTGAAGCGAGGCTTCAAGGGCAAGAAGTGAATCCAGTTTGGCAGTGCGTGCGCGCTTCGTTCGATGCGAAGCCGGAAGACTGGTCGGCGGTTCACGAGCTGTTCGAACGGTGCGGGTGCGCGGGCACAGTGGAGTGCGATTCTCCTGCTCAGATGTGGGCGTATGTTTACGAAGATGAAACCGCGGCGCATCGCATAGAAACGCTGCGCCGACTGCTTTTGGAAAGCGGAGCAGTTAAAGTTTCGCTCGATCGCGTAGAAGAGCAGAATTGGGCAGAATCTTGGAAGCAGTTTTTCAAACCGCGCGAGGTTGGAAACAGGTTCTTGATCGTTCCGAGTTGGCACGATGATTTGAGCGGCTCCGCTTCCGACCGGATTCGGATCGTGTTGGACCCCGGTCAGGCGTTCGGCACAGGAGATCATCCGACGACGCGGCTTGCGCTCGCCGCAGTAGAAAAGTATGTGCAAAAAGGGACGGCGATGCTGGACATTGGAACCGGCAGCGGGATTCTTTCGATTGCAGGCGCAAGATTGGGCGCAAACGTGTGTGCGACCGAAATGGAACCCGCGGCGGCAGATGCGGCAGACGCGAATTTTCAACGCAACAATGTGAGCGTGGAACTGCTCAAGACCGACGGCCTGCCCGAAAACAGAACTTTCGATCTGATCGTGAGCAACATTTTTACGGCGACGCTGCTCAGGCTGATGCCGATCGTTCACGCGCGGCTTGCGATGAACGGAGTTTGGATCGCCACCGGAATCATCGAAGCCAACGGTGAGGAAATGCAAACCGCAGCATTAAAATGGCAATTTGAAACCGATGAACGAGAAGACGAAGAAGGCTGGGTTATGTTTGCGTTTCGAAAGCGGTGATCAGATCGTGCGGCAGCGGCGCCTCGAACATCATCTGCTCGCCGAACACCGGATGTACGAATTCTATTTGAAAACTATGCAGGGCTTGGCGGTTGAGGTTTTCGCAAGGGACGCCGTAAGTCCGATCTCCGAACACCGGCAGACCAACCGACGCCAGGTGCACACGAATCTGGTGCGTGCGGCCGGTTTCCAGTTCGATCAGCAGTTCAGTTCCGCGCAGCTGCTTGGTTGAAAACCTTTGCATCAGTTGACAGTGTGTGACGGCCGGGCGCGCTCCGGGAGCGTGTTCGCTCAGCACTGCCATCCGCACGCGGTTCGTGGGATGTCTGCCGATGTGTGAGCGGATCGAAAACTTGTCCTCGGCAGGCCATCCCTGCACCCATGCGAGGTACCGGCGACGAACGAGCTTCATCTGAATCGCTTTTTGCAGCGCGGCATGCACCGAGTCGGTTTTGGCAACCAGCATGGCGCCGCTGGTGTTTTTGTCCAGCCGGTGCACGATTCCCGGCCTGAAAGCGCCGCCCGTGCTGCTGAGAGGCCCTCCGCGCGAAAGAAGCGCTTCGACCAGCGTGGCAGAGCGTTCGGAGCGGGCCGGGTGCGTGGTGAGGCCCGCCGGCTTGTTGATGACCATCAGCCATTCATCTTCATAAAGCGTCTCGAGCGGGAGATCGGATGGGGTCAAGGCTTGCGGAGGCCGGTCGAGGATCGGCTCAATCTCCACCAGCTGGCCCGGCAGAAGGAGTCGGGACCGAGCGGCCCTTGTGCCTTCGACTTTTGCGGCGCCCGCGTCAATGTGCTGAGCGATCCGGCTGCGGCTGTGTTCGGGCAGCATGCGGGCGAGGAATCTGTCCAGGCGCTCGCGGGAGTCGGCAATAAACCGCATGGCGCATTCTACGCTCAAAGGGCCGAACCAAATTCAACGGGTTTTGAGTCCATAATCAGACCCAACGAGCAATGAAAAACTTAGGCACCAGCAACTACGGCGCGATGAAGCGCTTCCGATTGATCCTGCGCGAGCAGGGCGTTACCCGCGAAATGGGCGGCGAAGAGATGTCCATCGCCGTGCAGATTGTGGACAACATTTTTATGAACGCGATCGAGATCGGAGCCTCGGATATTCACCTTCAGCCCGAACGCGATCAACTTAAGATCCGCTTCCGCGTGGATGGTCAGCTGACGGAAAACGGACAGCTGCCTCCCGAGACGGCAGCAAACGTGATCGCGAGAATCAAACTCGCTGCTGGAATGCATATTGACGAGCGCAGGGAAGCACAAGACGGCCGCGTGGACATGGAGTATGTCAACCGAAAACTCAGCGCAAGGTGCTCGGTGATTCCAGCGCTCAACGGCGAAAAAGTTGTGCTCAGAATACTCGACCCGGCGGCGACCCGGGTTGACTTGGCGACGCTCGGCATGAGCGGCGTTACGATGGAAAAATGGACGAAAGCGATCCAATCGCCTTATGGAATGATCCTTGTAACAGGACCAACCGGTTCAGGAAAAACCTCCACGCTGTACGCAAGTTTGCACAAGGTTGATCGCGTCAACCGCAATATCGTAACCGTTGAAGACCCGATCGAATATGAATTCACCGACAACGTAACGCAGGTGCAAGTTACCGAGAAGATGACGTTCCCGAGGGTGATGAGGACGTTTCTGCGTCAAGACCCCGACGTGATGCTGGTGGGAGAAATGCGCGACCCTGAGTCGCTCTCGATCGGAATTCAAGCGGCGTTGACGGGACACTTGGTTCTGACCACCTTGCACACCAACAACGCGATCGAAACGATCGGTCGAATGATTGACATGGGCGCCGAGCCGTATTTGGCGGCAGCCGTCATCGTTTGCGTGATGGCTCAAAGGCTGGTGCGGACGAACTGCATTCAGTGCAGCCAGCCGTACACTCCCACCGAGGATGAACTCGTGTCTTTGGGATTCGAGCCTGGGATGACACCACAAGGTTCATTTCGAGCGGGCACGGGCTGCGCCGAATGCCGCGGCAAAGGCTACAAAGGGCGGACGGCGATTTTCGAACTGTTTTTGGGAACGCCCGAGATGCGATCGCTCATCGCAAAAAGCGCTCCGTTTATCGAACTGCAGGCCGCGTGCCGAAGGCAGGGAATGCAGACGATGATGGAAGACGGCCGCGACAAAGCGATGCGCGGAGTTACGACGCCCGATGAAGTGATCCGCGCGGTTTACACCGCGGCGATCGAGGCGTAAGCCGAAACCGTTCGGTTTCGGCTTACTGGAATCAGTTTTGCTGGGCGGCCATGCGCGGCGTTGGCGGCGCGGTTTCGACGAACGCCGTGGACGGCGCCAGAAGATAAACGTGCTCGCCGAGCTCTTCCCAAGTGCCTTCCTGAGCGTAGTTCACTCCCGCCAAAAAGTCCTTGATCTTTTCGCGCACCTGCGCATCGCATCCGCACAGATTCAAAATCTGCTGCTCGCCTTTTTTCAAACCGTCTGCGGTCGTAATGGCGTCGGCAAAACTCACCACCTGTCTTCGCACGGTGATGTGATAACTTTTGGCTGGCGAATGGGATCGCGTTTTCAGAAAATCTGGACCCTCTTCACCGAATTCGTCGTACTCTTCGATTCGGCGCGGCCCGAACAGCCGGGAAAAGATTCCGCGGCGCTCAACCTCTCTCAACTCTTCCATGAGTCAATCTCCTTGTTTTGGTCGTTGTCTTGCCAAGCCTCCCAACGCGAAGCGGCTGTCCATCCTGGATCATCGTTTCCCGTCTGCTCCCCAAAAAGAGCGGTTGGCAGGCAAAAGACGTGGTTCGGTTGTGTTTCGATTTACCGCCCTGGTTGAAGGGCGATGAAGGGATTGTACTCGGAATGCGGGGATTCGTCAACTCCCCGGCTCATTGTGATCGAGGCCCATCTGTCTTTGAGGGCCCCCAAGGCGGCCGGTTTCCATGAAATACACGCGCTCGGCGATGTTCGTAGCGTGGTCTGCGATCCGTTCGATGTGATGAAGGGCGAGCAGAAGCCAGCTGGCGTTTACATCTTGGTCGGGGTGTTTGCGCATCCATTCGTGAATCTGCGAGCGCATCACGTGATAGCTTTCATCAACTTCGTCGTCGCCGCGCAAAATTTGAGCGACCCGGTCGAGGTCGCGTTTCACAAAACATTCGATGGCCAGGCGGAACAACTGGCGGGCTTGTCCAGCGATTTTGCCGAAGTCAATCAGATCGGATTTTGCCATTGCGTGGTGCAGTTTTCGCGCCAGTTTTGCGATGTCCACCGCCAAGTCGCCCACACGCTCGATATCCGTGATGATTTTGAGACAGGTGCTCACCACGCGCAAGTCGCCGCCGGTGGGCTGCTGCAGGCCGATGATGCGCAGGCAGTGACGTTCGATGTCCACCTCCATCTGGTCAATCTTTTCATCGGCGATGATCACCTGATTCGCGAGCGCAAGGTCCACTTTCACCAAACTTTCTGCGGCGTCGGCGACCATTTTCTCGGTGGCGGTCGCCATCGAGATCAACTCTTCCTGCAGATGCTGGAGGTCTTCGTCAAACGCTTGTCGCGGATTGTTCACGGCTGTTTATTGGGGACGGTTTGGAACCGCGTTTCGGATGTCAGATCGCGGACGTCGGGATCGTAATCGTGCGCGACCTCGGCGATGATGCCGCTGTCTTGAAGCACGATCAGTGCGCGGGCGCATGCGATTCTGAGCGCAGCCGGCGACCCCTCGTCCTCGAACGCCGCTCGAAACAGCGGGGCGAAATCGCGGGCGGGATAAGCGGCCATCGCCTCCAACAGGGCGTCTTGAGTCATTTTGTCGGTGGAGGAATTGTACAGTTCGAGCGCAGATTGTTGAACGAATGGCGGCACAACGGCGTTCACGCGGGCGGCTGCCTCCACGGCGGCGATTCTTGTTTCACGGTCGCTGGATCGGCACGCGCGCTCGATAACCGGCAGACCTTTGGCGCCGAGCCGTGCAAGCAGATTGGCGGCGAGGTCGCGCGAGGCGGCATTGGCAAACGCCCATTCCGCGACTTTGACTGCCGCGTCGGGATTTTCGAGCGCAGCGGCCGTCAGCGCCGCTGCCCGCGCCGCATCCGCTCCTGCCATCTCGCGGGCGGCCGCCTTCGGATTGATCACGCAAAACTGGGCGATCGAGCGGATGATCGCCGAACGCACTTCGGAATCAGGATCGGAATACAGTTGAAGCGCCAGCGCAGCCATTTTGGAATCGTGCCACTCGCCGAGGCGCGAGGCGATCTTTATGCGGGTGGGAGTTGGAAGAGATTGGAACAACGAAGCCGCATCGGAGCGTGAACTGAGTTCGGCGTATGCCGCTGTTCTCAACGCAGCGGAGTTGGAAGAAAGTTCGCGCAGCATCCGATCCGATTGAAGTTTGCTGCCGATGGCAACCGCGGCCGCGAAACACACAAGCATCGAGAAAACAATCCACCGGATCGTTCGAACGTTCACGAATGAAGGAAGCGCGTTTGCACAATGTTAATCAAAAGACAAAGCGCCATGAACACCGCGCCCAGAATCATGGTGAACCGCGACATAAAGTCGTCGAAACCCGGCTTGCCGCGATAGGTGGTGCGGATTTGGCTTGCACCGCCCGACATCGCGTCGGATTTGCTTCCAAAAACGCACGTAATGATCACATAGATCACGCTGACGACAAGAAGCACGCCTATAAGAATCGAGTCAACCGTCTTCCACACAGGTGTTCAAGGATACCACCGAAAGGTAAACTCCTTACCAAACAAAACGATGCCTAACCGCCGCTGGATTTGGAGAATCGGAGGCCCGTACCACCCCGACGAGATGTTCGGCGGGCTCGGGCGGCGTGGCGCGCGGGGGACGCTGTGGGAGCCCAATGCCGACGTGTACCTGGCCGCCAACAGCCTGGAGCTGGTTTTGGAACTGCCGGGCGTGCGACTGAACGACCTCGAGCTGAGTTTCGACGAGGCGCGCGGAGTGTTGACCCTGCGGGGCGTCCGGCGCGAAGGGAACGTATCGAGGCGCGTTTCCTGCCAGCAGCTGGAACTGTATTACGGGGAGTTTTACCGGGAGTTTGCCCTGCCAAACATTGTGGTGGACACGAAGCAGATGCGAGCGAAATATGAAGACGGGATGCTTTTTGTGAGTCTGCCGATCATCTCGCACGGGAATCCAAGTCAAACCATACAGGTTGAAGCGGATTAATGGCTGAGACAGAAGTAAGGCTTCCCGATTTGCGGGGAGAACAAGACGGCGACCAGCTGCCGCCCATTCCTGCCGAATTGAGTTTGCTTCCGCTGCGCGAGTCGGTGATTTTTCCCATGCTCATCGCGCCGCTTTCGGTGGGGCGCCCTTCGAGTTTGCAGTTGATTGATGAAAGCGTAACGGGTTCCAACCGAATTGTTGGAATCGTTGCGCAGCGCGAGCCTTCGTCGGATTCGCCAAAGTTCAACGAGGTGTATGGGGTCGGATGCGCGGCGATCGTCCGCACACTTGCCAAAGCACCTGACGGCGCGCGATTGATTGTGCAGGGGCTCGCAAGAATCCGGCTGATCGAACCGATTCAAGAGACTCCGTATTTGAAAGCAAAGGTGCAGGTGATCGAGGAGCCGCCGATCGAGGAATCGGACGATTTGGAAGCGCTGCGTCGAACGGTGATTCAGCTGTTCGAAAAGTGCGTTTCGCTCTCTCCTCAATTGCCCGACGAGCTGCAGTCTCTCACCTCTTCGGTGGATGAGCCGAACGTGATGGCCGACCTTGTTGCCGCGCACATGCCGTTTGCGCTCGAGGACAAACAGCAAGTGCTGGAAACGATTGATTTGAACGAGCGCCTGCGGCTTGTGAGCGAACTTTTGGCGCGGGAAGCGCGCGTGCTGGAACTCACTTCGAAGGTGCAAACCGAAGTGCAGCACGAACTGACAAAAACGCAGCGCGAATACTATCTGCGCGAACAACTAAAAGCGATTCAACGCGAACTGGGCGAATCGGACGAAAGGGAAGACGAACTTGAAGATCTGAAGCGCAGGATTGATGCGGCTGGGATGAGCGAAGAAGCGTTGAAAGAGACCACGCGCGAATATGATCGTTTGCGAAGGATGTCGCCGGGCGCGCCGGAGTACACCGTTGCAAGAACGTACATTGAATGGATGGTCTCGCTGCCGTGGTCGAAGCAGACCGAAGACTCGTTGGATTTGAAGCGCGTGCGGCGCGTGCTGGATAACGAGCATTTTGGTCTCGAAAAGATCAAAGAGCGGATCATTGAGTTTTTGGCGGTGAGAAAATACAAAAAAAGCGGCGTGGTGCGGCAGCCGATTTTATGTTTCAGCGGGCCGCCCGGCGTGGGAAAGACTTCGCTTGGAAAATCTATCGCTCACGCGATGGGCCGCAATTTCGTTCGCATCTCGCTTGGAGGGATGCGCGACGAAGCGGAGATTCGCGGGCATCGTCGGACGTACATCGGGGCGCTGCCGGGGCAGATCATTCAGGGCCTTCGCCGTGCAGGCACTCGGAACCCTGTGTTCATGCTCGACGAAGTGGACAAACTGGGCGTGGATTTTCGCGGCGACCCGAGTTCGGCGTTGCTCGAGGTTTTGGATCCTGAACAGAACTTCAGCTTCCGCGACCATTACATTGACGCGCCGTTCGATTTGAGCGCGGTGTTTTTCGTGTGCACGGCGAACGTTCTTGACACGATCCCCCACCCTCTGCGCGACAGGATGGAGGTGATCGAACTTGGCGGCTATACCGAAGATGAAAAAATTCAGATCGCAAAACGCCACCTTGTTCCCAAGCAGCTTGCCGAGCACGGTTTGGAAGCGAGCCAAGCAACTTTGGGAACCGAACCGCTGCGATATCTGATTCGCAATTACACAAGAGAAGCCGGCGTGAGAAGTTTGGAGCGCGAGATCGCATCGGTTTTGCGCAAAGCCACAAGAATGCTGGCCGAAGGCCGCGAAACGCCGATCAAAGTGAATCGCAGGTTTATCGAGCAATGTTTGGGCGCTCCGCGATTCGCGCGCGAAGAAGCCGCCGAAAGAGAGCTGACGCCGGGAGTGGCGCTGGGGCTTGCATACACTCCCGTTGGAGGCGATGTGTTGTTCGTAGAATCCGCGGCATATCCGGGTTCGGGTGAACTGATTCTTACAGGACAGCTCGGCGATGTGATGAAAGAGTCGGCGCGCGCCGCGCTGAGTCATATCAAAACGCACGCCGAAGAGTTTGGGATTGATGCAGACCGGTTCAGAAACATGGATCTGCACATTCACGTTCCGGCAGGCGCGGTTCCCAAAGACGGGCCGAGCGCGGGCCTTGCCATCTTTATTTCCATTCTTAGTTTGATGAAGGGTGTGCCGATTCGAGAACGGTTGGCGATGACGGGAGAGATCACGCTGAGCGGAAATGTTCTTCCTATTGGCGGCGTCAAAGAAAAAACGCTTGCCGCGAGCAGAGGGGGTGTGCAGACGGTGGTCCTGCCGGAAGGCAACCAGAAGGATTACTATGAAGAAGTGCCCGAAAAGGTTCGGAAAAAACTGAAAGCGCACTTTGTGAAAACGGCCGTAGAAGCCGCCAAAATCGCGTTCGGAGACTCGATGAAACGCAAACCTGCGGTGCCGCATGAATCTTAGAACCGATCGGATGAGCCCGAAACCCGAAAGAGTCGAAGTTCTTGGCGTGGGAGTGGATGCCCTCGACGGAAAGGCGGCGATTCACCTGATCGAACAGTTCATAGCAGAGGGTTCGCCCAAAATTGTGGCGACGGCGGACGCAAGCGCGGTCGTCATCGCTCAGAAAGACCGCCGATTTCGCGATGTGTTGGAAAAAGCCGACCTGGTGACGCCCGACAGCGTGGGCATTGTGTGGGCGATGCGCCGCGCTGGAGTGGGAATCGAGAATCGCGTGAGCGGCATTGATCTGGTTGATGCGATCTGCAAACTCAGTTCGCTGAAAGGGTACAGGCTTTATTTTTTGGGCGCGGCGCCGGGGATTGCCGAGCGCGCGGCGGACAAAATGCGCCTCAAATATCCTGGCGTGAACATTGTGGGCACGCATGACGGCTACTTCCACCGCGACGATGAGGCCGCGCTGGTGCGAACCGTGCGCGAACTGAACGTAGACGTGCTGTTCGTGGCGATGGGAATTCCAAAGCAAGAAACGTTCATCGCCGAAAACCTGTTTGCGCTCAACGCGAAAGTCGCGATGGGCGTTGGCGGAAGTTTCGACGTTTTGAGTGGAGCGGTGAAAAGAGCGCCGCGCTGGGTGCAAAGTCTGCGGCTCGAATGGCTTTGGAGGCTGATCTGCAACCCCAGGAAGTGGCGCAAAGTGGCAACACTGCCGAAGTTTTGGTGGATGGTGATGCGGACGCGGCGTCAACCGCGCTAACGCAGTTTGTACAACGAGTAGTTTTCACCCCTAACGACGCATTCGGCGCGGGGGCCCAAGATCGCCGACGAAGGAATGCCCAGCTGCTGGAACGGCTGCGATGTGGGCATCACCACATAGTTGGTTTTCGAATCGGACAAAAGGCGTGCTGCCGATTCGGTTGTTGCTTCACGAGAATAAAGGTCGCGCATCACGCGTTTCCTGCGCGCCAAATAGTCGGGCGTTTCGCTCCAATGCGCGCACCAAGCGCTGACTCCTCCCCAGCCAGCGAACACCGGATTGAGGTCGGAAACAAACGGCTCCGCGAACTGATCTTCGCCGATCGGATGCGGAATGCCTGGCATCGAGAGCACTGCGTCGCCCGGTTTCGCCTTGCTCACAAAATAGCGAAGCATCGCCGCGGCGTCCGCATCCAGATAGATCGAGTGCACGGTTGTGTTGCTCACGTTGTCTTGCGCCATCTGGATTTCTCGGCGCAGCCACAACAAAGAAGAAACCGAACAGAGCGCAACCGCGCAGACCATGAGAGGCTTTGTTCGTTCGAACAGTCTGCCTGCCGCCAAGCCCGCAAGAAGACCAAGCGGAACGCCGAAATCTGCGATCAGCTTGCGTTGGAAAAGCGCTGGAAACTGAATCGCCAGAAATACTGCGCAGCACCATGATAAGCACAACGCGGCAGCAAGCGAATCCGACTTATACAAAACCATGGCTCCAATGCTCAGCGCCGCCATCAACGCAAAGAGACCGATATTCGGAAGCGTTTCCGATGGCGTCGCAAAAAAAACGATGAAGGATGCGCACAGTGCTGCGCCAAGGCATGCCCATGCGCCCCACTTTTGGCTGCGTGCGCTCATCGCTGAGCCGATTGCAGCCAGAGGCAGCAGAAACCCGATTCCAAACACAACCATCGCGAACGGAGCCGAAAACGTTGGAGTCGCCGCCCGCGCCGCAAACACCGGATCGTGAGCGCGGACATACGCAAACCAGATCAGCGATGGCGCGGCGCCGAGCCCGACAGCCGCCGCGCGTCCAACCCAGCCCCAATTAAACCTGCCGGAACCTAAAACAAAAACCAGAAACCATACGCACACAAGCGCGATGGTCAACACATCGTAAGTGTGAATATTGGCGAGCAGAAGGGTTGACGCGCTTCCGACAATGACCGGTTTCCACGAAGTTCGACAGTTCAAAATCGCTTCCAGCACCGTCAGCATCAGCCACGATGACGCGCAGAACAGCCCGTTGGTCATCAGCGAAGGGAAACCGAACGCCTCGGGCTGCCAAACGTCAATGGGAGAATCGTGTCCATAGCGGCGCCAAACGATCCATCCGATTCCGGCTCCGAACACCGCGAGCAAAAACGCGCACACGCACTCCGATTCTGTGTTCGTCATTCGGCGCGCAAAACGGTAAACCGCCTGCAAAAACAACAAACCGAACACGATTCGACAAAGGTGCATCGCCAACGGAATTCCGAAGACCCGCGCAAGATTTCCAACCAAAAGAAAGTAAAAATTCAAAGTCAACCGCGGCTGATCGTCGGTGGTAAAACGATTTTCAAAAAACAGTCTGCCTTCCTGTGCCTGTTTCGCCCACGCCGCATACACCGCGTGATCATCGAAGTTGGTGTGCGCAGCCAGGTACGCGCTTCCCGAAGGAGCCGTGGCCCAGCCGATAAGATAAGGCACAGAAGACAGAAACAGCGCGATGCCTGCCGCGCACCAAAACCATGTTGGATAAGAACGCATCGAAGTTCGGTTTATCGGCCCGATTTCGGCGGCGATTTGCCCATGCTCTTATAAACCGCCTCGATATTCATTTTGGTGGTCTTGGCAAAATCGTTGTTCGGATCAACTTCTAACGCTTCGTTGGCAAGAGCGAGCGCCTCGGGGTATTTGACTTTTGGCGGCCCATCGGAAATCATCATTCCGTACGCATACTCTCCGGCGGCCTTGGCGAACTTCGCTGCGAGCATTTTGTCTGCTTTCTCGGCTTGCCATGCGGCTTTTGCATCGTCGTACTCCTTCTTCAGTTCCGCCAACGGAGGGAGTTCGCTTGAAACTTTTGGGGTGTCAGCCGAATCCTTTGGCACGGAAGATTTTGGTGCATCGCCCGTCCCCGAACACGCACCGAGAGCCGCGCACAGAATAAGCAGTCCGAATCGCATATTGCCTATCATAGCCGCTTCACCTCCTCTTCGAGCTGAGCAACGAGCCTCAGCGCGTCTTTTGGGCTGACCTTTGAAGAAGCGAGCCCAGAAATCGAACGCATGAGATCGCCGACCTTGCCGGGGATTCGCCTCAGTTTTTCTTCTTTGTTAAGATCGGCGCCAAGCGCATACTTTTTGCCCGCGATGCGCAGCGCCCGGTTCAGCGCGGCGTCGAGCACAACGTCGGTGCTCCGGCCCCTTCGGAACAGCTCGCCGATAGCGCGGAAGTATCGCGGCGCGCCGGGATGCGTCACCGCATCCGCTTCGGGATATCCGAATCTCTTTCCAAGCGCATAAATCAGCAGCGCGAACATCAGAGCGGCCTGAATTGCGGAGGCCGAATACGAAGGTCCCAAACGGGTGAAAAGGTTGTCCGGTGCGGTGACGCCGTAAAAATATTCCGGCAGCACGACCGTTTCACCGTTCGGCGCCAACGCCTTGATGATCGCGAGCAGCATTTCGGCGTTGTCGGCTTTTCCGATAAACCGATTGAGCAGCGATGATCCCGACGAAATATAAACTGTGGGCACTTTTGCGTTGGGCACAAACTCTGCCAGCACGGTTCGCTGCTCAGTCATTTGGAGTGGAATCCTCGCTCGCTGACCTCGCAAAGTTTCCGCCGGCCAAGCCGAAATCCGTTTGACGCGCTTGAATGCAGGAAACTCTGAAATTGCGGGCAGTTCGGGAATGTCGCGCGGAGGAAGTTTGTCGGTAAGCGACGCCACGACGACCGCCTTTGCCAACGGAAACTCTTCTGCCACCGAATCCGAAAACGCGTCGTCCTCTTCGGAATAGTAAGCGGAATTGACCAAGTATACGAGTACGATTTTTCCCCGTGTTTCTTCTCGGAGCGGCTGAACATAAACCCGCTCGAGTTTGACACCCGCGCGTTCCAAAACTGCCGCGGCTCCCAACGTGCCGCCGGGCTGCGAATTCAACGAACTTGGAAACACGCGGTAATCCGGCTTTCCCAATGCCGCGATCATAAACATCGCAAGACCGAAAAACGAAAGGGCGATCAGAGCAGAAAGCCATCCAAGTTTCGGCTTCACGCTTTTTTCTCCTTCAAAAGCTTAACCAAGAGCGTGTACTGATCGCGAACCTCCTGACATTGACTTTTGGAAGAGGGCCGCTGGCCGTACCATGCAAAGTCAAAAACCTGCGTCACTCCTCGATACGAAACCTCTTTGGGAGCATCGGAACGCAGAATTCGGTGCAAGTGCTCCCAGTTGGTTTGATACCGATCGAACCGGCATATCCGCGCTTCATCGAGGCGCAGCAGCATCGCCAAATAAAGGCACCGAATCGCTTCGCGATACCTTCCTTCGGCCTCGAGCGCGTCTGCCTTGTGCAGCCATTCGTCATAGGTGCCGATCTCCTCCTCGTCGGTCAAGAGCGAAGCAGGCTTCGGTTTTGATTTGCCGCGAAAGCCGAACCGCTCGGAGCGTGCGATCGCAAACGCGCAAAACCCGATGATCGCCAGACCCACAATCACCGCCACCACAATGAACAGCGGCCTGGTATCGGGAACGCGGATTTGTTTTGGCTTCTCGGGCTCCTTTTCCTCTTTTTGCGGCGGCTGCTCTGCTTTTTCATTCATGCCGTTCAGCGCGCGCGATATCCAGTTGTCTTTCGCCGATTCGTCTTCATCGCGCAGGGGAAGATTTCGAAGCGCAGTTTTGTCGGCAGCGGGGCCTGGGGTCGAGAACTTGTCCAAAGTTTTGAAATACGCATTCACGCGTTCGAAACTCAGCGCCTCGCGGTCGGATTCGGCCGCTTTAGCCAGGGTATACAAACCTTCGGCTTTTGCGGCGGATTCAAGGGAAGTAAGCACAGCCTCGATCTCCTTGGACGATCGCGCGCGTTGAATTTTGGCGCGCCATTCGGTGGTAGAAATCGCCCAGCATTGGACGGCGAGCACGGCCGTCACGCTAAAGATCGAAATCAATCTTGCGGCCACGCTTCCACACCTCCTGCGCCAGAAATTCGATGTCCAACCCTTCGAGCGCCGCACGCCGGTCAAAATAAATCAGCGTTTGACCGCAAACCAGAATCGGCATGACGAGCAGGAATCCGATGAACCCGTTCAGATAGATCAGCATCTGATACAACGTTCGCATCAAAAGGTTCGCTTCGCTGATACTGTTCGCGTGGAGCAGATCAACGATCCACGCAACGGGCAGGCTGGCGGCTTCCACAATCGCAAAATACAGAAGCAGGCACAGAAACAGCAGCCCGATCTGCGAATACTCCTTCGTCGCGGGCTTCGTCCGCAACAGTGTGATGGAGCGGCGAATGGACTCTCTCGCGCCCACGTTTTCGTGCAAAAGCACGATCGGCGCGATTCCAACTCGCGAAAAAACGAGCGCGAACACGATCGGCGACAACAATAGACCGAGCCACGCAAGAAACGACACATAGGGACCCAGATCTCCCGAAGTGTGGTCGCTGAGAACCGCGCTGATCATCAGCAGCACAAACGAGACCAGCGTGCTGCCCAGAGCATACAGCGTTACGAGAATGCTCGAAAACGTGAGGCCCCCGAGTCGGCGAAAAATCAATCGTCGAATCGCGGCCACGTTCGGCCTCATGCCGAGCCGCAATTGCGATGCATAGGCCGACGCCATCCCCGCCATCCACGCGACCGCCGAAATCACCACCGGCACTGTGCAGATCACACCGAAAAACAGGAGCAGGCCCAACTGCCAAGCCTCTTGAATTGCGCTCCCCGTCTGCACTTCGGTTTCGAAAAGGTAGGGCCTGACAAAATTCCATGCAAGCACGATCATTCCGAACGCAACGGCGCTTGGAGCCAAAATCGCGCGGAACAGGTCAAAGCCGCCCTGACGATACAGTCCGATCGCCGCATCCACCAGTTCGCCGGATGGCACGATCAGCGTCCGCGCCCTTTTTGAAAACCGGTTGGATGTGCCGGGTGCACTCATGTGAGAATCCTGCAAAAACCGTTTGGTGCCTTCGGGGAGACTCGAACTCCCAAGCCCTTGCGAGCACTAGAACCTGAATCTAGCGTGTTTGCCAATTTCACCACGAAGGCGCCCCAAATAAAGATACCCGAGGCGGTTCCGGGCTAAAATCCCTCCTGAAGGCATGACAGGCAGATTGGTCGTGGGAATCACGGGAGCCAGCGGAGCGATCTATGCGGATCGGTTCGTTCGGCGCGCCGCAAACCATTACAACAGAATCCACCTGATCGTTACCGATCAGGCCGTGGAAGTTTTTTCGACCGAACTATGCCGCGATGTTTCGAAAGCAAACCTTTCGGTGCAATCGTTGTTTGGTCAAAACGTTCAAAACGTCGAACTCGTTCAACAAAACCAGTTTTTCACACCGCCCGCCAGCGGCTCGTATGCATGCGATGGAATGGTGATTGTGCCTTGCAGCATGGGAACCCTGGGGCGCATCGCAAACGGAATCAGCAACGATCTGATGACGCGGGCAGCCGACGTGGCGCTCAAAGAAAGCAGAAAACTGATTTTGGTGCCGCGCGAATCGCCCCTCAACCTGATCATGGTGCGCAATATGGCTGCCGTGATCGAAGCCGGCGCCACGCTCATTCCCGCAATGCCTGCGTGGTATCACAGACCTTCGAACCTGGATGAACTCGCCGACACAGTCGTCGCGCGCATCTTTCAACACCTCGACCTTCCGCGCGAATTCGCTCCCGAATGGATGGTATGATCGCTGGCAGAAAGAGGTTTGATGTTTAATCAGAACGCTTCAATAACGCATCGCCGAGCCTCCTTTCAGAAACCGTAAGCCAACCGGCTGATCGGCGGCAGGCAGCCCCTCTCCGTTTCGCGCTCGATGCGCGAGCGACCGGCGCTGTCGCGCCAAGGATTCCGATGCCATGTTGAAAGCGTTCGTTTGTCAAAACTGCCGTTTCGTCGTAGAAGCGCCGGACTGCGGTACAAGAAACCGAAATCACTGTCCGAACTGCCTGTACTCGGTGCATTTGGACGATGTTTCAGGAGACCGCACCGCACACTGCGGCGGCCTGATGGAACCGATCTCCGTTTGGGTAAGAAAAAATGGGGAGTGGGCGGTTGTGCATCGCTGCGAAGATTGCGGCACGATTCATTCCAATCGAATCGCGCCCGACGATAACCCGCTGCTGCTGATGTCCATCGCGGTTCGTCCGCTTGCGAACCCTCCCGTTCCGCTCGAAAGGATCGGATAGGTATCATCGCGTCTCGGCGGGCCGACATAGCTCAGTGGTAGAGCAGCTGTTTCGTAAACAGCAGGTCGCCGGTTCGAATCCGGCTGTCGGCTCCATTTTTTTTACCCTTGGCGGCAGAGTTTTCCGTGCGGAAATGCCGAAGCGGCGTATTCCAGTAAACTCGAACGGTATGAAAATGAAACCGTTCGCTGCCGCCGCGCTGGCGCTTGCGGCTGCATCCGCTTTTTCCCAAGACGTGCCTGCCCCCATCGTGCAGGCATTAGCCAAAGCCGATGCAGGCGTTGCAAAGATCATTGCCGTCAAAGATTCCGAGCGCACTTTCGATAACACCTTAGGGGCTCTGGATAAGATTCTCAGTGATCTGGATCGCGACACGTCGCTGTTTGTGTTCATGCAGTTTGTTTCAACAAACGCCGCCGAACGCGATGCTGCACGCGCCGCCGACGAGGCGATATCGAACTGGACGATCGAGCTGGGAAAACGCGAAGATTTGTATAAGGCGATCAAAGCGTATGCCGACACGAATCCGAGGCTCGAAGGCGAGCAGGCGCGGCTGTTGATGTTCACCATGCGCGACTATCGCAGGGCGGGAATGAATCTCCCCGCCGAAAAGCGCGCCGAACTCACCGAACTGCAAAAGAACCTGAACAAACTTGAAATCGAGTTTGGGCAGAACATCGCCGAAGACGAAACCCGCGTGGCCCTTATGAGCGCGGAACTGAAAGGCGTGCCCCAGGAAACGCTCCAAAGGCACCTGAAAATCGGAGAGATGTATCTGATCAGGCTCGACGGCTCCACCTATAGTTCGATCATGGAAAACTGCTCGAACGCGGCAACGCGCGAAAAATGCTGGGTGATGTACCGCCGAAGAGGCGGCCAGCGCAACGTTCGCGTTTTAGAAAAAATCCTTAAAATGCGATATCAAGAAGCCAAAATGCTGGGCTACGACAACGTGGTGGATTATCAGATCGAAACCCGCATGGCAAAAAACGCCGCAACGGTGAAAAAGTTCTATGATGATCTGATTCCGATCGTCAAAAAGAAAGCGGATGCCGACTTCGAAGAGTTCAACGCCATTAAAAGAAAGGACACTAAGGATCCTAAAGCAGTTCTGAATCCGTGGGACTACGCCTATTACAAACGGATGCTGGAAAAAACCAAGTACAAAGTGGATGGAGAAAAGGTCCGCGAATACTTTTCGATGGAAGACTGCATGAAAGGGCTGTTCTCAATCACCGCGTCGCTCTACGGCATCGAATACAAAGATGTTACTTCGCAGGCTGCCTCGCTCGGACTTCCCATCTGGCATCCCGAAGTGACACTGTACGAAGTGGTTGACAAAAAGACTGGGGAAACTCTCGGTCATATCTACACCGATCTTTATCCACGCGAGGATAAATATTCGCACGCCGCGTGCTGGGGCCTTCGCGGAAGAAGAGTGAATGAAGACGGAACCGTTGACAAACCGCTGTGCGCGCTGGTGTGCAACTTTGCAAAACCAAGCGCCGACAAGCCGTCGCTTCTTCCGCACGACGAAGTGGAAACGCTGTTCCACGAATTTGGTCACGCACTTCACGGCGTGCTGACCCAAGTGCATTACGGAAGATTCAGCGGTACGGCGGTCGCGCGCGATTTTGTGGAGGCTCCCTCGCAGATGATGGAAAACTGGGTGTGGGATCCAAAAGTGCTCGCCACTTTTGCAAAGCATTACAAAACCGGTGCGCCGATCCCAGCGAGTCTGCTCGACGGAATGAACGCTGCGCGCACGTTGGGCTCGGGCCTTGAGACCGAAGGCCAGCTGTTCTTGGGACTCATGGATCAGGCTTTTCATCTGGCGCCCGAAGGCAGCGTGGACACCACCAAGGTCGCCAACCAGATTTATGAAACGTACACGCATTACAAGGCGGTGCCGGGAACGATGTTCCAAGCCGCGTTCACGCACCTGACCGGATATCAAGGCGCTTATTACGGCTACTTGTGGTCGCTCGTGTATGCGCAGGATATGTTTCAGCGGTTCGAGCAGCTGGGCGTTCTGTCTCCCGAGACGGGAGCCTATTACCGCCAAAAAGTCCTGGCCAAAGGCGGAAGCGAAGACGAAATGCAGATGCTTCGCGAATACCTGGGCCGCGAGCCGAGCATGGATGCGTTCTACCGGCACCTGGGGCTGAAGAAATAACCTCGTTGTGTTGACAGGTGGCAGGACGTCCGCGGGCCGTGATAAGATATTTCCCGGACCTGCATTTCAGCGGGGCCAGGAGGAAAGGAGATGTTCCGTATAACCTTAATTACGGCCATCGCATTTGGTGCAGCCGGCGCTTATGCCCAAACGTTGTACTACGTGGACGACTCGCGGGATTATCTGTACAGCATTGACGTGAACACATTGAACGTCACGCCTATCGGAAGTCTTGGAGTCGGCGGCGACTTTGGAGACATGGCGTGGGATGCCACCACTTCCACGATGTATTACATCGGAGGAAGAGGGAACGACAATCTGTACACCCTTAACCTGAACACCGGGGCGGCTACGCTCGTGGGCAATTATGGGGTGGACGACATGTTTACGCTCGCCGCAGACAACACAGGACAGTTGTACGCACAGTCCACGAACGGTTCGGTTTACAAAATCAACAAAACGAACGGTTCGGCGTCTGCGATCGGCTCAAACCAGGTTTATCCGGGCGGATATACCTGGGACTCGAAAAACGGCAGAGTTGTGTTTATGGAAGCCGGCGGCGGCAACGCCTATTCGGTGGACCGCTCGAACGGATCGGTGACGCTGATCGGCGCTTCGCTCGGTTTCATCAACGACAACGACATCGCGTATGAAGCCGGCAGCAACCAGTACTACGCAATGGATTGGAGCGGCGACTTCTACCGATGGGACGGAGCGTTTTCGACGCGGACGCACATCGGCGGCGGCTATGCTGCTGTGGCTGCGTGCGACTTTGCGAACGTGGTTCCCGAACCTGCAAGCGTGTCGGTGCTGGGCCTGGGCGTGCTCGCACTGCTTAGGCGAAAGCGAAAGTAGTCGAACTTGATTAAAAAGATCAGAGGCTCCATTCGGAGCCTCTGACTTTTTGTTTAGATTCCCTTAGGTTTTTTCGCTTTGAACGCCTGCGCAAAATCCACCGCGCGGTAGGCAGGCGGCGTTGTGCCGGTCGTAGCGTACAGATACAGCGCCGTTTGGTAGATGCCCTGAAGCGCCGCACCGACGATCGAAAGCGCGATAATCCACAACACGAACAGAGTGAACGCCGCAGCGATCAGCGGCACAATGCCGGTAACCAGCGCAAAGACAATCAGCGGAAGCGGCGCGATGATCAGAATCAGCATCGCAACGCCCATCGAAAGACCAGCGACCAGCCTTGCACCCCAAGTTTTCATCAACAGCTGTGCCGATTCTTTCACCGCAGGCATCGGGCGGCGGTTTTCGACCACCAAAATCGGAATCACGAAAAACGTGGCGATGCTCCACGCAAGTCCGAAGATGGATTCGACGATCCGCGCCACCGGTCCCAAATACTCCGCCATCAAGCGAAGTATCACGCCGACCGTTGCCGAGATCAGCGACCATCCGATCACCGCAGGGAGCCGTTTCCGCGCTTCGCGCAAACCGATTGCGAACGTTGCCGGATTTCCTTTCAAACTTTCATGCGCACACGCCACGAGTCCGGTGTTGAAGAAAATCACAATGAAGTACGTTACAAGGTAGAAGCCGAACAGAAACGGAATGTATGTCAGGGGCGGCGTTTCTTTGATGTCGTCAACGCCGTACAAAAAATAGTACGGCACAAAGAACGCCGCGCAAGCGACCAAAGTGAACAGCCCCGATAGAATCGGAAACAGAGCGAGGCCAGGCGTGCGCCTGAGAATCGCCCACGATTCCTTCGCCAGGGCCCAACTGCTTGAAAATGACCCCATACCGCAGATTATGGGGGGAAGCCTGCGAAATTGGCAACATCCACCCGGAAAAACCCTGCCTATGCCGTATAATTTAGGAGCGAAAAAATGTTGACTCTCGTCTGGCAGATTCTGGCCGTCGCGATCGTGTTCACCACCATTGTGGGTGTGCACGAATTCGGGCATTTCCTGTTTGCCAAACTTTTCAAAATGGATGTGGACGAGTTCGCCATCGGCTTCGGCCCGCGCATCGCCTCGAGAAAAACCAAAACCGGCACCGTCGTCTCGCTCCGCTGCATTCCGTTGGGTGGTTTTGTCCGCGTGAAAGGTTCCGAACCGCGCGAAGATGGCGGGGAAGTGCATATCGAACGAGGGTTCTTCAGCCGAGGGCCGTGGCTGCGCCTGCTGGTTTTTTTGGCAGGGCCCGCGTTCAGTCTGCTGTTCGGCGTGGTGTGCTATTTCGCGGTTGCGATGTTCAACGGCACTCCCGACGCAGAGCCGATCATCGGAGGCGTGCCGAAAGATTATCCCGCCGAAGCGGCCGGCTTGCGCGAAGGCGACAAAGTGCTCGCGATCAATGGCGCTCCCATCCGCACCTATCAGCAGATTCGCGAAACCGTGCAGCCCTCAAAAGCCCCGCTCGATTTCCGAATCCTTCGCGGCGGAAAAGAAGTGACTCTGAAGGTCGCTCCCATTCAGCGGCTTCAGCTGCTCGATGACGCAGATGGCAACCCGAAGTTTGGGCCCGATGGCAAGCCGATTTATCAAGTGCTCGGATTCATCGGAATTCAAGCGAAGGTTGAAAAGTTCCAGATCGTTCCTTCGATGCAGTTTGCGGCTCGCAATTCGATGATGCTGATATCGCAGACCGTGCACGTGATGGGAAGCTGGTCGCGGCTGAAGCAGAATGCGGGAGGTCCCATTTCGATCGCGCGCGTCACATCCAGTGCGGCACAATCCGGCGCCGTCGCGCTGCTGTATCTTGCCGGCACAATCAGTTTCTCGTTGGGACTATTGAACCTCCTTCCGATTCCGCTGCTCGACGGTGGCCAGATCGTGATCGCATTCATCGAAGGGCTCAGGCGCGGCAGGCGTCTTTCGATGAAAGTTCAAGAGTTGGTGGCGGGTGCGGGATTCGCGCTGATTCTGCTGATGATTGTGGGAGTGTTTGCTCTCGATATCGGGCATATCACCGAAGAGCGCGCGCAAAAGGCGTCGAGTTCGCAAAAATGATCAGCGCGAAGCGCTGAACGGATCGGGTTCCTGAGCGCGCGACCGTCCGATGAATTCGTTCGCCAGATAATCGGCTTCCACGCTCAAGTCCTGCACATACCACGTTCCCGATTCAGGAAGCCGCACCGACCGGCCCTGCGAAATCAGCACGACAGCCCGCCCGCCCTTAGCAATCCGGTTGGTCGAATGATAATCAAACTTTTCGTGCCGAAAAGGACCGTCAATGCTCAGCGTGTCGTCCGAAAACGTAAGCGTCGCAATCCGATCGCGCGTGTTATACGAAACCGCAAGCATCAGCGAGCCGATCAGGGCGCACGCTGCGCACACCAAGAACGACGCTCCCGCCTTCTGCCGCGACCGAAAACTGCATGCGAGCCACGCGCCAGCCGCAACCACCGCCCCGCAAATCAGTAAGGGCGTGATCACCGCGATCCATTCCCCCAAGCCCAAATCCGGCCTGAAAACGTAAACTTGGCTGCCTCCCATCATCTCAATTATCGGCACGTTACAGACTCATCGTCCGCCGATTTGGTTCTCTGACCCCGAGGTTCCCCGGCGGATGCACGCAAGCCAGCCGGACGCCTCCGGGTTCTCGAACAGGGTCAGTATCGTTTCAGGAACGATCTCCACTGTGTTCCAGGCCTGCTCCTGACCGAAAACCTGCCGAATCTCCGCCCGGCTCACAGGGTGCGGGCCGATGTTCGTCCCCTCATCGGCGAAACACAACAAATAAACCGCGGCCCGCACCCTCAGCACGTGTCTCAGCCCGCGAGCATAGACGCGGCGCTCGTCAGCATCAAAGGCGTGAAACAGCCCGCAGTCAAAAACGGCATCGAACGATTCCCCGAGCCGCTCCAACCGCAAGGCGTCGTGAACCAAGAACCGCGCATCGACTCCGCGCAGTTCGGCCTTTTCCCTGGCGGATGCGATGGCGGCCTCCGCGACATCAATGCCTAGAACCCGGCGGCCAAGCGAAGCCAGATAGAGAGCGTTTTCTCCCGTTCCGCATCCTGCATCTAACACGTCTGTGCCGATCTGTTCACGCTTCAGCAGTCTTTCGATTGCAGGCTGCACCCTGCCGATCTCCCACGGAGGCGGGGCCGCGCCGCAGTACGATGCGTTCCAAGGCTGTCCGGCCGACCTCTCATGGCTCGTAAGTTTTCGCGGCTCAGAATCGTGCTGCATGAACCAACGCCACTCCCCAAAAAAAAGAACCTGGCGGAGAGGGTGGGACTCCCCACACAGGGAACCTAAACCTTCACCGACCGATTCGAAGTGTACCAGCGGTTGAATCTGCGCTCACTACAAGGAGCGAAGACAACGTGCGTACAGACGTGCGTACAAACTGGGCTGAAGGAACCGCTTGCAGCAAAAGCTGCAAATGGCTGACCGAAAACAACCGAAAACGCATGACAGACCCCGTGTGCGAGCATACGCCACTGGGCATTTCGAATACAGAGAGAGGGTCGGGGCAACTGGTCGAGTGACCAGATTTGCGTACGGCTACGTCTTCTCGAAGCACCCGCTTCCCAACGGACTGCGCAAGCATTACGCCTCGGGCAAGACAAAGACCCAGGCAGAGGCTGCTGCTCGGGCGAAAGCAGACGCCCACGACGCCAACTGGGTGCTGAGAAACGGAGTCGCACCCTGGGTCATACCGACTCTGCGTGAAGCTCTGACGAAGAAGCATCTCCACGATGACCAGCCTTACACATCGCTCAAGAAGTATCGTCCCGTGGTCAAGTTTGTGTCGGATTTCAGTCTCGTTGATGGTGGCAGGCTGCTGGGCGATTACAGGCTGGACGAAGTGCAACTCAGTCACCTTGTTCCCATGTGGGATGCGTGGTGTAGGCAGCACGTTGGGCAAAGCCGACCCTTCATGCGGGACATGCTGAACGGTCTGTTCAAATGGCACATCAAGTTGCGAGACGTGACCGAAAATCCCGCAGAGAACCTGCCAGCAGTCAAACGAAGGAAGGCTCGCAAGAAGCTCGGTGTCAGGGATGCCGACCTTCCAAAACTGTACAATGCAGCGGATGTTCGACTTAAGGCTGTGCTCATCCTCCTCAGACGTAGCCTTCGAATAGGCGAAGCATTAGCGGTTTCCGAAAGTTCCATCTCCGATAGAACGCTCACTGTGACGTACCAGGCAAACAATATTCGGAACCCTGACCGAACGTTGTCGAAAAGTGTGTGGGGGCTCACCAAGCTAAAACACGATGCCGAGGAAAAGAAGTTTGAACTCACCCAGTGTGAATTGGATGTGCTCCTTGAATCCCTGAAGTGTGCCAAGCCAACGAGGGTCTACAACGAAGTGACGAAGAAATGGGAAACCCATCGGTTCGTTGTGCCCAATGCCAACGGAGCCGACTGGCACTACAACGACTTCCGGCTTGCCCTGAAAAAAGTCACCAACGCAGTAGGAGTGCCGTTTAATCCTCACGATGCCCGTAGGCTCTACGCCACTGCATTGGTTAGGTGTGATTCGGTGAGTCCTGACGCCATTCGCCACAGCATGGGGCACCTAAACTTGGACACCACCCTAATCTACATGATGAGCGATGAAGAAGACCAAGCGAGGGTGCATGACATTGTTGGACGCCATGTGACGGAGGCTTTTGGTCTCCGGTCTGATTAACGTGGTTCGGTGAATCCTCGACTTGAAGTCGAGTCAGCTACTCCCAGGAGTCGAGCAATTTCAGACTTGAAGTCGAGTGATTTGCGACTTCAAGTCTGACCCACAGTGAATCTTAACGAGGAACTCAACCCTGAATTTTCAGAGTTCGAAGCTCTACATTGCGACTAGCTCGCCTGTCAGCCGAGGTTCGGGCTCCGTGCTGTCATCGTGATGACCGTCGCCGAGAATCCAATCGACCGCCTTTTGAGCACCCGAAGCCGCCTTTATGATGAGGCTCGAATCGGAGTTGAGCGCTTTGGTCAGCCAGGAATTGATATAGCTGGTTGTCGGTGAAAGATTCTCTATGCCAGCCTCGCTGCAAAGGAACGCTGCCCCGATTTCAGCCAAAATTTCTTCCCGACCGTATTCTTCCGTTCCAAAACAGATTCCGGTTTCGAGGGAGATTCTCCCGAGTCGAGACGGATGAGAAGTCGAATGGACTAGCTCGTGGTACAGCGTGCCGTAGAACCCTTGGGGAGTCTCAAAGTCTCGCATGTGAGGAACCACGACTGCATCCCGAACTGGGTAGTACGCCGCCTGTTCGGTGCCGAAGTGGAGCTTGGGGCAGTCCTTGTAACCAGCAACGATTCGCTCTGCAGCTTCCAAACCGCAAGCCTGACTTTGAACCATTGAGCCCTTCGGCAAGTCAAGCCCGCTGCACTGTTCGACGTTGAATACCGTGAAAGCTCGACAAATCAACCTCTCCCTTCCAGTTGTCTCGTCCTCGACATCTGACCAGAGCATGACGGTTGAACCCCGCTCCCCTTTGGCGACTGAGCCGCCGAGTGACTTCGCCTGATTGAAAGTCAGCCAACGGTGGTCGCTGAACTCGCTGAGCGAGAGCATAAGGCGATTGATTCCCCGATAAGGGCGGTTGGTCACTGCATTGCAGGGTCGGCGGACTGCCCAAGGCTTGCGCCACGGCAAAACATCGCCAGCCTCGATAGCCTTGATGACCTGTTCGGTGATTCTTTGGTAGGTGCTCTTCACCCCTACCTATTCAGAGGCGCATCCACTTTGAGGAAATCAGTCTGAGTCCTGCTTTCCCTCGAAGAGCGTTCCCTCGTAACGCTTCTCCCAGTCGGGAATGAAGCCACTGGCAGCGTGAGAGAACAGGGTGAAGTTGTCCCTCTTGACTTTCAGAGTTAGAAAGTAGATTGCGGCAGCGATGCGCCGATGCATGTCCGGCAAGAAGCTCAAGGGAGCTTTGAGCGGCACTTCACTGATGAGGCGCTCCAGGTAGGTCGGCTCCGTGCAGGGGAAGACGACTTCGCCCCGCATCAGATATGTGGTCAGCAGGGTGGTGTTCTCGACGAGGTGAACGACTGTCTTGTAAGCCACTTCCTCGACTACATCCCAGATATCGCTCTGGTCGAGCGGAGCGCCATCATAGAGGAGCCCTATGAGTTCCATTTTGGCGTCGAGTGCTGTTGCATCCCGAAGCCACTTGTACGTGTCTGGAAAGGGCTGGCTCATCGTTGCACGAGCCCCTTTTTCGTCTGCCGAACTTCTCCTGAGAGCCTTGCTCGACGATTCCGACCGAGAACGATGTGAGGCATGGTGAACCGCCTCGAACATGACTTTCTGTGCTTGTTTGCCTGTCGCATGCAGGCTTACCGGGATGGTGAGTGGATTTGAGGAATTCATGCTGGGACGGAACCAAGGTCAACGACTCCGAACCGGGCAAGATGTACCTGGAGGTCTGACCACTCCTCGGATTCAACTTCCCGTCGATATTCCTCACCGCAATCTGACTCGATACCATAGAGCCCACCGCTGGAAAGTCGCTCGATTCGGAAGCTGCCATCGTAGAGTTCGTATCGAACCTCGGCTATTGCACGACAACCCTCAAACCACCATTCACCGGTTCGAAAACCTCGAAGGCGTTGGGCGTCCTCTCTGGCGTATTGACGACATGCCGCTTTAATTGAACCGAATTGCTCGATGACCCGTGCCTTGTCCGCTTCGGACACGTGGCTCCATCCATCACCGAAGTGGTCTGCCGCAGAACGTTCCAGATAGTCGGGCTCGCCATACGGGTCGTGCTCCCAAACGAAGCTGACCGAGTGAACAAAAGGAGCGGATTGAACTGCCACGTTCTCCTACCCCTTGCCCGAGCCAACTTGAGGAAAAAGACGGGAAACTCAACCGGGGTATCGTCTGAGAAAAGTATGATTGGAGAGGTGCGCCGATGCTGGATTTGAGACAGGTCTACTCGCTGACCGACTTCCTGAGAAACCACAAAGAGCACGTTGCTCGACTGTCGGAATCCAAGGCACCGGTCGTCTTGACGGTCAAAGGAAAGGCGGCGTTGGTGCTCCAAGACGCCGAAGGTTATCAAGAGCTTCTGGAGCGACTTGACCGGGCAGAGGGTAGAGGGCAGGAATGAACGCACAGACGCTGGGCTGGATTACGAACTTCATTTGGGGCATCGCCGACGATGTGCTCCGGGACGTGTATGTCCGGGGCAAATATCGTGATGTCATTCTGCCGATGGTCGTCATCAGACGCCTCGACGCTGTTCTGGAGCCGACCAAGCAAGCCGTCCTCGACATGAAGAAGAACCTGGATGCAGCCGGGGTCGCCAACCAGGAAGTCGCGCTTCGACAAGCCGCTGGTCAGGCATTCTACAATGCATCCCCATTCACTCTCCGAGACCTCAAGTCCAGGGCGACCGCTCAGCGCTTGAAGGACGATTTCGAGGCATACCTCGACGGTTTCTCCTCGAACGTTCAGGAGATTCTCGACAAGTTCAAGTTCCGCAACCAGATTCCGACCTTGGTCGAAGCCGACATCCTCGGCAGCCTCATCGAGAAGTTCCTCGACCGCTCCATCAACCTCTCCCCACAGCCAGTGCTCGACACGGATGGCAAGGAGAAGATTCCTGCCCTCGACAACCATGCGATGGGCACGATGTTCGAGGAGCTTATCCGCCGATTCAACGAGGAAAACAACGAGGAAGCAGGCGAGCACTTCACCCCTCGTGATGTTGTGAAGCTCATGGCGGAACTCATCTTCCGACCCATCTCAGACCAGATTGAATCGGGCACGTACCTGGTCTATGACGCCGCTTGCGGAACAGGTGGAATGCTGACCGTTGCTGAAGAGCGCCTCAAGGAACTGGCTGAAGAGCAGGGCAAAGCGGTGTCCATCCACCTCTACGGTCAAGAGGTCAACCCGGAAACCTACGCCATCACCAAAGCCGACCTCTTGCTCAAAGGCGAAGGCGAGGAAGCCGAAAACTTCCGACTTGGCTCGACGCTCTCGCAAGATGGATTCCCGTCCCGAGAATTCGACTTCATGCTATCCAATCCGCCGTATGGCAAGAGTTGGAAGACCGACCTGGAGCGGATGGGCGGAAGGGGCGAACTCACCGACCAGCGCTTCATCATCGAGCATGCCGGTGACCCCGAGTTCAGCCTCATCACACGTTCCAGCGACGGGCAGTTGATGTTCCTAGTCAACAAGCTCGCCAAGATGAAGCACAACACGCCGCTGGGAAGCCGCATCGCCGAAGTCCACAACGGCAGTTCGCTTTTCACTGGGGATGCCGGGCAGGGTGAATCCAATATCCGCCGATGGATTTTGGAGAACGATTGGCTCGAAGCCATCATTGCCCTCCCGCTGAACATGTTCTACAACACGGGCATCGCCACATACATCTGGGTGCTGACCAACCGCAAGCCAGCGCACCGACGTGGCAAAGTCCAACTCATCGACGCCACCCAGTGGTTCAAACCGCTCCGCAAGAACCTTGGCAAGAAGAACTGCGAGCTTGCGCCAGAGGACATCCAGAAGGTCATGGACGCCTTCCTCGAATTCTCCGAATCGGAGCAGTCCAAGCTCTTCCCTAATGAGGCATTCGGATACTGGAAGGTCGTCGTCGAGCGTCCTCTGCGCATCAAGGGAATCGACCCGACCAGAGCCTACTCCTCCAAGGAAATCAAGGAGTTGAAGGCGACGAACGGAGTGGACGAGTCTGCTCCACCAGTAATCAGGAAGATTCACAAGAACGCCGCACCCGACCCAATGCACGGGCTTTTTGAGGTGGTCATCGGTGGCAAAACGTGCGTCGTCGAATACGAGCCGGACACTGACCTTCGAGACACCGAAAACGTGCCGCTCCTTGAAGACGGAGGCATCGAAGCATTCATCAAGCGTGAGGTCTTGCCCCACGTTCCCGACGCATGGGTGGATGACGACAAGACCCAGATTGGCTACGAAATCAGCTTCACCCGCTACTTCTACAAGCCCAAACCGATGCGGACGCTGGAGGAGATTCGGCGGGACATCGAGGCGCTGGAGAAGGAGACTGAAGGGCTACTCGATGAGGTGTTGGTTGAGGTGGAGCAATGACTATCGAGTTGCTTGACGAGCAGGTTGAAGTCGAGGCGCGTTCTCTAGTTGGAGAGCAACTGCACACATTGCTTGCTGGAGCCATTTTCAATCCCTATGGACCCACAATAGTAGCTTGTTGCTCGCCGGTGAGCGAGGGCGACGTGGCGTCGGCTGCACCACTCTACTATTTGAGCATTAATCCTTTCACGCAGTACGTTGCTCGAATAGGGGTTGTTGACTGTTCAGATGGAGTTGACGTCCAAAGTCTCGCAAGCCTGCATGGGGTGTTCACCTGCAGTTGCCCATCGCTCGCGTTTACGACTTTCCTACTGGAGCCTCCTGATTCCCGCCTTGCCCTCAAACAGTGGATTGCGAGCTTTGAGGATGCTGAGAACACGTGGAGCTTTATCAAGAAACACAAGTACGACCCCTGGGGTCGTGCCTCGGCGGAACAGGACGAAGGCTTTAAGCAAGCCATTGCAGAGTTGAAGCCGAACAAGAAATCCTCCGGTTTCCTGTCAAATCTGTTTGCGAAAAAGAAACGTGGCAGTGAGGATTGGTTGGCTGAGTTCACGAACCACCTTGAAGACCCTCGCCACCAGAAGACGGAACAAATGTGCTTCTTTCAGGCTTGGGAAGGCTCAATTGAGCATGCGCCAGGTGGTCAGATGATGAAGAACCTGGGAGGGAACATAGTGTCGATGGACGAGATGATTCGAGAGTGGTTCATACCCATCATGCTTAGTTGCCGGGTGTCGGACGGATTCTTTGGGGGGAAAGGCACTTGACGAGCCTGATAGATATTCGTGAGGCGGCAAATCCATGAGCACCCAGCGCTACTCCGTCACGCCTCACCCCATCGAGACCCTTCTGACCTGGGTCAAGTCGGGTGAAATCGCCATCCCCGAGATTCAGCGCCCGTTCGTCTGGGACGCCAGCAAGGTTCGAAATCTGCTCGACTCGCTGTACCTCGGCTATCCGGTCGGCTACCTCATCGCTTGGCGCAACCCGAACATCAGGCTCAAGGACGGCACGAGCAGCAGTGGCAAGCGCATCCTCATCGACGGGCAGCAGAGGGTCACGGCGCTCATGGCGGCGCTCCTCGGTCAAGAGGTCATCACCAAGGATTACGAGACCACGAGAATCCGAATCGCCTTTAATCCTCAAGAAGAGAAGTTCGAGGTTGCCAACCCTGCCATCCGCAAGGACAGCGCCTGGATTGACGATGTCGCCAAGGTCTTCGACCCCAGCGCCGACCTCATCGACCTGACGGAGAGCTACGCCGAGAGCAACCCGACTGCAGACCGGAAGAAGGTCGGCAAGGTGCTTCAGAAGCTCCAGAAAATCATCAACAATCACGTCGGCGTCATCGAACTCGCCGAAGACCTAGACATCGAGACCGTCACCGAAATCTTCATTCGGGTCAACTCGGCAGGCGTCACTCTCAGCCAAGCCGACTTCGCTATGTCGAAAATCGCTGCCAACGAAACTTACGGCGGCAACCTGCTTCGCAAAGCCATCGACTACTTCTGCCATCTCGCCATCTCTCCCGAGTTCTTCGACAGAATCAGCAAGTTCGACAAAGCGTTCGTCGAGTCTGAGCACTTCGGAAAAATCAAGTGGCTTAAGGACGCCAACGACGACATCTATGACCCGTCGTACACCGACATGCTCAGGGTGGCGTTCACCTCCGAGTTCCGTCGAGGCAAGCTCCAAGACCTGGTGGCGCTGCTCTCAGGGCGAAACTTTGAGACCCGGATTTACGAGGAGGAAATCGCCGAAGCGTCATTCGCGCAACTCAAGAAGGGTGTTCATGCCTTTGTGAGCCAGACCCACTTCGAGCGCTTCACGATGATAATGCGGTCGGCTGGGTTCATCACCAACCGGCTCATAGGCGGTCAGAACGCCGTCAACTTCGCTTACATCGTCTATCTTCTCGGTCGGGCGCAGAGCCTGCCTCCGAGCCAAATCGAGGCTGCCGTGAGGCGCTGGTACGTGTTCTCAATTCTGCGAGGACGCTATTCGGGCAACTTCGAAGCAATGTTTGACATTGACGTGCGCCGCATCGAAACGCACGGGCTCCTGAGCTATCTGTCCACCACCATCGAAGCGGAGATGTCGGACTCGTATTGGCAGAACCTGCTGCCGCAGGAACTGGAGACCTCCTCAGCGACCAGCCCGCTGTTCCATGCCTACCAAGCCGCCCAGGTGGTGATGCAGGACAAAGGCTTCCTGAGCAGCCACATCCCGGTCGATGCGCTTCTGCTGAATCGCTCGGACGCCCATCACGTCTATCCGAAGGACTTGCTTAAGAAGCAGGGGCTTCAGCGAGGGCAATACAACCAGCTTGCCAACTTCGTTCTGGCTCAGAGCGAAATCAACATCGCCATCGGCAACAAGGCTCCCGAGGTCTATTTCGCTGAACTGAGAGCCCAGGTCAACGGCGCAGGGGCGAAGTACGGCGGCATTACCGACGAGGCGACTCTCAGAGCCAACTTCCGCATGCACTGCATCCCGGACTCAATGCTCGACGGCGACGTGCCAAGTTACGAAGACTTCCTCGGTGCTCGTCGGTCGTTGATGGCGGCGAAGCTGCGAACATACTTTGAGAGACTCGGAGAGGTCAAGACCTGATGGCTCGAAATGCTCCATCTGCATCCCGCTTTATCCGCCCCCTTTACGCTTTGGGGAGCTTGGCTCCCTTGTTCATTGTCCTTCTAATCAAAGGCGAGCCTAGGGTTGAGGGCAAGCCCATTGTCCCAGTCTTGGGCTACTACATTGCAGTCATTGCTCTGGCAGTTCTGCCGATAGCGGCGATTGCTTTTCGATGGCGTCAAGCCAATGCGAACCACGACCACTCGGTCATCCGTATCGCTCGACCTGCAGACAGCAAAGACCACTTGCTGGTCTATCTGCTCACCGTCCTAACCCCACTTTACAGTGCCTCCTTTGGCTCTGTCAGAGATTGGTATGCCAGCGTCTTCATTCTGGTCGTCATCGTCTTCCTGTTCTGCCACTTCGACCTCTATCACATGAACCTCTTGTTCGCTCTGCGCGGCTATCGAACATTTGTGGTTCAGGGTCATGGCGACAGCCCGCTCGATTGCCGGAAGCCGGTCATCGTCCTAAGCAAGCGAACCTACCTCACTGAGATGGACTTGCACTGCGTGAGACTGTCGAACACCGTCTTTATCGAGAGAGAAGAACCATGAAGACCATCACGTTCGGAGTCCTGGTCAAGCACCAAGGCGAGTTGAAGGCATTCCTAGTCCCGATTGACCAAGCGGGGCAGAGTCACATCGAGCAAATGTTCGCAACGACTCATGGCAAGGTTGCGGTTGCGCAAGTGGAAGACTTCCAGCTTGCTGAAACATATTCGGAGAATCGGTGCGCCAAGTTGGGGTTGGCTGACCCGCTTGCTGAAACGATAAAGGGGCTGTACGATGCGACGAGTGTCGAGGTTAATCCCGATGTCCTCGAAGATATGGAGCACGTCGTCGCTTACTTCGGGGTGATTGAAGAAACGAACTCTCCCAGGAACCTCGGCATTCGACAAGCCCGAACGTTCAAGAGCTTGAGAACAAAGCCGGTGTGGACTTTCGCCGAAGGGCAGTTGACGGAGGACAAACGCCCGAAGGTCACCCTCTCAGACAGTTGGGAATTGCTCACGGAGGGGGAGGAACTCTTTATCGTGAGTGCGACGGCATTGGAGCGAATCTGCGACCTGGCACCTGCGATTCGGAAATCCGCCCTCGATGGATTGGAGGAAATCTCTCCAAGCATTCCATTCCTCAACATGGAGCCTCTCAAATCCCGTGTTGAAAGCTATACGAGGTCTGCACGCATCGTCGCTGACCTTCGAAAGCGAGGTGACCTTGCTGTGGTTTCGGAAGGTGCGTTGAAGAGCGAGAGCGACAAACAGGGCATCGAATACGAAATCATTGACAGCCAATACATGGTCAAAGTAGGCAGTGAAGAAGGATTGCTCATGCTGCTCGATAGGCGTCGCTATGCTGACCCGCTCGTTGCCGTGAACCCAGACATTTATGAAGCAGATAGTCGGCACAAGGTTGGGAAGGCAAAGTCTTGATGCTTCATGAAAGGATTAATAAGACGACCGGCGAGGTGAAGGGGTGACCACAGTTTTGAAGCCCTATTCGTCGTACGCCCCCTCGCCGGTGCCATGGCTCGACGACGTTCCCGCTGAGTGGTCGGCGATTCGGCTCGACCGATTGTTTCGATACCGAAGCGAGGAGCCTCTAGAGGGCGATGCTCGGGTCACAGGTTACTTGGATGGTCGAGTGACCCTGCGTTCAAACGTCGCCGGTCAAAAGATTAAGGGTGTTGTCCACGAGACGGGTTGGCAGCGCATTCACGTAGGTGACTTCGCCATCAGCGGGATGAATGCACACCTCGGTGGGATGGGGGTGTCAGATTCCGAAGGCAAGTGCTCGCCCATTTACCTTGTCCTTGAACCAAGACCCGGAACGAATGCTCACTTCGTTTCCCTAGCTGTTCGGCATGCTGCCCATTTCGGTGCTATCAAGGCTCTCGTCCAGACGATTCGCTTTAACTCAGCCGACATGAAGCGGGCAGATTTGAAGTCAATCTACGTACCGCTTCCTCCACCCGAAGAGCAGGCGCAGATTGTGCGCTTCATCCGCCACCTCGACCAGCGGGTGAATCGGCTCATCAAGACCAAGCGGCGGCTCATCGAACTGCTGAACGAGCAGAAGCAAGCCATCATCCACCGTGCCGTCACCCGAGGGCTCGACCCCACCGTCCCCCTCAAACCCTCCGGCATCGACTGGCTAGGGGACATTCCAGCGCATTGGACTGTTGCTCGAATAAAGCACCTTGTTCGCATGCGAAGTGGCGATGGAATCACGGCTGAGCGCATCGAGGAAACGGGCGAGTTTCCTGTATTTGGGGGAAATGGTCTCCGAGGGTTCACAGACGCCTTCACGCACGTTGGAGACTACATTCTCATTGGAAGGCAGGGAGCCTTATGCGGAAACATCCAATATGCGTCGGGCAAGTTTTGGGCATCCGAGCACGCAGTTGTCTGCACCCCAATAAAGCCCTTTGACCAGAAGTGGCTCGGTGAACTTCTGAAAGTCATGAACCTGAACCAATATTCGATTTCAGCGGCGCAACCTGGGCTTGCTGTTGAGCGAATCAAGAGTCTGCAGCTTCCATTGCCACCCATCGCTGAACAAGAGCAGATATCCTTGTGGTTCCTAGAGCAAACCGCTGACCTGGAACTCGTTCTTGCTAAGGCAAGGTCTGAAATTGACCTCATCCGGGAGTACCGCACCCGCCTCGTCGCCGATGTGGTGACTGGTCAACTCGATGTCCGCCACCTCGACTTGCCCGAGGTCGAAGAATCGCTCATCGAAGCCATCGACACAGAATCCGATTCAGAAGAAGACGAGCCGGACGAGGGTGTCGAGTGAGCCGGAGCACCAGTTGTCAAGAAAGACTTGACAACTGGCGAAGGCAAGCGGATGAACCAGAACCTTCTGTGGTGGTCGCCGCTGTAAATCGCTGTGCTCCTTTACCGCCGAAGTCACAGTACGACACGCTTCCCTGGCTGGAATCCTGCCCTGTTCACTGGCGCATCGTTCGCCCGAAGACCATCCTGCGGCGCATGCAGCGACCGGTAAGACTCTGCGACGAGGTGGTGACTTGCTTTCGAGACGGCGAGGTCACTCTGCGCCATTCCAAGAAGCCGCTCGGCATCATGGAGTCTCTGCAGGAGGTCGGCTATCAGGGAGTCCGAGAGGGTGACCTGGTTATTCACGACCTCGACGCCTATGCCGGAGCCATCGGGGTCTCCGATTCGAATGGCAAGACCACTCCTGCCTGTGCTGTCTGCCAAACCCTTCCTGGAGCCGATGCCCACTACTTGGCGCTCCTGTTTCGAGAACTGGCTCGGAACGGCTACCTCTTTGCGGCTGCTCGTGGCGTTCGAGAGCGGGTCGCCGACCTGCTCTTCGGCAACTTCGCCTCATTGAAGATTCCCCTGCCACCGCTCCATGAGCAGCTTGCCATCGTGCGGCATGTGGCGGAGTTCGACGAGAAGATGAACCGCCTGGTGAGCGCCAAAGAACAGATGCTGGCGCTCTTGGACGAACAAGAGCAGGCACTGCTGCGGCAAGCAGTGGAGCGAGCGGAAAACGGTGAGACTATGAGACTGCCGTTCACACGATGCTTCTCGACTCGCATCGACAACCGAGGCACCACCCCCAAGCGAGGCGACTTTGGACGGCGTTTGGTGACTTCGAAAAACGTTCGGCAAGGCTATCTGGACTATGAGGTCTCGGTGGATTTCGTCTCAGAGTCTCACGAATTTGAGAATGCCCGTCAGCCCGAGGTGGGAGACCTGCTGATGACGACCGAGGCTCCGATGGGGCACTTCGCCCTGGTTGCCCGACCGGACATCGCCATCGCCCAACGAGTGGTTGCATTCCGACTCCGTCTGGACGTAGTCGTTCCCGAGTATCTGCTGCTGGTCTGTCGTTCGAGAGTGTTTCAGGATGAGCTTCGACGGTTGGCGACCGGTGCCGGTGCGGTTGGGATTCGCACGAGCCGCCTCTCGCAGCCTAGAGTTGCCTTGCCTTCGTTGGAGAGCCAGCGCACGGCCGTGCGCTGGTTCGACGACCAAGTTCGTCCTGTCCTTCGTGCAAAGAGGAAACTGGCGAAGGAGTTGGCTCTGCTGAGGGAATACCGTGCGAGGCTGGTTTCGGAAGTGGTGACGGGACAGATTAGCTGTTCCCAAAAGTGAGGGCAAATGGGCAAGCAAAAGAAGGCAAAGGAGAATAAGAAGACGTGGTCGAACATCGTCGCCCTCAGCAAGAAGCATAACCTTCAGTTATCGCCACAGCTTGACAACGTTCCTCCTGAGTTTGAGGGTTCATCACAACACCAGGAACTTGTCTTCGCCTTCTTGGAGAAGGCGGCTATGTTCCTCGAACCACTCGACAAGGAACGAAGCACGGCAGCGGTCAGGGAAGGAGCAAGAGCCATTCACCGCTCATTTGACCACCTGCAGAATCTAATGCCAAAGACCGTTCATTTCGGCAATGAGCCGGAACCGATGACGTTGGCTTGCAAACCCGGATGCAATTACTGCTGCTCCATCCGAGTAACTGCTGTCGCTCCAGAGATTCTTACGCTCGCCTTCTACTTGAAGAAGAAGCTCAACGCAGATGAGATGGGTGACCTGTTATCCAGAATCTCTGCCTTTGAAGCTGAGACAGCGACCTTGACAGCCTTGAGACAAGTGCTTCGCTCGACAATGTGCCCGTTAAACGTCGATGGGCTCTGCATCGGTTATGCGAACCGTCCAACAGGATGTATCGGTTACCACTCGTTTAACCTGCAAAAGTGTATCGAAGACCATCAGAATCCCGAAGGCGAGGCAATGGTTCCACAAGACCCTCAGCGGTGGATGTTCCGTGACATGCATGTCCAAGCGCTCGAAGCTGGCATGAGAGCTTTCGGATTGGATAACACAGAGCTTGAATTCATTCCTGCACTACGCATTGCGCTAACCGATGATGATGCGGGCGAGAAGTACTTGCGAGGCGAGAGTGTCTTTGCGGAAGCCGACCGTCCCGAAGTTCGAACAGCCCAACGTGAAGACTTGAGCAATCGAGGGCTGTCGAACATTGGGATGAGAGAGCAACTGTGAGCAGGGCACAAGCGAAATCGCACGAAGGGTGCGCCGCTTTTACTTGATGGGTATTTGATTGAGAGCCATTGAGAAGCCCGTTTTAGGTTCAAAATCTGCCCGAATCTTATTTGACGGTCATTTGATGGAGGCTCTCCTGAGGTTGCGGATATTTCAGTTGGAGCCATAATTGGAGGGTGCGTGCCAGTCAGGACATCCGAATCGAGCCGGGTGCAGTCTCAGCAGAGTCTCTGCAGAGGCTGACCAAGCTTTGCCGAGAGGGAGAGATTGCCTCACTGGTCGGTCGAAACGGCGAGAAAGTCGCCCTGCCTCCAGAGTTGCGCAGGGTTCTTTCGTTCGTTTTGGGAGCCTTTGAAAAGCAGCAGTCGGTCTGCCTGATTCCAGAGGACGAGCCGTTCACCACCCAGGCGGCAGCGAACTTTCTGGGAATGTCTCGCCCGTACCTCATGAGGCTGCTCGATGCCGGAGAGATTCCCTTCCACCGTGTCGGGACTCACAGAAGAGTGCTGTATCGGGACTTGGTTGCATTCCAGGAACATCGGAGCGCCGTCCGCCAAGAAGCTCTCTCGAAGATGACTCAGGAACTGGACGAGGCAGGTGTCTATGACCGGGTTGCTCATATGGAGCGAGGCTCATGAGCACGGACACCAGCGAAAAGGGACTCGAACTGCTCATCATTCGCAGCCTCACTGGGCTGACCAACGAGCAAATTCTCAAGCCGGTCGCTCCAGGCATTGCCGAGAACCCGACTGGATACGGCGGCGCTGGCTACGTTCTAGGACGCTCGCAAGACTACAGTAGGGAATATGCCGTTGACCTCACTTACCTCCTCCAGTTCATCGCGCAGACTCAACCGAAGATTTTCGCCCAGCTTGACATTGGCACCGATGGAATAAAACGAACGCAGTTTCTAACCCGGCTTCAGGGAGAAATCGCCAAGCGAGGCATCGTCGATGTCCTTCGTAAAGGTGTTTCTCATCAGGCAGCCCACGTGGAACTGTTCTACGGAACGCCCTCTCCAGGCAACCAGAAGGCAAAGGAGCGATGGGATTCCAACATCTTCAGCATCACTCGCCAACTGTGTTACAGCAAGGATGAAACCCAGCTTGCGCTCGACCTGTGCCTCTTCATCAATGGGCTGCCCATTGCCACATTTGAACTCAAGAACAGCCTGACCAAGCAGACCGTTGAGGACGCCGTCCAGCAATACAAGCGAGACCGGGACAGTCGGGAACTGCTCTTTCACTTCGCTCGATGCCTGGTTCACTTCGCCGTCGATGATGCTGAGGTTCGTTTCTGCACCCATCTTCGGGACAAGGGGTCTTGGTTCCTTCCGTTCAACAAGGGTTGGAACAATGGGGCAGGCAACCCGCCAAACCCCAACGGGCTCAAAACGGACTATCTCTGGAAGGAGATTCTCACGAAAGAAGGTCTCACCGACATCATCGAAAACTATGCCGAGCGGGTAGAGGAGAAAGACCCGAAGACAGGCAAAGTCAAACGCCTGCTCATCTTCCCCAGGTTTCACCAGCGGGATGTTGTGCGGAAGCTCCTCGCCGACACTCGAACCCACGGCTCAGGCAAGCGTTACCTGATTCAGCACTCGGCAGGAAGCGGCAAGTCGAACTCGATTGCGTGGCTTGCTCACCAGCTTGTGGGGCTGGAAAAGGACTCCGTACCGGTCTTTGACTCCGTCATCGTCGTGACTGACCGGGTTATCCTCGACAAGCAAATCCGGGACACCATCAAGCAGTTCGCCCAAGTCGGTTCGGTGGTGGGGCACGCAGAGCGTTCGGGACAGCTTAAGGAATTCCTCAAGAACGGAAAGAAAATCATTATCACCACCGTTCAGAAGTTTCCGTTCATCTTGGACGACATCGGCTCTGCGAACAAGGACAGCACGTTCGCTATCCTCATCGACGAAGCGCATTCAAGCCAAGGCGGTCAGACCGCAGCTAAGATGAACATTGCTCTCTCGGGCACCTCAGCCGAGGACGATGAAGAGGACGCGGAAGACCTAATCAACCGCATCATGGCGGCTCGAAAGATGCTTCCGAATGCGTCTTACTTTGCCTTCACTGCGACTCCCAAGAACAAGACCCTTGAGGTCTTTGGAGAGCCGTACCCCGAGGGTGATGTGGTCAAGCATCGACCATTTCACAGCTACACGATGAAGCAGGCGATTCAGGAGGGATTCATCCTGGATGTGCTCAAGAGCTACACGCCGGTCAACTCCTATTACAACCTCATAAAGACGGTTGAAGACGACCCTGAATTTGATTCGAAGAAGGCTCAGCGGAAGCTCCGCAAGTATGTCGAGTCACATACCCACGCCATTCGGGAGAAAAGCGAAATCATGGTTGACCACTTCCACGACCATGTGATTGCCAAGCAAAAGATTGGCGGTCAGGCGAGGGCAATGGTCATCACCGGAAGCATCAAGCGAGCCATCGACTACTTCCACGCTTTCCAGGACTACCTGAAGGAGCGCAAGAGCCCGTACAAAGCCATCGTTGCCTTCTCTGGAGAGCACGAATACGGCGGTCAGAAGGTGACTGAGGCGTCATTGGACGGTTTTGCCAGCAACAAGATTGCCGAGATGATACAGGAAGACCCTTACCGCTTCCTCATCTGCGCTGACAAGTTTCAGACCGGGTACGACGAGCCACTGCTCCACACGATGTACGTTGACAAGCCTCTCTCGGGAATCAAGGCTGTCCAGACCCTTTCACGCCTGAACCGAGCACACCCCAAGAAGCACGACACCTTCGTGCTCGACTTCGTGAATGACATTGACATCATTCAGATGGCGTTTGACGATTACTACCGCACGACTGTTCTGGCTCGGGAGACTGACCCGAACAAGCTGCATGACCTCAAAGCTGACCTCGATGCCGCTCAGGTCTACAGCGATGCTGACGTTCGGCAGCTTGTCGAGCTTTATCTGGCTGGTGCTGACCGAGACGCGCTTGACCCGATTCTCGATGGCTGCGTTGCAACGTACCTGGAGTCTCTCGACGAGGATGGTCAGGTTGAGTTCAAGGGCAAAGCCAAGGCGTTTGTACGGACATACGGGTTCCTAGCTTCGGTGCTCACCTACAGCATCGCTTCCTGGGAACGGCTGTCCATCTTCCTGAATTTCCTCATTCCAAAGCTGCCAGCCCCTAAAGAAGAGGACTTGTCAAAGGGAATCCTGGAGTCCATCGACATGGACAGTTACCGAGTCGAGGTTCGGTCGGCTCTATCCATATCGCTTACGGACGAGGATTCCGAGATTGAGCCCGTGCCAACGGCAGGCGGAGGTCATCCTCCTGAACCCGAACTTGACCGACTCAGCAACATCCTCAAGTCCTTCAATGACCAATTTGGGAATATCGAGTGGAAAGATGGAGACAAGATAAAGGAGGTCATCACGCAGGAAATTCCTGCGAAGGTGGCGGCGGACAAGGCGTATCAGAACGCCATTGCCAACTCTGACAAGCAGAACGCCCGCATCGAGCACGACAAGGCTCTGCAGCGGGTGCTCGTCGAGCTACTCACCGACCACACGGAGTTGTTCAAGCAGTTCTCGGACAACCCCGCATTCAAGAAATGGCTGTCCGACACGAACTTCAACTCGACCTACACAGACGGGCGCTGAAAATAGCGCTTGCGAGAATATGGGTGATTTGCGCTATTCCTGGTCGATGATTGCTTCAAGGTCAACCAACCAGCCATCGAGGGCTGCTTGGAACTTGTGATGCGAAAAGCCGTAGACGAGGATGCTGAAATTCAGGGACTTCTTGGTTTCCAAGCGTCGGGCGACCAGAATGTCCACCCACTCTTTCAGGTTGGCGTCATTAAACGGTGCTGGCGGCTCGTCGGCAGAAGACAATTCAGCGAGAAGCAACCCAAGCCTTGATGCCTCAGCTTCCAAGTCGAGGAGCCTATGAGAGAGCGAGCGAAGCGTAGTGGCGACTTCTTCGAGAGGAATCGTAAAGGTCGGCATACCTCTCTAGTCATCCAATATGTCCACCTTGAGGAATCTCGTGAAAAAGGTGCTTCCTTCACTGTTTTCCTCAAAAGCGTGCTCCGGTCTGATTCCTAAGGGATGAAGACCACAATCTCCACATATCACGAACTTCAGCGAGCAGTCGAGCACTTTGCTTCAACGGCTAGCAACATCATCCTCGTTGGCGAGCCGGGCTTAGCCAAGACCTCCATCGTCAAGAAAGCGGTCAATGGCTCCGGTAAACACCTCGACGGAAACCTCTCGGCATTCGAGTTCTACAAGCTCCTGTACCAGCACCAGGATGAACTCTTTGTTCTCGACGATGTCGATTCGCTCTACGGCGACCGAGCCTTTATCCGGCTGCTCAAACAAGCCTGCCAGACGACGCCAGTCAAAACCGTGTCCTGGCGCACCAGGCACAGCGATATCGGCGATGAGGGTGTGCCAAGCGAGTTCGAGACGACCAGCCGCTTTGTCATCATTGCAAATGATTGGCGCACACTGAACCGGAACGTTGCGGCAATCGAAGACCGGGGCATCCTCATCCACTTTGCGCCAAGCCCGGAGGATATCCACAAGTATGTCGAGACCTGGTTCGACGACCAAGAGGTTCTTGACTTCGTTTGGAGATGGCTCCCATATGTCCGCTCAGTCAGCGCCCGACTCTACATCACGGCGTCGCAGTTGAGGGAAGGCAATCTGGATTGGCAGCGCACAGTCCTCGATACAATGGGCATCGACAGCAACAATCGGCTCCTGGTGGACTTGCAGGCGCTCGACATCCCAACCGAGGCGAAGGTTGAGGAGTATGCGAGGCAAACCGGACGAAGCAGAGCAACCTACTTTCGTGACCTCAACCGGCTGATGGAGCGCCGCAATCGAGACCGCTCAACAGATGGAGAGTCAAAGTCGTGAGCGTCGTCCGGTATTGCTCGCAATGGTTTCGGGATGAGATTTTGAGACTGTATCCGGCTCTCGATTCAAAGCCGGGACGATGGGAGTTCCTCCAGTATCTGATTTACTGCCAGCACTTCGATTTTGCGACCGATAATCTTGTCGCCTCAGCAAAGGTTGTGTCGGAGTGGATGGACAAGGAGAAATCGTTCCATCAGAACAACTTCAGCGTTCGAGATGTCGCCGAGGACTTCTCCGAGCATGTCTTTCGAGTGGCTCTCTCAGGATATGTGTATGAGCCTTCCAGGGGTAGGTGCGAATCTCGAATAGTGCTCAGCAGGTTTCCCAAGGAGGTCGAGGGGCTTTGGGAAAAGGAACGCCGTTCCCGGCGCACACCACGGGTTGAGTTTGTCACCGGCAAAAGGGCGGTGAACCCAAAGCGCAGCTTCACACTCACGTCAGCACCGGAAGCATCCCGGTTGATGGCTGAGTACATGAACGCATTGCCGACCAACCGATTCTCCAAGGCAGTTTCCGCTCATTGGGAGGAGGCAGCCGAGCTTGCCGCAAGCTTGGGTGAGATGCACACACCCGAGGGACGACAGAGTGCAGTCCTTGCCCAACTTTTGACCAGCCCCAAGCCTCTCTACAAGACCACAGAGAATAGCGCCCGAATCTTCTCGGCAACTGACACAAGCATCGCTAACCTGAAGCAATGTGTGCGGGATGTCCTGTGCCAAGACTGGCTCAAGTGCGACCTGGCGTCAGCCCAGTACAGCATCAATTACCGTGTCTGGGGAATGGAAGAGGCGGGTGTCCCGTTTGTGGCTTCGCCATTTGACACTCTCATTGCAGACCTTCGGCTGACGCCGGATGCACGACCTGCGCTCAAGAAAATTATCTATTCCATTTGCTTTGGCATGAGCACTCGCCGAGACCCGTCTCGTGAGAACGTCTGCGACCTGGCGAATGCAATCACCCCGAATCTCTGGTACCGCATGAAAAGCCATTCGCTCGTCAAGGGACTACTGGAAACGAGACAGGCGCAGTTCAAGCAGATTCGTGAAACTGGGTTTGCGCTCGACGCCTGGAAGAACGCCATCCTGTTGGAGCCGGAGCCTCACGATGGACTTCCTGGCGATGACGTGAGAAGTGTTCTGGCACAAGTAGCGCAATCCTATGAGCAAAGACTGATGTTTGAGGTCTACCGACTAGCGATTCAAAATCCTGGGAAGCATGGGTTTAGCATCATGGTAAATGTTTATGATGGGCTCTACATTTGCGTCCACGACGCTTCCGACGCAGAGGACTGGAAGAGACGAATTTCTAGCGCCGTAGAGACTGAGGCTTCTACTCTCGGAATCAAGACTCAGCTTGAGTGGAATTAGGTATCTCTGCCACCTCGGGGAGTTGTCCACAGGGTAATGCCCTGAGCCCGAGCCTCGGGCATTTCCTAATTTGCTTAACTGTCCTTCTTAGCTCACTCCTCATTACTCTGCCACTGGTACGTATCATTGAACCTGAACATAATCAGAAATGCCCCCCGCAAGTTGAGAGCTTCGCAGACTGCCTTACCCTCAGGGCATGTCTCAAAGTCTCGCAACACACTTCTTGCCTCAGAGCCCTACGAGACCACTCAGGTTCTGGTCGAAGAGAGTGGCTTCCCTCAAGTAATCAGAGATGGCGTTCGACTTGTGTCGAGAGTGCTTGGCAATGACTGCTTGAGCGACCGACGCAGCGAAACCATCGGTGATGACTCCGGCTCGTCCTGAATGCCCACCGTAATCTTTCGGGTCGAGCCCCAAGAGCAGCGCAAACTCCTTGAAGATGGCGCAAACAGTCTGGTCGGACAGCCGTGTCATCCCAAGGCGTCCGCCTCTCGTTATCGGGCGAAATAGCGCTCCTTCGGAGAGTTCAGCCGCCGAAATCCAATTCCTCAGCGCCCTGACGGGACATGTGTCCGCCCGGTTACCAGCTTTGATAGCAACCTTCACCCCTGAGCCCTCTTGGTCAGTCTTGCTCCGGCTCAACATGAGGACGACGCCTTCCGGGGAAAACGTCAGGTCAGATAAATCAAGCCCCGTTACCTCCGAGCGTCGAAGTGCCCCTGCGTACGAAACGAGGATGATGGCGGTATCACGTACGCCTTTCATATCTGACCGCATCAGGGAGAGCCCCTCACGGAAATGCCTCGCACGGATTGGCGACTTCTGGGTTCTTGACATACCCTTTGCCCTTCGAACCCCAGCCATCGTCGAATGGACGATTTCAGCAGCGATGGGTGATGGCACACCGGCTGTCTTGTGAGCCACCGAGATTGCAGCGAGTTTTCGTTGGATGGAGGACGGTCGATGAGTTTCAGCGAGCTTTGTGATGAAGAGCGCCACTGTTGATGACTCAGCGGGAAGTGCTCCAAGTCCATGCGAGACGCAGAACTTCTCGAACAGGCTCCAATCGGATTGATATGCCTTCAACGTGGCGGGTGCTCTCGATTGGCGAGCGTAGTCAATCGCATCGACCACGAGGCGCTGGATTTCGGTGGTTTGGACAGGTTGGATTTCGTTCATTTGAAGCCATCGAGAACTTTCAATTCTCAATGACTACTTTGCGCAGCTTTTGACTTGAGGATTTTCCTCCTCTTCACACGCTTCCTCACGTTCTGTTGCTCGGCTCGTATCGAGCCATGTCAACGAACTTCGAAGAACCACAACACACTCATCATCAGCGGAACCAACTCGAAGCCGAGATTCTGCGCCTATACCCGAGCATCCCAGAGTTAGACCTGCGAGCTACTCTCGACCACACCCTGGAGGACGGTTGCCAGCGGGTCGGAACGAACACAAATCTGCCTCTAGCCGACCGAGCGAGGCGTGCTGTTTGTGCCCACGTTCGACACAACCACACACTCTACGATGAGCTTCTGGCTGGGTACTTAGCCAACGACGAGCCGGAGGACGCTCGTGTGAGTGCTCGATTTGCCGTCGAGCGCAGAATTCGTAGCACTCTGCGGGTCTGGTCTAAGCCTAAGAAACAGCGCAAGAACCTGCGTCGATGATGAAAGCTCGCCAGTGGCGTTGGGATGCTGCAAGACAGAGGTTGAGGCTGGGCAATGCGGTCAGTTGCCACAGCCTCTTTATGCGCTGTTCACGTTGATGAGACCGCTGAACAATCTCTTCTTCGGCAAGTCCCTGAGCGGAACCTGCGAACTCTGCCAACAAGTTAGTTGATGTCGTCAAACAAGTCGGCGAGCCTCTTGCATGCAGCTTTGAGACGGGACTGAACACGGTCAACCGAGATTCCAAGGATGCTTGCAGCTTCTCCATAGCTGAACTGCAGAATCCTAACGAGTTCAAAGACCGCAGCATCGAGTTCAGGAAGCTGAGCCAGTGACCACCTTTCCAGAGCTTCTCCCTCGATGTCGTCGAGGGACGAGCACTGGCAGGCTTGACAACCGTCCTCGAAATCGCCGAAGCAAATCCTCTTGAACGAGAGGAACCCTGCAGCCTGGTGTTCTTCTTCGGTGCCAACTCCGCTTCGAACACGATTCCGAGCGCCCGTGACATGCGAAGGGCACGAAACGTGAGATTCAAGGTCGATGCGAGTCTTCAGGAAGTTCTCTGAGCGCATGACCATGTACCGCCCTTGCTCACGAGTGGTCATCGACCTATCGAGCCTCTGGAGTGCAGTTTGAGCGCCGAGGAGAAGTGTCTGCAGGGCGTCGTCGAAAGTGAGCCACTCCTCCCGATTCGCATACTTAGATGCAAGTCGCTTGAGGTTCGGCAAGATGCCTCCGACTCGGGGGTCGAGGTCAGGATAGGTCGGGAGTGGTGAATCAGTCGTCGAGTCCCGTCTGGCTCGATATGCGCATGGATTTTCCATGCGCCTTTACCAAGGAAGCGCCCCAACTTGAGGATGTTAGTGAAGGTCGCAGCGCAGGGCTTTCACCTTCGAATCGGAGAACATTTCAGAGAAATCTCGAACAGGGTGACCGGAATTCCTGGAAAGTGCACGACAGGCTTGGTGGCATCAAAGGAGTGCCATCAAACTTATGGAAAAACACGAAGATACGAATAGCCTTTGCCGCTTTTGTCAGGAGCGCCCCGCTTCCGTTCAGAAGCGTTCACTGTGTCAACGTTGCTACCAGCGATGGCTGAAGTCGCCAGACCATCAACGTGAACTTCTTGTGAAGCGGAGTCGGGCTGCGCTAATGCCGCCATCGTCTCACTTCATCCACGCCGAGAGTGTTTCAAGTCCGGAGGAAGCGAAGGGGATTTACGTCGAACAAGAGGAAGCGTGGCAAGACGCACTTCGCCGGGCGAACCAGCACTACCGAAATTTGGGAGATGAAGCGGCAATCATGTTAGCGCAAATCAAGTCCTTCATCGGTAGCGTGAATCAGCTTGAAGTCAGTGCGATGCTTGCTGGGATGAGCGGCATCCCGGAACGACCAAGCTTTATGAACGAACCTCTGTTGCCATTGAAGCGGAAGCAGCAGGAGATGTTGGTGAAGCAGGTAGACGAGCGCTTCAAAGCCATCAACAATATAGTCCTTGCCGCAGAGCAGATTGACTGTGCTCCGTCCTTCCGAAATCGGAAAGCCAGGGAGGTCGGGAAGTATGCCCGATTGATTTACGAGCGGTCAAAACCCCTGTTCTGGCACTTTGGCAAGGCACGTTCGCATCGTTACTACAAGAAGGCTCTCGTACGGGCAATCATGGAGAGTCAGGGTAACCCGAACGCCAGGCTCTGGCTCTCCAAGAGAGGGATGTCTCCTCCCTAAAGAGCCCACACCTTTCCCACGGAGAACATGAGCGAGCCTTCCTGACACCAGGAGGACTCGCTCTGTTTTGCTTGTGAGCCTCTCGGAAAATTGGGGCTTCCCAAATCGCAGAATGGAACCAGAAATCTTGACCTACCCCACCCCCTACGAGCGAAAAATCGGTCTCCGCAGGGTCAATCGAGTTCGAAACATCGGAAGGTCACGTGCGTACAACATGCGTACAGACCGGGGTAGATTGAGGCTTGGAGGCAAGCGGGAGCCTGAGATTTGTAGGCTGGCGGAGAGGGTGGGATTCGAACCCACGGAGACCTTGCGGCCTCACCGCATTTCGAGTGCGGCGCACTAGACCGGGCTATGCGACCTCTCCGCGAAACACGATTGTATCCCAGCCCGAGTGAATTTACCAGCCGCGGCGCGCATCGCCCAAAAATCCAGGTGTTTTGGCAGTAAAGATCACGCCCGCAAACGGAACGTACGAACCGTGAGCATCAACTTCCTTGAAGAAGGTCGAAAGTTCATTCCCACCGAGATCGTGCTGTACGCCGCCCTCGCGATGATTGATTTCGCGCTCACCATTCTGGCGATTCAAACCGGACATCAAGAACTCAACCCTGTGCTGCGCTCCGCGCACGACCAAGGGTTGTTCGACTTTATGAAACTGTCGCTCACGCTTCTGGTTGTGTGCATCGCGTGCTACATGTGGCGCAAGCGGATCACCAGACATATCATGGCGTTGGCGAACGCCGTAATGGTCAGCGTGATCGTTTACCACGTCAGCGTCCATCTGGCTTAGCCTTTGGACTGGTAGACTCGCCTCGAAGTGTTCGAGGGTTTTCAACCGTTTCTCGGTGCGCTGGAGCGCGCAGGCGAACTCCGCCGCATCTCCCACCCGCTCAGTCCGAATTTGGAGATCACCGAACTGGCCGACCGGTGCATGAAAATGCCGGGCGGCGGGCCAGCGTTGCTCATCGAACGGCCCGCCGGATTCGAGATTCCTGTGGCGATCAACTGCTTCGGTTCCGAAAAGCGGATGGGAATCGCGCTCGGCGTGGGATCGGTTCAGGAAATCGCCGACGAATTGGATAAAACGCTCCATTTCGAAATCCCAAGAGGCTTGAAGAACAAGATCGCGGCGCTCGCCAAACTCGGCAGGTTTGCAAAAGCGGCGCCGAAAACTGTGAGCAAAGCGGCCTGTCAAGCGCAAACCGTTCAAGGAACCGATCTGGACCTCACCAAACTTCCCGTTTTAAAGTGCTGGCCGATGGATGCGGGCCCGTTCATCACCCTTCCCATGGTGTTCACGCACGACCCCGCAACAGGGAAGCGCAACGTGGGAATGTATCGCATTCAGATTTATGATGAGCGCACGACAGGCATGCATTGGCAGATGCACAAATCGGGAGCAGAACACGAACGTTTGGCGCGTGAAAGACGCCAGCGCATCGAAGCGTGCATCGTGTTGGGCTCCGATCCAGCGTGCATGTTTTCGGCGGTTGCCCCTTTGCCGCCGGGAATTGATGAGATGCTGTTTGCAGGATATCTTCGAAAACATCCCGTAGAGATGGTGAAAGCCAAAACCGTCAATCTGTCGGTGCCTGCCGACGCCGAAATTGTGATCGAAGGGCTGATTGATCCGGACGAAAAACGGATCGAAGGTCCGTTCGGCGACCACACGGGTTATTACTCGATGCCGGAACCGTTTCCAGTGTTTCATGCGCAATGCATCACGATGCGCGAAAACCCGGTGTACCCCGCTACGATCGTGGGCGTTCCGCCGATGGAGGATGCGTACATCGGAAAGGCGATCGAACGAATCTTTCTGCCCCTCATTCGGTTGACGCTGCCTGAAATTGTGGACATCAATCTGCCCGTTGAAGCGTGTTTTCACAACATGGCGTTCGTCAGCATCAAAAAGCGGTTTCCCGGCCACGCTTTCAAAGTGATGAACGCGCTGTGGGGGTTGGGCCAACTCACGTTTTCGAAATTCATCTTTGTGTTCGAACACGATGTAAACGTTCACGATCTGCGCGACGTTCTGTTCCGCATCGGCGCAAACTGCGATCCGCAGCGCGATTCGCTGCTGGTGCGCGGGCCGGTGGATCATCTCGATCATGCGGTTTCGCAGATCGGGTTCGGCGGCAAAATCGGTTTTGACTGCACGCACAAACTTCCTGCCGAAGGGTATCCGCGTGAGTGGCCGCCTTTGATTCAGATGGACAACGAAACGAAAACGAAGATTGATGCCATCTGGTCGCAGCTAAACCTTTGATCGAAGGTACTCCTCGCGCGCCGCCACGAAAAGCTCCAACGTTTGGTTGTGAAACTCGTTCGTCTGCCCCTGATGCTTCAGCCCAATGCGAACCGCCACGTTCCAACTCCGCAAGTTCCATTCAAAAAGAATCGCATAAATCCGGTCGAGCATCAGCGTTTCAAAACCGTAGTGCAATGCAGCGCTTGCGAACTCGGTGGCGAAGCCGTATCCCCAAAACGCTCGGTTGAGATGCCATCCGATCTCAACTTTTTCTGAATTTGGAAGCGGTTTCAGAAGGCACGTGCCGATCATTTTGCGCGCATCGCAAAGTTCCACGGCCCAAACACCCATCCCGTTCAAATCTGCGTACTTTCCGCGGACAGCCCGAAGGTTTTCGCGCATCTGCTCGACGCTCGATGGAGCGGTTCCCATAATCCCGCGGTTGACTTCATCGTCCGAATACAGCTCGAACGCATCTTCGGCATCGGCGTCGCAGAAGTCGCGGATCAAAAGGCGCGGAGTTTGCAATCTCACCTCTGCATCATATCAGAGTTTCCAAAGCGCCTGCGCTTCGGCAAAAAAACGGTAACCTATCGCCATGCCCAAAGTTTCCAAGCGCATCGAGACGATTCCGCCCTATCTGTTTGCCGAAATCTCAAGGATCAAAGCCGAGATGCGCGCGAAAGGCGAAGATATCATTGATCTGGGCATCGGCGATCCCGATCAGCCCACTCCCGAACCGATTGTCCGGTACGCGCAGCAGGCAGTCGAAAACCCCGCCGCACACACCTATGACGAATCGCCGCGCGGGTGGACTCCGTTCCTGGAAGCCGCGGCCCGATGGTATCAAAAAAACTTCGGCGTGAATCTCGATCCGAACAAAGAACTTTTGGAACTCATCGGCAGCAAAGAAGGACTTTCGCATCTCATCTGGGCATATATTGACGAAGGCGATGGCATCATTCTGCCCGATCCGGCTTATCCGGTTTATCGCATTCACGCGCGGATGTGCGGCGCAAACATCTATGACGCAACTCTCGATGAGGCGAACGGTTTTCTGCCTAAACTTGAAGACATTCCAACCGATGCCGCAAGAAACGCCAAACTGATGTTCACCTGCTATCCAGGAAATCCTACAGGCGCCGTTGCGCCGATCAGTTTCTATGAGGATGCGGTGCGGTTCTGCAAACATCATGACATCGTTTTGGTGTGCGACCTTGCGTATGCGATGGTCACGTACGACGGCTACAAAACGCCGAGCGCGCTTCAGGTGAATGGAGCCAAAGATTGTGTGATCGAATTCCACTCTTTGAGCAAAGCGTTCAACATGACCGGTTGGCGCATCGGTTTCGCTTGTGGAAATCCCGACGCGATCGGCGCTCTCAGCCGATTGAAAGACAACATTGACAGCAAGCAGTTCGCAGCGATTGCCGACACTGCGGCTTGGGCCTTAGATCATGGAGATAATTCGCGCACCATGGAGGTTTACAAAAAACGCCGCGATGTTCTGGTTCACGCGTTGAACGAGGCCGGATGGAACATTCAGCCGCCGAAAGCCAGTTTTTACATCTGGGCAAAAGTTCCCACCGATGAAACAAGCGCCGGATTTGCCAAACGGTTATTGGAACAGGCCAAAGTGCTCGTGATTCCGGGCACTGGCTACGGCCCAGCCGGTGAAGGGTACGTGCGGATGAGCCTCACGGTGAAAGGCGATCAAAACGGAGAGCGGGTTGCCGAGGCCGCGCGCCGCATCGCGCAGCATGCGATCCGTTCAACCATCAAAACGTGAGCGAATAGTAGATCTCTTTCAGTTCGTCGAACGAAATCTGTGTGCGGATTTTTGCGCCGGGAACCATCCATCCGTTCGAACTCTTCATCTGTGCCAGCTCGCTTGCGTTGAAGGGCGGGTGCATTTTCAAGCGATCCAGCCTTGCCTTCACTTCCGCCGAAAAAAGTTTGGACTGCGCCAAGAACGTTTTCACGCGCTCAAATCCTGTTTGCGAGTTTTCGGATGCGCCTTCCAAAGCGTCGTCCGCCTTCTTGAAATCGTCGAATGCGGGCTGCAACGCGCGGACGGATGTGGCATCATCTGCTCCCATCGCGGCATCCTTCACTTTCCTTGCTTTTTCAAACACCGTGCGGCACAAAAACTCGATGCTCCCCGGCGGCAGCAGTTCGGATGTTGCGAGCATCTTTTCGTGCCAAATCAGCATCAACTCATCCAGCCTTTCTCGCAACGGATTTCCGCCGCTTACAATTCCGTTCAGCGCACCGATCACCGGACTTTTGAGTGCGCCGCGCAGTTCTGCTTGTCTGCCCGCGCCGATGGCATCGTTGGCTTGATCCAAAACCGGGGCAGCCGATCGAACTGCCGCTGCAAAACGTTTCGCCAGCGCGTGGAGCCGTTCGTCTACGGGCGGCAGCTGTTCGCACGTGGAAGCCGCCGCATCAACGCGCTGAACCATGTTCGAAAACTGAAGCATCCCCGAAGGC
>JAJPJR010000044.1 GCA_021324165.1 Armatimonadota bacterium
AGAATGGCGCGTTGGATGGGAGCCGCGCCGCGGTATTTGGGAAGAACGCTTGCGTGGATGTTGATGCCCCCACGCAATGCAGATTGGAGCAATGACTGCGGCAGAATCTGTCCATAAGCGGCCACCAACAACGCGTCTGCGTTGAGAGAACGGATGAACTGAACGAACTCGGGAGCCTTGCAGTTGAGGGGAGTGGAAACCGGGAGTTCAAGTTTTTCGGCTGCGATGGCTACCGGCGATGGAATCAGCTGCCGGTTTCTTCCTTGCGGTTTGGGGGGTTGGGATATCACCTGCAGAACGGAATCGCTGACGGCCTGCATTGCTGGAACCGCAAACGAACTGGTGCCGAAAAACACGAGCCGCATGCGCTACTCGTCGTTGTACCCCGCGGGATACTGCCAATGAAGGGTTGCCTGATCTACTTTGTCAATGAACAGGATTCCATCCAAGTGATCAATTTCGTGTTGAACAACGCGCGCGGCCATGCCTTCCAACCGCAGCTTCACCGGCCTGCCATCACGATCCAACCCTTTGACTTCGACAACGGCAGCCCGCTCGACATCGCCATAAAGCCCAGGAAGGCTGAGACATCCTTCTTCACCTACTGCATTGCCCTCGCTGAAAACGATTTCGGGGTTCGCGAGCGCGATCGGTTTCCTTCCCGCTGGGACGAACACGATGATGCGTTGGAGCTCTCCAATCTGATTCCCCGCGAGACCGACTCCGTGCGCGTCGGTCATCGCCTGAATCATCTGGTCCATCAGCGCGCGGGTTTTTTTTGTAACTCTTTCGATGGGCAGCGCGCGCGCCCGAAGCACGTCCGCGGGATACTTGACGATGGGACGCTCTTCGGTTTGCACCCACAGGTGCTGAAACTCCTTCGGTACGACGATATCCATAATCCGTTCGATATAAATTATCTCCTATAATGCGTTGAGATGTTGAGTTTGGCATTGGGATTGTTCTTGGCGCGGGCCGACCGTTTGGAGATTGCTGTTGGAATTCACGAATTGGGCGCAGGCAGACGGCTGCCGCTCGGCGGCTACACCGAACGGCGCGACAAGATGGCGGATTCCGGCGGCAAGCCGCTGGAGGCGCGGGCGTTTGTGTTTCGTCAGGGCGATCTGAAGTTGGCGCTGGTGTCGGTGGAACTGCTCACCGTGCCACGATCTTTTTATTTGGACGTGAAAAGGCTGCTGCCTGGGTATGAGGTGCTGGTTTGCGCGAGCCACACGCATTGCGCGCCCGACAGTCAGATGCTCAACTCCAACATGACCATGAAGATCCCAGGAATCGCTGCTTTTGACAAAGAAGTTGCCGCCGCGTTTGCGCGCGATGTTGCCGAGGCTGTTCGCGCAGCCAAAAGTTTTCGAGTGGTTCAGTGGATCAGGTGGAATGAATCGCACGTAGAGTTGAATCGAACGCGTCGCGGCGATGGTTCGAGCCGGCCGCGGTTCGTTCGGCTGCAGATTTCTGACGGCACGAGGCTTTATACGGTTGGTCAGTTTTCCGCTCACCCAACCGTTTTGGGTCCCGAATGGAACAAGACCGACGGCGATTGGCCCGGCGCATGGATGCGATTGGCACCCGCTGGCGAAACTCGGATGTTTTTGAACGGAGCGATGGGCGACGTTTCGCCGGTTCCGCCGAACGGTGCGAGCGGGATGAAGGGGGTTGAGGCGATGGCATCGGCCCTGGAAAAAGCCAAAACGGAGTTTTCTGAATCGGTTGCATCGCCGCAAATTTCGCTTGAAGAGTCGCCGATTGATCTGCCGCCGGTGCGGCCGCATCCCGATTTTGCAAAACTCAACGGGATTCCATCGGCGCTCGCGAACCTGTTGGTTTCGAAGTTTGCGGAAACCGAAGGCAGCGTGCAGGTGCTGAAGTTTTCGAACCGATTTGCGCTCGTTTTTGTGCCAGCCGAACCGACCGATGCGCTGGGAGCGGCGATCGAGGCGCAGGTTGCGGGCAGATCGGCAACGGTTTCATTTTGCAACGGCTGGCTGGGATATGAACTCACCCGCAGCCAGTATCGGAATGGGGGATACGAGGCGTCGCTTTCATTTCATGGAGAGGAGATTGCCGACAGAATTGTGGATGCGGCGAAGCGCGCGGATCACACTTTGGCCTTCGAAAAGATTTCGAGACCTGCAGCGTTCCAATCATCCAGAAACCGTTTCAGACCCGCTTCGGAAAGCGGGTGGTGAAACAACTGTTGGAAGATTTTGAACGGCATGGTGGCGATGTGCGCGCCGCACCTTAGCGATTCGACCACGTGCATCGGGTGTCTTATGCTTGCGACCAGCACTTCGCTGTCGAATCCGTAAGATTCGACCATTTCAACGGTTTCGCGCACGGCTTGCATGCCGTCGCCGCCGATATCGTCCACGCGGCCGACGAAATTGCTGATGAACGTGGCGCCGGCTTTGGCTGCAAGCAGCGCTTGATTCACCGAAAACACCAACGTAACGTTGGTGCGCACTCCGCGGTCGGAAAGTGTTCTGGTCAGCCGAACTCCATTTTCAGTCATCGGCACTTTCACAACGATCTGTTCGTGCCAGGAATGGATTTCGAGCGCCTCTTTCAGCATGGCGTCGTAATCGGTTGCGACCAGTTCGGCGCTGATGGCGCCGCCCGGAACGCATTCGCAGATTTCCAAAACCGTTTCGCGGAACCCCCGCCCCGATTTGGCTATCAGCGACGGGTTGGTGGTAACGCCGTCGAGCACGCCCCATTCGGCTGCGGCTTTAACTTCGCGCACATCGCCGGTATCCAGGAACAGTTTCATGCGGAGATTCTACTCGGCAGGAGGCTGCTCGCCGCCGCGCTGAGGCTGTGTGGGGCTGGACGTTGCATCCATGTGCCGGCTGGAATAGTCCGTGAGGTTCAAACCGATCATGATGAGGAAGAAGAAAATACCGGTGAGCGCCCAGATGCGTGACAACCGCCCGGCTTTTCCAAGATGCATAAAAAACAGCACAACCAAAACCGTTTTGACCATAGCAATCAGCATCGCGGCGTACATGTTTAGGATTCCTAAATCCACGCGGGCAACTGCGACCGTTATGATGAGCAGCCCGAGAAGGGCGAAGTAGTTTGCCAAGTACGATCCCACGCTTGCAGCGTGGACAACGTCACTGTGTTCTTCGTCGTGCAAATTGGTCATGGTTTTATTTCGAAATCAGATACAAAAGGGGATAGAGGAAAATCCAAACGATATCCACGAAGTGCCAATACAGCCCCACGAGTTCAACGGGAATGAAATCCTGCCTCATTCTGCGCATGTTGATCGTTCGAATCGTAATGGCGCTGATGACCAAAATTCCGATGAGGACGTGAAATCCGTGCAGTCCCGTGAGTGCGAAATACAGCCCCATAAACAGTTCCTGTCCAGGATCGTCTTTGTGGGCGAACAGCGGCCCGGGAACGATGTGCTCGCGGAATTTTTTGGAATACTCAAAATACTTGACAATCATGAATCCAAACGCGAGCAGAACGGTGCAAACCAAAAACAGCACCTGCGGCTTCCATTTGTTGAGCATAGCGGCGCGCACCGCCAGCGCCATGGTGAGCGAACTGGTGAGGAGGATGAGCGTGTTCAGGCCGCCGAGCCGCCAATCTAAATGATGATGGCCGTGCACCCAGCCTTCGGGGAACTTCGCTCGGTAGATGATATATGCGGTGAACAGGCCGCCGAAAAACATCACCTCGGTCACCAGGAAGATCCACATGCCGATCGTGTAGGATTCGATCTGCTGTTTTAAATCTTCGAACTGATGTCCTAAGTGCAGTTCCTGTTCATGCGCGCTCATGCACAACCTCCGGCGCCTCGTAATCGGGCTTATAGGCGTACGCTTCTTCGCGCATTACGGGCTTGAAATCAAAGTTGTCGGTGGGCGGCGGCGAATCGGTAACCCATTCGAACCCTTTTGCGCCCCATGGGTTTTTGGGAGCCTTCGCGCCGAATTTCACCGAATAGAGCAGGTAGCAAAACGTGAGAATGTAACCGAATCCCAAAACTGTGGCACCAAGCGAGGAACAGACGTGCAGCACCTGAAATTCGTCGCTGTAACTGTGATACCTTCGCGGCATTCCCAAATAGCCCAAAATGAACTGTGGGAAGAACGTGAAGTTGAAGCCCAAAAAGATAATGACGGCAGCCCACCTTGCCAGACCTTCCGCATACAGTTTGCCTGTAATCTTCGGCCACCAAAAATGCAGCCCTCCCAAAAAGCCCATGATGGCCGAACCCACCATCACATAATGGAAGTGCGCAACCACGAAATAGGTGTCTTGAAAATGAATGTCGGTGCCGAGCGATGCCAGGAACAAACCCGTGAGGCCGCCGATCAAGAACAAGCCGATGAAACCGATGGCGAAATACATCGGCGATTCGAAATGGATTTCTCCTTTATAGAATGTGGCTGTCCAGTTGAACACCTTCACCGCAGAAGGAATCGCCACCAAAAACGTGAGGAACGAAAACACCATGGCCGAATAGGTGGAAAGCCCGCTCGTGAACAGGTGATGCGCCCAAACAATAAAACCGATGATCGCAATGGCCAAACTGGAATATGCGACGAACTCGTATCCGAAGATGCGCTTGCGGCAGAAGCAGGCGACGATTTCGCTGATCACCCCCATCGGCGGCAGAATCATGATGTAAACCGCGGGATGCGAATAAAACCAGAACATGTGCTGAAACAGAATGGGATCGCCCCCCAAAGCCGGGTCGAAAATCCCGATGTGCGCAACCTTTTCAAGGCCGACAAGAAACACCGTGATGGCGATCACAGGAGTTGCAAGCACCATGATCAAACTGGTTGCGTAGTTGGCCCAAACGAACAGCGGCAGCCTGAACCACGTCATCCCCGGAGCGCGCATTTTGTGAATGGTAACGATGAAATTCAGCCCCGTCATAATGGATGAGAAACCGGTGATGAACACCGCCGTAACTGCCAGCACAACCGATGTGTGCGAGAAACTTGTGCTGTAAGGCGTGTAAAACGTCCATCCCGTATCAATGCCGCCGAAGATGACGGCCATGATGCCGAACACGCCGCCAATGGTAAACACATACCAGCTGAGCAGATTCAGCCTGGGAAATGCCACGTCGCGCGCGCCGATCATCAGCGGCAGACAGAAGTTGCCAAGCACCGCGGGCACCGCCGGAATCAGCACCCAGAAAACCAGCGTAACGCCGTGAATCGTGAACGCTTTGTTGTAGGCATCGGAAGTCAGAAGGTCACCTTTGGGAGTCAGCAGTTCTGCTCTTATCAATGCGGCCATCGAGCCGCCGACAATGAAGAACACACAGATGACCAAAAGGTACATGATTCCGATGCGCTTGTGATCGAGCGTGGTAAGCCAGCTTTTGATTCCCAATTCGGAATCCAGATAGTTCGGTTTTTGGGCGATGCTCATTGCTTTGTTTCCTGTTTTCGGCTTGCGGTGGGCAGGGTTGTCCCCGCTTGAATCTGCGGATTAGAAAGCGAGTTAATGTATGCGATGATTTCGAACACCTGCTGTTCGTCAATCTGCCCTTTGAACGAAGGCATGATGTTTTGATACCCTTTCACAACCATCGCATCGGGTTCGTAAATGGATCTTCGAATGTAATCTTCATCGGCCGTGATGCGCCGCCCATCGGCCATTTCGCGTTCTTTTCCGAACAGGCCGGCGAGCGAAGGCGCTGTGGCTGCTTTGCCAGCGCCATGGCAGCCGGCGCAGCGCGTAACAAACAGCTTTTCTCCCTGCTCCACCATGGTATCCGGGCGGCCGAATTTGTTCATGCCCCATTTGGTATCCGATAGCCACTTTTGATAATCTTCTGGGGTCATCACATAAACCGTTCCGATCATCTCGGAATGGTTCGTTCCGCAATATTCGGCACAGAAAAGATGGTATTTGCCGACTTTGGTCGCGCGGAACCATTGGGTGGAAAAGTATTCCGGCAAAACGTCCTTTTTGATGCGGAAATCGGGAATGAAAAATGAATGAATCACGTCCTGCGAAATCATCATGAGTTTGATGTCGCGGTTGACCGGAATGTGAAGTTCATTATTTTCCCGTTGGCCCGTTGGGTGCTGAATGTGCCACATCCGCTGCTTGCCCACCACCGAGATGTTGAGCGCGCCTGCGGTGTTCTTGGGGGAATACATCTCGACGTACAACTTGGCCGACCAAAGAAACACCGGCACGCCCATCAGGAACGGGATCACCGACCACGCGAGTTCCAGCGCGGTGTTGTGATGCGGAGGCCTGGTGCGGTTCGCCTTGGATCCGGCGCGATATTTCACGCTTAGATAAATGATGGCGAACACCACGCCAAACGTGAAGAAGATCGTCAACGCCAGAAGGACATAGAATATGTAATCAACTTCGGGCGCAAAATTCGACGCTTGTTCTGGAACGAATCTCATCGGCTGTCCTCTTCAACCTCGTCGCCTGTCGTCAGAGGCGTCCGCTTGTCTTTCTTGATGGATCGAATGATGAACACGGCAAGCGCTCCAATCACAAGAATCGCCATAATCCGCATGGCGGGAATGATCACGAAGCCATATTTGCCCTGAATGGGATCGTAATCCAAGCAAAGCAAAAGCGCCGTGTCAACCAGGCTGCCGATTCGTTCTTCCGAACTCTGAACCAACGCGAGTCTCAAATCGCGTTCGCTGAACTCGATTCCATAATAGTACTGCGCGATTTTTCCTTTTGGCGTGATCACCATAATCGCCGCGCCGTGAACATACAGCTTGGTGGTCGGATCATACTTGTATCGGAACCCCGTCGCGTCGGCAACTTTTTTGATTTCCGACTCGTCGCCCGTAAGAAAGTGCCAGCCGTTTTCCGAGCCGGGCCGTCTGTACTCTTGAACATAAGACTGTTTCTTTTTCGCGGCTAAATCCGATGTCTCGGTGGGATCAATGCTGATGAACATCACGTCGAACTGATTGCCCGCATCGAACGGAAGCACCTTGAGGGTTTGCAGCAAACCGTTCATCACTTGGCCGCACAGCTTCGGACAGCGATAATACACAAGCGCCAAAATCACAGGTTTTTTGCCGCCGAAATAGTCGCCGAGCGGCGTTTGTCGCCCCGTTTCGTCGCGAAACTGCGCATCCAAAGGCAGCTGCCAGTTCAAATGCTGATCAATTCTAACCCCGTTGGTAATGTTTTGCAGTTTGCCCTGAGCAAAACCGGCTGCAAACAGACCGATAACCAACCCGATTCCAAATATTCTTATGGAGTTCATTTTAATGTTTCCCTCCTGCGGCTGCGGGCCGCGCAGGCAGCCCTTTCTTCGCGGTAATTTCGATCGCGCGTTCGATAGGAATGTGCACGATTCCTTTCTGCTTGTCCACCCACCCATACCCGTTCATTTCGACTTGCTGCCGCGTCGAAAACTGTTTCATATCAACACCGGGTTCCGATTGAAGCCTGGGCGCGGGCATCGCGGTGGGGCGCTGGAGCTGTAGGTCGGGGCTTGCCGATTGCGGCTGATCCGGCGGACTCCATGCGCGGATAAGAAAGTATGAGATGATGACGACCGAGATGCAGCACACAGCCAGAACCACCGCCACAAGCAGCGCGCTTTTTGGAGTAAGCACTTCATCGGTAGCGATGCTGCCTTCGATGTTCGGTTCTGGATGTTCCGGCGTGTGATCATGCATGTTCGGCAACCTCACTCGGCTGTTGCAAATATCGCGGCAACAGCTGCGTAGACCTTAGAATCTGGCCGAAAACAGCAAACCAGATTCCTCCGATTCCAATGACGGCCGCCGCATCCACCCAACTGAACTGCACCCCCGTTCGGTGGAACGACGGCAAAACTTCCCACGTAACTTCCGCAATCCGGATAAGGAAAATCCAAATCGCTACAGGAAGCAGCATGCTCGGCGTGCGCTTCAAACGTGCGGAAAGCAGCAGCAAAAACGGCAGGAAAAAGTGCAGCAAAATGATGCCGGTGCCCACAGGCATCCACGGCCCCTCTTTCCTGTTCGCGTAATAAATAATCTCTTCGGGAAGATTGCCCGACCAGGTAATCAAAAACTGCGAAAATGCTAAATACGCCCAAAACACAACCAGCGTGAAAAGCAGGTTCCCAATATCATGAAAGTTCTTTGGATTTAAAAGTGAGGTGAACGGCTCCCGCTTCCACACCATGCCAAGATACGTCGCAGCAAGCGCCAGCGCCATCAGCGCGCCGCCAGCAACAAAAATCAAACCAAAAATCGTGGAATACCAATGCTGCTCCAGCGACATCACCCAGTCGGTTACCGCGAAATTCACCGTAAGCACCAACAGCACCGCCCCAGGCGCGGCCAAATTCGTCCGCTTGATCAGATAGTTAACGTCTCCGGTCCGATCTTCATCCTTCGACCATTTGCTCAGCACGAATGCAAGCACAATCCAAACGGCAAAATAAACCGCCGAACGGATCGCAAACCATTGCAAATTCAACAGCGCAGCTCGGTGCTGCATCGTTTTGCTGGCCGCAACCAGGTCTGGATTCGCCCACGGATATATGTCTTTCAAAAAAGCAAGAATCGGAATGAACAGCACCGCCATCAACAGAACGGTTTTCGACCCCGCTTCCATCACCCTGATGAACGTGTATCCCCACTTGCCGCGCGTCATGTGAATGAGCAAACTAATGCTGAGACAACCGAACGCCAGCACCGTCCACACCATAAAACCGTACAGATACGACTGCCACGGATGTTCGACAGCCTTGGAAGACACACCGAAGAAAAACCCTCCCAAACCCACGATCGCCGCAACGACGCCGATCGCCTGCATCGTGCCGATGCCGCTGAGTTTCACGCGGGCTTCTTCAATGGGACTCGCCATTGCTGCCCTCCGTTTTTGGCTTGTCGAGTTCGCCTCGCTGCTCCATTGGAACATCCTCGATCGTCGCGTTTTGGCTCAGTTGCAACGCCCGGATGTACGCAATGATCTGCCACCGCTCAACCGGCGAAAGTTTGTGCGCAACCGCCGGGTGCACTTTGTCATCATCGGGTTCGAATTTCACACCGGGCAGCTGCGTTGGACGAAGTCCGCGGATCAACACCGAATAAAAATATCCTGGCGTGGCGTTCCTAAGCCGATCAATGTGGAACGAAAACGGCTGCTTGTAGCCCCGCTGCACGATCATTCCCATTCCGTCGCCGCTCTTCGCATGGCAAGGCGAACAGAACGCATCATATTTGTCGTGACCAGCGTTCAAATCGTTCTCAGTTATTTCAAACGGGAACCGTTCCGCCAGTTTTCCATTCTCCATGCCCCGATAAAGCAGATCGTCTTCTTGCAAATTGTCAGCCCCTCGTGCAACCGTTCCTTTTACGGGCATGCGAGCGCCCTGATCGTTATCGAAAAACTCATTGGTTCCAAGCACCGCCGTTTTGGGCTGCTCCCACATGTCGTCGCGCTCGCACCCGATAATCGCACCGCAAACCAACAGCGAACTTGCAATTACAATTGCGCCCGGCCTCATAAGTTGGGCACCTCTTGAATGGAGTCGGGCTTAGTGGCCAGCAAAACTTCCTTCGCCAACCGCGCATCGAACCCTTCGTCTTCGGCTTCGATGCACAAAAAGAACTTGTCGCGCGTTGCGCGGTCGAATCCCGGCGCATCGAAAACGGGATGGTGCGGGCGCGGCAGTCCGTTCAATCCGAACATTCCTACAACGGCCGAAAAAGCCGCCACCAACACACCGCTCTCGAACGTTATAGGAATATACGAGGGCCAACTCAAATTCGGCCGTCCGCCGATGTTCATCGGATAGTCAACTCCTGTGATCCAATACTGCATTAAAAACCCAAGCCCCGCGCCGATCAGTCCGCAAATGAATACGATTCTGGGAACGCGGTCATCTTTATTTCCTAACGCGTCCACCAATCCCTCGACCATATACGGCGTGTATGCGTCCATCTTTTTGAAGCCTGCGTCGCGGGCGGCTTGCGCGGCAGCCAAAACCGCCTCGCCATCCGAATACTCCGCTATCACGCCGAAAATCGTTGGTTCCTGTTTTGAAGTGTGCATGATTCAGGCCACCGTCTCCGCTTGTGCAGCAGGATGCGATTCGTGTTTTTCCAAATGCAAAAGATGCTTGATCTCCGACATCGGAATCATTGGAAGGATTCGAACGAACGCCACCATTCCACCAAGAAAGATGCCGAACGTTCCCAGGAAGAACATCACGTCGCCGAATGCGATCGTCGGCGTATAGCCGCCCCAAGCGCTCGGCATGAAATCGTGCGACAAGCTCACCGGAATAATCACGAACCGCTCCAGCCACATGCCGATGCTCACAATCAGGCTGACCACGAACAGCCCAGTCAAGCTGTGCCTCACCCTTTTCGACCACAGCACCTGCGGGGCCAAACCGTTGCAGAAGATCAATGCGTAATACCAAAACTTGTAATCACCCGAAAGCCGATTCGATGCCAGCGCGATTTCAAACTGGTTTCCGCTGTACCACGCGTAATACATCTCCATCAGGTAGCCATAAAAAACGACCAATCCCGTCGCCAGCATGATTTTCGCCATCCAATCCATGTGCCGCATCGTAACGAAATCCGCAACGCCATACCACTTGCGAATCGGAATCACCAACAGCAGCACCATCGCAAAACCGGCAAAAACAGCGCCCGCAACGAAATACGGCGGAAAAATAGTCGTGTGCCATCCGGGCACGATCGAAACCGCAAAGTCCAAACTCACGATCGAGTGAACCGACAAGACCAACGGCGTGGAGAGTCCAGCCAAAGCCAAATACGCCGCTTCATAACGATGCCAGTGAGCCGCCGAGCCGCGCCACCCCATCGCCATAATCCCCATTCCGATCTTCGCGAGTTTGTGCTTCGCCTTATCGCGGAGCGTTGCCAAGTCGGGAACCAAACCCACATACCAAAACAGAGCCGAAACCGTTAAATACGTCGTTACCGCAAACACGTCCCAAACCAGCGGGCTTCGAAACTGCGGCCAAATCGCAAGCGCGTTCGGATAAGGCACCAGCCAATAAGCCACCCAAGGCCGGCCCGTGTGAAGCAGCGGGAACAACCCGGCGCAGCACACCGCAAACAACGTCATCGTTTCCGCAAGGCGGTTGATCGAAGTCCGCCACCGCTGACGCATCAGCAGCAAAATCGCCGAAATCAGCGTTCCAGCGTGGCCAATGCCGATCCACCAAACGAAGTTGATAATATCGAATCCCCATCCGCACGGATTGTTGATTCCCCAAACGCCAACACCTTTATAAATTAACCAACAAAACGAAACCAGAAATGAGCCCAAACAGATCCCTGCGATTCCACCCCAGATGTACCACTGTCTGGGTGAAGGCCGATCCAAAACGATGCTTCCGATTTTGTCGGTAACCGTTCCGTAATCGTGCTCGCCCTCGATCATCGGAGCGTCGCGAAGCCCCATATCTTCCGGATATTTGCCGTTCATCTCCGACATCTTCGCCTTAGCCCTCCAACTCCGGATTTGGATTGGTGATCCGCGCCAAATAAGTCGTTCGCGGTTCGGTGTTCAGCGATTTCAGCAGCGCATAATTCGTCGGCTCGGCTTTCAGGCGTGCAACTGCGCTGTTCGAATCGTTCTTGTTCCCAAACGTGATCGCCTGAGCCGGACAAGCCGCCTGGCATGCCGTTACAACTTCGCCGTCACGAATCTCTCGATTCTCTTTCTTCGCACGCTTCCGCGCCGCGTTGATACGCTGAACGCAATACGTGCATTTCTCCATCACACCGCGCCCGCGCACCGTCACATCTGGATTGCGAAGCATCTTTAAAAGCGGAGTCGTCGTATCGGCATACTGCTTGAAGTTAAACCGCCGAACTTTGTAGGGACAGTTGTTCGAGCAGTACCGCGTGCCCACGCAGCGGTTGTAAACCATTTCGTTCAGCCCTTCCGAACCGTGCGACGTTGCCGCTACAGGACACACCACTTCGCACGGCGCCTGTTCGCAATGCATGCACGGAACAGGAAGCATGTGCATTTTTGGATTGTCCAAACTCCCTTCATAGTAGCGGTCAATGCGAATCCAGTGCATCTCGCGTCCGCGCCGAACCTCTTCCCGCCCAACCGGAACGATGTTGTTTTCTGCTTGGCATGCCGTAACGCAAGCGTTGCATCCGGTGCAAAGCGTCGTGTCAATCACCATCGCCCAAGCGTTGCCCTTGTATTCCCGCTGCGGATACATCGAAAGACGGATCGGCTCTTCGGCGTTCTCGCTGCCCATCGGCTTCTCTTCGTCTTCCAAATCGTACTCTTGGGCGAAGTCGGGCTTTTTCAAGTACTCACCGATCGGTGACATCCGCACCAATCCCCGCCCTTCCATCGAATAATGAAACTGCGTGCTTACCAGTTCATAAGGCTCGCCGGTCGAAGCGATCGAACAGCCTGCCGCCGTCCACATCGTTTCGCTTGTCCTCAGATATTGTGAGTCGAAGCCGATGTTGTTTCCCACACTCCCCGCACGCGTGCGCCCATAACCCAAGCGAAGCACAACCACGTCGTCCGCATGACCAGGAACGATGCTCACCGGACAGACCATCTTCTTGTTTCCAACGGTTACTTCCGCCTTCGTGGTATGAAAGTTGCCGCCGATCAGGCCCATCGTGTCCTCGATTCCCAATTTCTGCGCCGTTTTCGGGCTCAGTTCAATGCTGTTTTCCCAAACCAGTTTGGTGATCGGCTTCGGAAGCTCCTGCAGCCATGAGTTGTTTGCAAACCTGCCGTCATAAATCGTTTCATCCGGAAGAAAGACCAGTTCAGTTCCTGATGCAGGAGCGGCCGGACGAATCTGCGATAATGCGCTCAGGATTGGAGATACGTTCGTCCACTCGGTCTTGCCCACAACTCCATCGTGCAGCCTTCGGCGCCAAAGCTTTTCGTCTTTTGCCGCGTCCCAAGTTTCTCGAATCATCTGATAAGGATCGCGCGCGTCTCCTGCCATCAGTGCCAAAATCTCATGCGCGCTTTTTCCGCCCACCAAAGGATCAATCAGCGGCTGAATAATGGATGCCGTGCCGTCGAAAGCATAACCATCGCTCCACTGCTCGAGGTCGTGCGCCAAAGGCACCTGCCAATGCGAATGGAATCCAGTTTCGTCGGAATGCGATGCCGCGCGCACGATCATCGGGACCTTTTTCATCGCGTCAATAAAGCCGATGTCCGAAGGCGCATCGTAGGCAGGATTGCCTCCGATGATCACAAGCAGCCCAACGCTTCCCGCATTCATATCCGCCGTCAGGCTGCGCAGCGATTCCAACTGCTTCGTTTCCTGCATCGGCAGCGGATCGGCATAAAACAGCGTCCGCCCCACGGCGCCCAAAACGTGCTTCATAGCGTGCGCAAGCGCATGCACTTCGGCAGGCTGATTTCTTCCTGCAATCACAACGCACCGCCCTCCGCATCGTTTCAAATCGGCTGCAACCGCCCGAATCCATTTGGCATCCGAACTGTTCGGCCCCGTCGCCGAAACCCCAACCGCGGCGGCTAAATCCTGCGCAAACGCTCCGATCGCCGACGGCTTCAACGCCAATCGGTGATCCGCTTTGCCTCCCGTGATCGAGTGTGCGCTCTCGATCACATAAAGCCGATTCATCTGCTTGTTGCCGCCGACCATCTTGCGCCGGCTCATAAAGTCGCGCGTATAACGGATATGCCCGGAACCCGCACCGAAAATGTTCGCATCGAGCGAAACCACAACATCGGCGTTCGTGAAGTCATATCGAACGCGAAGCGGCTTTCCAAACGCCATCTCAGTACCGGCAAACTCGTTGTCGGTGCTCACAGGCTGATACTGATGCAACTCTACGTTCGGATTCGCCTGCTTCAGTTTCTGAATCTGACCGAACAGCGTCGGCGAACAGATCGGTTCGGAAAGGATTTTGATTTTCTTCCCGCTGCCTTTCATCGCCGCGTTCACCGCGTTCGTCAGCTGATCCCACGTGCTCGGCTCGCCCAAATACAGAATGCTCGAAAGCCGATCAGGATCATACAGTTCCAACATCGCGGCCTGAGCAAAAACGTCCGTAGAACCGAGCGAGGCCGGATGATCGGAATTTCCTTCCACCTTCAGCGGCCTTCCCGTATCGCTCCTTACCAACACCCCAAGCGCCGATCCATCGAACCGAAGCGACGTGGCGTAATAGTTCGAAAGCCCAGGGGTGATCTCTTCGGGCATTCGCACATAAGGCACGATCTTATCGGCATATTTCGGACGGCACGCCGAAAGGCTCGCCATCGCAAGCGTCGCCGCTGCAAGCTTCACGAACGTTCGGCGATCTAGATCCGATGCCCACGGCGCGGTCTGCTTCGGAAACTCGCGCTCCAATGCTTCTCGATACGCTTCGGTTTGAAGCGCATCCTCGATTCCGCGCCAATGCTGACCTTCGCGCCTCGATATCTCCGCGCGAACCTCATCCAGATTCAGCGGTTTTTCAATGCTTTTTTTTGGTTCGGCCTGTTTCAAATCGCTGCCTTTTTATCTGTGACAAATCCAGCAGTTCGTCAACTGCTCCTTCTTGATCCCATACTGTTCGACCAGCTGCTTCCCCAGCGTTTCGTGCTGAGAATAATCGTAATTCGGATTGAAAATTTCGCTCTTCGGCCTCACCTGCGCTTCGGGGTTTCGGTGGCATCGCAAACACCAGATCATCTCAAACGCGTTCTCTTTATACAGCAGGTTCATCTGATCAACCTGGCCGTGGCACGTGTAGCACGAAACGCCTTTCGCAACGTGCACACTGTGATCAAAGTAAACAAAATCAGGAAGGTTGTTCACGCGGTTCCACTCGATCGGAGTGTTCGTGGTGTAACTATCGCGCACCACTTTCAACAGCGGACTGTTCGTCCAGATCTGGCTGTGACATGTGTAGCAAGTCTCCGTCGGCGGCAGACCCGCAAACGGCCCTTTCTCCACCGACTGATGGCAGTACCGGCAGTCAATCCCAAGTTCCTTCACGTGGTGCTTGTGACTGAAAGGGGCAGGCTGCTGAAACGCAACGCCCAAATCGTGGGTATAGGCCGTAACGTTGTGGCTGATCAAAACGATCAGAACGAACACCACCCCGGTCATCACGATGCTCCCGCGCGCCAGGTAGTTCGCCTTCTTGCTAAAAATCTGGGGCATTCTGCCTCCCAACGCCGCCAGCGGCTGACTGAGATGAAAGGGTTGGCTCTCGTCGAGAACCGCTGCCAGCCCACATTCCGTTGCACCTTTTCATCCGCGCACTGTCTTCGTCAGCCGATCCTTCGTCCCTATTCCGCACCGCCAACCCGGCGCGCCCCACCTTCGACTGCGTTTCCAAATCTTATCCCCTGATTCATCATTTGCGCAACGTTTTCGGCAGACTTTGTGCAATTTTTCACGAAGTTTTTAGCCGCCGGGGGGCCAAATCCGGTACAGCATCAGATAGATCAGCACCCCCGTCACCGAGACGTACAGCCAAAGCGGAAAGGTCCACCGGGCGATCGCCTTATGCCTGTCGAACCGCTCCCTAAGCGCCCGGCTCAGGGTGATCGCAACCATCGGCACGATCACCCCGGCCAAAACCGTGTGCGTGCTCAAAATGGACAGATATACAACCCGCGGCCATCCGGGATGGGTGAACCGCGTCGTCCCCGCCTGCGAGTGATACGTCAAATACCCCACCAAAAACAGGCTCGAAGTCACCACGGCAGTCAGCATGCACGCCCGGTGCCGCCGCCAGTCCCCCTTGCCGATAAACCACCTTCCCAGCAATAGCAGCACCGCGCTGGCCGCATTCAGGCAGGCGTTGAGCGCGGGCAGATCGTGAAATTTCACCGAGTACTTTTGTTTGAGAGCAGCGCCAAGTCCGACCGGAGACGCGCGATCTCATCCTCATCCGTGCCGTGGTAGTAGCCCCTGATTCGTCCCTCGGCATCAACCAGAATCAGCCGATCGCTGTGCAAAATCGCTCCGGGAACTTCCGTAGCGCCCAGTTTGAAGCCGTTTCGGGAGATTCGCTGCACTTCTCCCGGCTTGCCGCACAAAAACAGCCACCGCTCAGGTTTGGCTCCTGCCTTTTGCGCATACCGTTCGAGCACGCTCGGCGTGTCGTGTTCTGGGTCAACCGAAAACGAGATCAGTTTCACGTCGGTGGTGTCTTGAAGCGCCTTCATGCTCGAAGTGAGTTTCGGGCAGATGCCTTTGCACGAGGTAAAAAAGAAATCGCAAACCCACGGCTTTCCCAGCAGGCTCCGGTTTGAGATCATGACCCCGGTGTGCGCGGTCATCTCGAAATCCGGCGCCCAGCCGAACCTCTCAGGCTGGTGCTGCTCGGCAGCCTTGTTGGGAGCACGAAAAGCCAAAACTGCCCAGCCCGCGGCCGCGATGACCAGACCCACGCCCAACAAAACGAACAGCGCGCGCTGCAGCGAACTCATCGAACTCATCGAAGCATCAACACTGTGAACAGAATCAGCCAGCCTACATCCAAAAAGTGCCAATAAACCGCGCACAATTCGGGGCCGAGTTTTCTTTTGGAAGTATACACGCCGGCGCGCGATTGCCAAACCAAAACGCCCAGCCACACCAGACCCACGAACAGGTGCGCCGCATGGATTCCCGTTACCACATAAAACAGGTTTCTGATCGGCGCAGGCGATGCGCTCACAATCTGCTGTCTCACATGCCACCACGCATACGATTGGCTGGCCAAGAAACAACAGCCCAGCGCGAGCGTGAGAACGATCATCGCAGAAAACATTTTTTGATTTCCGCGCTGAATCGCCCTGATTGCCCAAATGCACGTGAAACTGCTCATCACAATGAACGCCGTGCTCACCCACAAACTTTTGGGTGTGGTGAACGGATAACTCAACTTGTCCGAAGTGCGCAGAATGTAAATGAGCGCAAGCGCCGCAAACCCCACCGAAAGCGAGCACACCAGCAGATAAATCAGCAGTTTTGCGGTCGAGATCCGATGCTCGAATCCTCCGGTTCCGTCTCCGCCGTTACGCCATCGGCCATGGTCGTCGCCGTTGTTTCCACCGTTTCCCTTACGCGGAGGCTGGAGTTCTGTTTGAGCCATCTGTAGTGTGCACACCGATTGTACCGGCACCCAGTAAATGAACTTGGAGCGAACGCTCAAAACCCTGGAATAACCGGGGAAGCCGCCCCGGCGCTTCGGGGCAATCTCTGGAGGTAACGAAGATGAAGAGGAATATTCTCGCGTTTCTTGCGTGCGGCGCGCTCATGGCGACCGCCGCGGCATCAGGCAAAACGGTTCAAGGCGAAATGGGCGGAGTGAAAGTGCCGATTTCGTCGGGCTTCAAAAAGGGCGCCAAAGTTCAAGTGCTTTGGCACAACAAGTGGTACAACGCCACGATCATTGACATCAAGGCGCCGAAGTTCAAAGTTCACTTCACGAAGTTCAGCGATGCGTGGGACACCTGGACGACCAGCGACAAAATCCGCAAAATGCCCACCGCCAAAACCAAGGCAGCTGTCTAAAGCACCATCCCACCCCCTCCTTTCGCTTGCGAGAGGAGGGGGCAAGGGGGTGGAGAGCCCGCCCGGCTTGCAACTAAAGATCGGACTTGCGCCCCTTTTCCCCCTCCTTTCGCTTGCGAGAGGAGGGGGCAGGGGGTGGAGAGCCGGCCCGGCTTGCGCACAAAGATCGGATTTCCACAAGCCATGCGACAAACTTGTCATGGTCGCGTCGAAACAGATCTAACGAAGGCACCCGCACGGTAAGAATCCCGAACTGTGCTAAGTACTCATCGCGTTTTGAATCCTTATCCGCGCGAAGTGCGTGCTGCTCACCGTCAACTTCAACGCAAAGTCTCGCCGCGGGCACATAAAAATCCAGAAAATACGGCCCGATGCGGTACTGCCTGCGAAACCTGAAACCTAACACATCTTTCCGCACGGCCGACCAAAACCATTTCTCGCTCACGCTCATATTCGATCGAAGTTCACGGGCTGTCAACTTCGCGTGCAGACTTCTATTGATTCGAATGCGCCGCACCCTCTCCCTCCCCCTGCCCCCTCCCTCTCGCAAGCGAAAGGGAGGGGGTGTCACTATTATGCCTTCGTCTTTCCTGACGCTTTCGCTATCCGCGCCCTAAAGTTGGCAGCCAGCTGATCCCACGTGTTGAACTCAGCCTCCATTCCGGCGCCTTTCGCCAGCATCAAGCCCGATATCCCGGTCGCCTGAAGTTGATCGTGGTTCTGCTCCAACACTTTCAGCCAAAACTGAAATTTCCCAATCCCGCTCGGCGGCGGAGAGTTAGGCGGCACCTCCGCCGAGCATGCGTTGAAGAAAAGGCTGCTCATAAGCGCCGTAACCTTCGGCCCATCTTCCGACTCCAACGCCGCGATATCCAATGTTATCGTCCTTCCGTCGGGGTTGCTCATCTTTTGCCGCAGCTGAACGATTCCCTGGAATTCGAAAAACGTCTCGATCGGACGGCCCACGGCTGAAAATCCCGAAAGTTTTGGCTGGTAGTATGTTTTCAAAAACATATCCAGACGGTCGCGGCTCAGCCCTTCCATCTGCCGTTCATCGTCTCGCACATAACGCATCAAAACTGGCCACACTGATTCGCGGATCCGCTGCTTCTACAGCATGCAAGTGCCCCTTCAAAAGAAAAATCGTAATCTAAACGGGCTCAGGCTCGACATCTGGTTCGATGAACTCCGACCGCATTCTTGCAATCTCCAACTGCATCGTTACCAGTTTGTGATACGTCCCGCCCAGTTCCATCAACTCTTCGTGCGTCCCAGATTCCGTCAGCCGTCCTTCTTCCAAAACGATGATCCGATCGGCGTTCCTCAGCGTGCTCAATCGGTGCGCGATCGCGAACACCGTCCTCCCACTCACCAAAGCCTGAATTGCGTCTTGAATCATCCGTTCAGTTTCTGTGTCAACGCTCGAGGTCGCCTCATCGAGCACCAGCAGCCGCGGGTTGTGCAAAATCGCGCGCGCGATCGAAATTCGCTGCCTTTCTCCGCCCGACAGCCTTTGTCCCCGTTCTCCGACATACGTGTCGTAGCCGTCGGCAAACTTCGTGATGAACCCGTGAGCGTTCGCAGCCTGCGCCGCCGCGATCACCTCTTCGGGAGTCGCGCTCGGCCGACCATAGGCGATATTGTAGTAAATGCTCCCTGGGAACAGATACGATTCTTGCGGCACAACTCCCACGCTCGATCTAAGCTGTTCTAAATCCAAATCCCGCAAGTCCACGCCGTCCAATTCAATCGAACCCTCGCTCGGGTCATAAAACCGCAACAGCAGACTCATTAAAGTCGTCTTTCCGCTGCCGCTTGCCCCCACGATTCCGATCATCTCGCCCGCATGCACCTCAAGGTTGATTCCATGCAGAACTTCGTGCGCCTTGTCATATCCGAAGTGCACGTTGTTGAATCGAACGCTCCCTTCGAACCGTGAAACTTTTCGTGCGTCTTTCGACTGCTGAATTTCGGGCACCGTATCCAACACCTCGAACACCCGTTCCGCAGCGGTCAATGCGCGCGAAGTCCAATCAATCAAACGCGTGAGCGTCTGCTGCGGCCCTTGCAGCATGGTAAGGAGTGTCAAAAACGCCACAAATGTTCCGGTCTGAATCTCAGAATCCAACACGGCAACCCCGCCCACGAACCACGCCAGCGCCGTGCCCACACTCACGCTGAATGTAATCATCGGAAAAAACGTCGCCCACGCGCCTTCGGCGGCAAACGCAGTGTCTGCCAAATCTTGTATCCGACGTTGAAACCGATCCACTTCGCGCTCTTCTCCCCTGAACGCCTTCACAACTCTCATTCCGCTCAGAACTCCGTTAAGCGCGCCGCTCAATCGCGACCAGCTATGCCAAAACCTCCGCCAAACGCGCATGATTCGCGTTCGAAACTTGTGCACAAACCAGATCACAAACGGCACAGGAACAAGCGTCCACAACGCAACCTTCCAATCCAAATAAAGCAGCAGAATCGGAATGCCGACCAACTTCAATCCGTCGCGAAGAATCATCGGGATTCCGTCCACCAAAACCTCATAAAGCGCTCCAGTGTCGTTGGTCACCCTCGACATCGTGCTGCCGATCGTCCGCTTATCATAAAAAGCCAACGACAACGCTTGCAAATGCGAAAACAGTTTCGCGCGGATGTCTACCGTAACGCGGTTTCCCAAAAATGCGTTCAGCCACAGCCGCGCGCTGTTCAATGCCGACGAAAGCGCATACGAACCCAACAGCAAAACGCAAACCCAAACAAACCCAGAGGTCATCCGTTTCTGCGGCAAAACGTCGTCAATCAGATGTTTCAAAAGCAGCGACGGATACATCTCGACATACGTCAGCGAAATCAGAAGCGCGCAGCTCAGAACCACAAGCCATTTGTAAGGTTTCAGGTAGCCGAACATCCGCCGCAGAGTCCGGCCTCGATTCAAACAACCCTCGCAAATGTCACTGTCTTTCGGAAGCGGCCTGTGGCATTTCGGGCACACGCGCTTCGTTTCGAAATGCGCATCCGTAACGCCCGATTCCTTCAGCTTGTTAAGTTTTTTGGCAATGGCGGCGATCTGAGGCGCATGCGACGTCGAGCCGCGAATCAACTCGACATCTTTGCCGTTGTCGCTGGCAATCAAGCATCCGGCATCTACCAACTCCTCGTACCGAAAATCTCGCAGACGCGAAAGATCCCACACCGAGTGAACTTCCGCCGATCCGTCCAGATGAATCCGGCCCGCAGGCGGCTCGATCCGCGCAATTCGACGAGGGGTCGCCGCGAGCCAACACTCCCCAAACCTGCCCGAAGAAAGCAGATCGGACTGAAGCGCAACCGCTATCTCCTCTCCATCTTCAAGGTCAACCGCGCGCGCGAGCGTCTCGCGCAAATCCAAAGACATAAAAAAACATCCTGAGTTTACTCCCGCGATCTTGCCAGCCCGCACCTTTGCGAACTTGCTGCCAAACAGACCATTACCTGTCAATTCCGCATGCCCGTAATCAGGCGAGACACGGCAAAACGGCTTTACACGCATGAGGATTGGGGATGGCAAAAAGAGAACTGAAAGTAGTCCGACTGATCGAGCCTGACTTGTGTCTGGACTGCCGATTCGCAAAACAAGCCGACGTTGCCACCTCCGATGGCAGGGTGCAAAAGATGTTGTACTGCCGCCGCCTCGATTGCGATAACTGGGATTATTCCAGCGCCGAACCCGCCGTCAGGGTGGATGTCCAACAGACCGACGAAGCGCCCTAACCCAAAGGGAACACTGCCGCCTTCGGAGACGTCAGCCTCGGTACGCGCTGCGACGAGGTCGCAGCCTGCACGAGGCGAAGGCGTCTCCCAAGCGCGGCACTTACTGATTAATACTTAGCCCCTGGACAAAGGTTAGCGAGCCCCTTGCCCTGGCAGGGGGCTCGATTAATTTCTGTTTCCCACCGCATACAGTCCCGCCACAAACGCCCCTTCACCTCGTCCCGCGCACTGGGTGGGTAAGCCCCGATGGCGATTTGCCTGCATCGGCTCCGCGAATCTTATCCAATCTCGCTGCCCGATGGCCGAATGGAGTAAACTCCCCCTCACTTTTCCTCTCTGCCGCCCGCACAAAACGGCGGCCAGAGACCAAAGGGAGGACTATGACTGAAGGCATCCGCGCCTATGAGGCGATCTACATCCTGCCGGGAAGCTTCGACGAAGCAGCCGTAAACTCGGCCATCGAAAAGCATTCCAAACTCATCAGCGATCATGGCGGTTCGATCGAAAAGGCCGAGCTGTGGGAGCGCCGCCGCTTGGCATATCCCATCAAAGGCCACCAAGACGGCAACTACTGCCTGATCCTTTTTACCGGCCCGCCAAAAGTTCCCGCCGAACTCAGCAGGTTATTCCGAATCTCCGACGAAATCATTCGCGGTAGAGTGTTCAAACGAGAGGGATAAATCCATGTCAATCAACCGTGTCGTTCTAACAGGCCGCCTGGTGCGCGATCCCGAAATGCGAACCACGCCCAGCGGTCAGCAGGTCGTCAACTTTTCCATCGCCGTTCAAAAACGAATCAAACCTACCGATCCCAACGAACGCGATGCGTTCTTCTTTAGAATCGTCGCCTGGAACAAACAGGCCGAATTCATGGCGAACTATGCGACCAAAGGCCGCATGGTCGGCATCGAAGGCCGCCTGGAGCAGCGAAGATACACCGGCAATGACGGGATCGAGCGCGAAACGGTCGAGGTGATCGCCGACAACGTGGCTCTGCTCGACCGCCCGCGCGACGATCAAAGCAGCGGCGAATATCAGCCAGCAACCGCGGCCGCCGCCGTATCCACAAGCCCCGAAGCCGAGGTTGACGATTACGATCCGTTTGCCGAGGAGTAAACCTTGAGCCATCTTGACGACCCTTCGTTCGTCGCAAAAAACGACCCGAAGGGGATGATGGCTCTTGCCGAACAGTTTCCGGATCAGTGCCGCCGCGCGTTATCGCTCGCATCGCAGCTTCAGCTGCCGCACGAACTTTCGGATTGCGAGCAGGTCGTCGTTCTCGGTATGGGCGGCTCGGCGGCAGGCGGCGATTATCTGCGCGAACTGCTGCACGAAAAAGGCACCGTGCCGTGCATCGTCTGCCGCGATTATACGATTCCTGCATTCGTTTCTCCAAAAACGTTGGTGATCGCGTGCAGCTATAGCGGAGCAACCGAGGAAACCGTTTCGGCCGTCCGATGCGCAATGGATCAAGGCGCGCAAATCATGGCCGTTACTTCGGGTGGAGAGTTGGCAGATTTGTGCGAAGAACACGGATATCCGTGCGTAAAGATTCCCGGCGGACAGCCGCCGCGAACCGCCCTCGGCTATCTATTCGTTCCAATAGCCTATGCGTGCGTGATGTTGGGCTATCTTCCTGAGCAGGATTTCGACGGTGCATTTCGACTTCTGGAAACATGCCGCAGCGATTGGATGGTGAAAACCGAATCTAAATCCAATCCCACAAAACTGCTCGCAATGTCGCTCTATGGCAAACCGATTCTGCTGTACGGCCTCGGCGGTTGGCAGTCGGTCGTGGCGTCGCGCTGGAAAGGTCAAATCAACGAAAACGCTAAGAACATGGCGTTTTGGCACGCCTTTCCCGAACTGTGTCACAACGAGATCATGGGTTGGACGCTCGCCGATAAACAAGGCGTGGACCGGTGGGCGGTTGTGATTCTCGCATCGGGCGATGAATCTCTTCGCATGCGTTTGCGCGCCGATGTGGTGAGAGAACTGATCGGTTCGAAAACCGACTTGCACGAAGTTCATTCCGTCGGCAGCGATCTGCTTTCGCGAATGCTTTCGCTCACCTATTTCGGCGATTTTGTAAGCCTGTACCTTGCGGCTCTAAACGAAGTGGATCCAGAAACCATTTATTCCATCAACATTTTGAAGAAACGCCTCAGCCAGGCTTGAACGAGTGTCGGGTTAGCCAACCGCAAATTGCCAACGGGTTACACAATTCTGCTCCCCCGGGACGGCGGGCTTCAAGGTCTTGCCGCGGCCGCCCGCGCCTAACCCCCATCTTTGAACCGTTTGCCATCGGAGGCGATCGCCGACGTAGGTTTCCGCTCGATGCCATCCAACTTTGCGATACTAAACGCCACCACCTCGCCGTCCGTCCAACAATAGATGTAATTCCACCAACTGCGATGCGGTTCATCGTTAGGGTCGTACTCACAATTCAACGCAGCGCTATAAACGGCACGCGCCTGAGACCTCGCTATCAAGGTGAGATGAAGCGCCGCATTCCTAAACTTGCCATCGGGGAAATATAATAGGTCATCGGCATATCGCTTGATCAAACTTTCAAACTCTGCCTGCGGCGCATCCGCGGGAACTGCAGTGGTGTGCGGCCGCACCAGAAAATCAATCCCGCCGATGTCTTCAATCACTTGCACATCATAGGCGCCCTTTGTGTATCTGCCCACAAGAACGTCCGCTCCCAAACCTTGTCATTATGGCTTTGGCACATCGGACTGCACAACGTATTCGACTCGGTGCCGCCCAGTAGACGTTGGAACACACCACTTACCTGACGCCCGATCACACATCGAGGTTTTGCAAAGCACGCATCGTCGTGACATTCAGCGCTCTTTGGGCCAAAGAGGGGAAATGTAAGAAGCACGTTTCAATCGCAAAACTCACCCCACCGCCCCCTATTACGCTCCCCCCTTACCACGCTGCCCCCTGCCATGCAGGGGGAAGCCCCGTGAGCGAAAGCGAACGGTGAAGGGGGTTCTCGCACCGGCGCACCCGCAAATAAAACACAACGGATCTTTGCGGGACGCAAACCGTCGCGAAAAAAGAAGGGGCATCTCGTCTCGGCCAAACGAAATGCCCCATGTCAGGAGGTGTCATAGCCGGCCCGGGGCTCCTTCCCGCCCCAAAGCCAACAGCGACGCTTCACGATGACCGTGCCTGACTCAACGATAAGCCTCACTTCTACGTGGCCGACAAAAAAGCCGCGCTCGCCATTGGACGAAAACGCAGCCGTCTCGACCACTCGGCAACGCTGCCGATGTTCGGGCCCTCGCTTCGTCTACGGGGTTAGCTGCCGGGCTCGGGCCAAGAGTTACCCTATCCGCTCTCGCGGAATTCGCCCCAGGGTCTGGGTCCCCCGTTTTCCCCGGTCAAGGGAAATTAGACGTCGCCGGTGTCTCACCGGCTAATAGGATAATACCGCACAGTTTTCCAATCCGTTCCGGCTCAAACAAAAAACTCGCATCTATTTCGAGGCCGAACCGGGTTCGTCATCATCTGACCCCCAGCTTCGTTCGAACAGCTCCTTCAAACGCCGGCGCTCGTCCTCGGCTTGGCGGCGCTTCTCCCAGCTGATCCCTTCGTAATCGCCTTCTTTTGCGGCTCGGCGTGCCCTCTCCGGCACCCTAAGACGGCCGCTGGCATAAGCCCAAACCCCCGCAAACGGCAGTGCATAAAACGGAGCCTGAATCGGCGCCGAATATGAATACGCCATCACCGTGATGACCGCAACCGCCCAGCCGATCCACCTGGCCCCGACAGGAATCGCAAAATAGAGCAGCACGCGGGCCCTCGGATTCCGAACCGCCCATGCAACCACGCAATAACCCGTCAGCAGAGCCATCGAGCCGATGACCTTCGGGTTCCCGAACAGAGAGCATGCCGCCGACGCCAAAACCCCCGTGAAAACCGTGCTCGCAAAAGTAAACCCGACGAATCTGACCGTCCCCCAAGCGCGCTCGATCGGAATCGCGAAAAAATACAGCCCCATAATAATGAACAGGGTGCCTACCGGCTCCATCCCAAGCAGCGGATAGGTGACCAGCGTCCACGGCCGCTGAAAACCCTCTGCCGTGTTCAACCCGACTGCCCAAACGAACGACGCAAGACGATCCGGCGACCCCGAAAGCGAAAACGACACGAGCATTCCCGCCGCGGCCAGAGCCATCAACACATAGGCGGCAGGGCAGCCCGAACCGGCGAATCTCCTCAAGTTTTTCATCGAACCTCAGGGGGTCAAAACTCAGACTACTGTATTACTTACGCGTTTTGGGCCTGGGGTATCCCGGCTCCAAGATTTGGCGTCTAAAATAGTCCGTTCAAGAAATCCGGGGAACGTCCCAGGGTTGAGTGCGTTAGGAAATGAGTGAGTATTCAGGCGGGGCGATATCTGAACTCTCCGATGGAGAGTTGTTGGGGCTGGCACAGTCGGGCCAGCGCGCCGCCTTCGAGGTTCTTTTCCACCGTCATCAAGATCGCGTATATTCGATCGCATTGGGGATTCTGGGAGACGCAAACGAGGCGCGCGACGTGGTGCAGGAGACTTTTCTCAGGGCGTACAAGCGCCTGGGTTCGCTGAATCAGGACAAAGGTTTGTTGGCATACATCTGCCGAACTGCGAGCAACGCCGCCATAGATATTCTTCGAAGTCGAAGGCCGGCGAGAACCGTATCGTTGGACGCGCGGTTCGAACTGGGATTCGATACCGCCGATCCGCAATCAACTCCCGATATTCAAGTCATCCGCGACTCGCAGGCAGACGTTGTTTTGGATGCCGTGGTGAGCTTGCCCGAAGAGCAGCGATTGGTGATCGTGCTGCATCATTTGGAAGGTTTACAACTCGATGAAATCTCTTCGCGGCTCAAAATTCCAGTGGGAACCGTAAAAAGCCGCTTGGGTCGAGGACGCGAAATGCTGCGAAGAAAACTGGTGGGACGGGTTTAGAATGCAAACGTTAGACTGCGCAAGAGTGAGACAGATGATTGCCGAGGCATCGTCGCAGCAGCTTGCCGCCGGAATGCCCGGTCTCGCCAAAGATCACATCGCAGATTGTGCGCAATGCGCGGCATATCTGAAGTCGCTGCAAGCGATTTCCGACACGCTTGGCAAATCCATCGTGCCTGCGCCGCCGGAGGTTTATCCAAACGTTGTGAGCGCTTTGAACCCCAGTCCAAGCATCTTCACTCGAAGATTGATTGTGCTGCTGTGTGTGCTCGTGGCGATCATGGCCGCAGCCGCTTACGTTTGGCATTACTATTACAAAATCAACAACCCCGAACCCGACACCATGGCTAATAAGGCAGGGTGCTCACTGCTTTCGAAGCCAACGCAAACGCAATCGAAAGCATCGCCATCAAACCGGTCCCGCAGCTGAAGCCCGCAAGAAGTACCGGCGCATACATGCTCCACCTTTCTTCGCCAAACTTCTTGGCGAAATACTTCTTTCCAGCCAGCGCGCCCAGCGCCTGCGGAATTGTGTTTGCGGGCCAAAGTCCCACGCCCCCAATAAACCCGTAATACGTTAGCATCGGAAGTTTCAACGCCGCAAACAAACCATACAGCGCCAGCCCCGCCGCAGCTCCGCCCGATATCAATTCCGGCTTCACCACATTCAACACCTCGGTGTGCGCGCCCAAAACGCTCGACTGCTTCCACACCGCTTCCGACTGCGCGTAATATGGCCACATCGCCTGAGAAAACGGATACTGACCGCCATCCAAAGGTGTGGACTTCCAAAAGTACGCCCAGTAAACAAAACTCGCGATCATCACCAGCGGAAACATAACGATTTCGGCCTTGATCAAACTGCCAAACTTTGTCCCAGTTAGCTCCACTTCGCGGAACCTTTGTGCCGCCCAACCGAAATCGTTCAAAGGAAGCGGCGCATACCAAACATCCAGTTTCCGATAGCCGGTTGTTACAATCGCCGTTTCACGCAGATAAGGAAACGCAACGCCGCGGCCCGTAAGCGCAATCATCCGCGCCGAAATGTAACTGTTTAGGGGGCTCCATAAAAAGCCGAAAAACAGTACGATGCCGATGGGAAACGAAGGAACGAGCAGCCTGCACAACACGCACAACACCGTCGTGGCGCCAGCCCAAACCGCAACTCCGATCCAAACAGGAACATCACCCCGGCCAGGCGGCGGAGCCAACGTGGCGCGCGATAACTTCTGATTTCTGCAGCTTTCGCGCAAATGGCGGATGATCAGCCAGATTCCCAAAATTGCAACGGCGATGTTCAACCCGATGCCCACGCTCACCCAAAAATCCATGTCTACGATCAGTTTCGTGGTAAACGCATTGCCGCTTTTCCAATGAGGAAACATTCCTAACCTAAACAGCACCGGATTCAACAGAATTTGGCAGACCACCGACCCAAGGCACGAGCCGAGCACAATCTGCCACGGCAGAACCGATCCCATGAGAACGTTGCCGAGCGAAAAACTCAGCCCAACGAGCGCGGTCGGCATCACGTTTTCTACCGCTTTGGTCGCATCGGCAAACGGAATCGGAAAGATCTGAAAATCCTGCCCCAACACGATGTACGAAAAAATCGGAACCGCCAGATAGAAAAACCCGAAAATCAGTCCCACCACGGCGCCGGTGCTGAAAACTGTCCACCGCCATCCTTCGCGCTGCGTCCCCGCTTCGGCAAGCGCTGTGGCACCGCTTGCAGCAATCGGCGCGGTTGGAAACGGAAGTTGTTCAACATCGCTTGTCAAACGAAAAAGCGCGTAGCCCAACCCCATCCAGCTGGCGCGATTGCACGCTTCCACAACAATCAAAAGCAAAATCGGAACAATCCAATCTATGCGCAATAAAGACCGCTCCACCAGCGACACGCTGTGATGGTTCGGCGCAACCCAACTTGGAATCTGATCGGCGATCGGCTGAAACGCGCTGGATTGCGAAGTGTATGCCCTCCAGATAAGTTCGCCGAAAGGCCCGCCCGCAATCCCTTTTTCTATCGCAACCGCCGTGGTCAGCGACGCGGCAATGTAAAACAGAATGTAGATCTCCTGCTTGCCAAGCGGACGGAAGCTTCGCCGAGCAATTTCTGAAAAAAGAACGATCGTCACCCATTCTGCGGCCTCTCCGATTCCCTGCCCAGCAACCAAACCCAAGAAAATCCCGCCTGGAAGCATGATGAACGCCACAAAAATCGCACCCACGAACGTGCGGACCGTGAACCCTTCGCGGTATTCGATCGCGCCTTCCCGCGCTTGTGCTTCGGCGCGCCGCCGCGCAAGTTCAAGATCGGCGCCGAACTCAGGCATCGCGATTTCGAACCATCATCACGGCGTCGTGATATTTTCCGCGCTTGAAATACCTTGCCGGAATCACTCCGCGATTCACATATCCGCTTCTTTCAAGCATCTTGATTGAAGCCACGTTCTCGGCCATCACGTCGGAAGTCAAAATCCGCAAACCCAGCACGTCGAGAGCGTATTGCGTCCGCACCGCAACCGCGTCGGAACCGAACCCTTTTCCCCACAGTTCGCGCCGTCCGATCAGCGTGCCCGTACTGGCATGCCCGTGCCTCCACTGAATGTTGTGAATTCCGCAAAAGCCGATATGATCCCCTTCGAGCGTCTCGATGGCAAACGGGATGTTCGTTTCGGTCTGCGCTCTTTGAAAGTATTCGCGCTCCATCACTTTGGTCAAAGGCATGTCGCCAACCAGCAGAAACCTTGTCACCTCAGGATCATTGAGCCACAAAACCGCGTTGTCGAAATGTCTGCCTTCGTCCAACGGAACCAATCGAACCAGATTCCCTTCCCAACCGAATGGCATGGCTTATCCTCCTCTTTGTGCGAAATGCTTCTGAATGAGAAACGCCAACGCAGCCGCGCTTGCCACAATCATAGGTATCGCTGGCCACACATGCGCCGACCTGATGAACCTAAAAGTGAAAAACGCCAACAGCGCAAACGCAACGAACGCACACAAACCGTATCCCAAACTTTCATTCCTTTTTGAAACGATAATGCCCAACGTAATCAGAACATCTGCCGAAACCGCCGACACAAGGGACATCGTGCTGTGTTTGTCCAAATAGCCGACCACTCCGCCGATCAACGTGAGCGCCGCATAGAACAACAAAACCACATCCAGCAGAGTTAGACGCATCGCCGGATGTTACCTAACGGTTCAAACGCGGCCATGCGGAGCGGCCGCAATGAGAAAACCGAGACCGATAAGATACAGCGCCAAACTGATCCACAACTGTGTGAGGTGCGACTTCAAATCAACCTCTTTGAAAATGAAAACACCCCAGCAAACCGCGATGAGCGTTCCAAGATTGGCCGTCGGCCAACTGATGGCCATCGCCACCTGCACCATCGCGGCCGTACCCATCACCTGCGCCACAGCCCAGATGCTGCCGGCATACTGCGTCAACGAAAACTCCCTCACCGAAGGCAGCGGCGGCGAAACCTTGCGGTTCGCGGCTGCATAGATCAACACTCCGGCAATCCACACTCCAAGCCCCAAATACACACATGCCGTGAACGGATTCAGTCCGCCGCGCGCAACGGCGATTTTCAGCGGCGCGGCATACAAACCGTAAAAAAACGCGGCGCCGAAAGAATATATCCATCCCAACACGAACGCGCGTTTGCGATCGCCAGCCGTCGCTCCGGCCAAAAACGCGAGCGCAGTTTCGTGCGATGGTGCCGATGCTCCGCCCAAAATCCATGCCGCCGCAAGCATCAACAATAATCCAGCAACCGCGCACAAAAGATAAAGCGGCCGGCTGATTGTGTATTCATGAAACAACACGATGCCATAGAGCGAAGCGAATGCCGGCGCAAAGTTTTTTACAGGCGTGCTTCGCGCCACGCCGATGCAATCCACAGCCGAACTATAACTGAGTGAACCCAAAACCCAAATCGGCCCGCACACCGCCGACCACAATAACAGATCGGCCCTGCCCCACAGCGGCGCATCGGCCAGAATCGCAAGCAGAACGCAAACCGGAACCACCGCGAAACCTAGCCAATACTGATATTCCAACACAGGCAGCCGGCACAGTTTTCGCGGCAGAATGTATGCCGCAAACGGAACGGAACTGGCTGCAGCCAAGCCGATTCCGACTATCGGGTTGGGCACTCAGGCTCCCAATCTCCAAAATACAGCACTTCTTCTTCCAGCCAAACTCCGAACTTTTCGAACACTTTGTGCTTTGCCAGCTCGGCAAGCGCTCGCAGATCGTTTGCCGATGCCCCGCCAAGATTGCAGACGAAATTGGCATGACGCGATGAAATGCACGCACCATCAATCCGCTGGCCGCGCAAACCGCACAATTCAATAAGAAAACCTGCTGGAACGCGGCCCGCTTCCTTCAAATGTTTCGGAAGCCTCTCGAGCGATTCGGCCAACTGTTTGTCATGAATATTTTTGAAAAACGATCCCGCGCTCGCATGCGGCGGCTGCTTTGCGATTCTCTGCCGTTGAAATTCACGCGCCGCATCATAAATCGCTTTCGGATCGCCCCGCTTCAATTCGAACGCCGCCGACAAAAGCACGATTCCCGAGTTCGGCTGCTCCCGCAAAACCGAATTGCGATAAGAAAATCGAAGATGCGCCGGCTCGACCCATCGCCTCTCGCCGCCTTCAACAATCTCTACCGAAGACAGGTAGTTGGCGATGCTCGCCTGATACGCGCCAGCATTGCTCACCAACGCGCCGCCCAACGTGCCCGGTATTCCAACGGCAAACTCCAAACCTGCAAGCCCGCGCTGCGCCGCAAACAAAAACAGATCTTGAAACCAAACTCCCGTCTCCGCAAAAAGCAGTTCCGCAAATCGGATTTTTGAACATAAATTCACAATCGTGATTCCGGGTGCGCCTTTATCGCTCACCAATAAATTGCTTCCTGATCCGATGACCTGATGCGGCGCACCGATCTCCTGACAGATCATCGCCGCCTGAGCAAGCGTGTCCAAATCGCGAATTTCCACGAGCCATTCGGCCCGCCCGCCCACGCGCAGTGTCGAATAAGGCGCAAGAGGCACCTGGCTGCGAATGTCAATAGCATTCGTCATCCGTTCGCGCAAAACCTGCACAGCACGGTCAACTTGAGTGATCATCTGCCGATGATCCCAAACGGTTTGTTCGGCACCGTAATGTTCGGTTCCACAAGGTATTTCGGCATAAGATGTTCCGGCTCGATCTTCGTCAAGTCCGCAAGGAAAGAGGCCGCGTTCACCGCATCAGGATACACCGGTTCGGAAAATGCCGCGCCATATCCAACCGCATCCGCCAAAGCCGCCGAATCTTCTGGCACCATTCGCGCTTCTTCCCCCATTGTGCGCAAAAAATACCAGCCCTTTTTCGCTGGAACCGCTGCCGCGCGCACGCGATGAATCAGATCAAATGCCGACACGGCCGCCACGGGTTTTCCCAGCACAAAACCGAACGTTTTTGCAATCGTAATACCCACGCGAACTCCCGTGAACGAACCCGGACCCTCATCTGCCGCGAACAGATCCACGCTTTCCAGTTCTAAATCAAGTTGATCCAAAATCCACGAAAAATTATTGAGCAGCGCGCCGCTCGCATTGTTCTGCGTCCGAAGTGAAGCAAAACCGAGAGGATGTCCATCTCTCAACAGCGCAACGCTTGCCGATGGCGAACTCGAACTGAACACGGCAGCGATCAACGCTCACGCTCCAGCAACATCATCCTGCGTCCGGCGCCCTCGAACTCGATGCGAATTTCGAACGTCGGCTCCAGCCAATCATCCAGTTTTTCCGGCCATTCGATCAGCAAAACGTGCGTCTGAGTGTAATCCTGCAAACCAAGATTGCGCACATCTTGAATCGTTTCCAACCGATACAAATCCACGTGCGCAATCGGCGGCGACGTGTCATATTCGTGAACAAGATTGTACGTGGGCGATCTTACGTCGTCCACAACTCCCAGCCTGCGCAGCAGCCCGCGCACGAACGTTGTTTTTCCGGCACCAAGCGCACCGCGAATGAACACCAGATCGCCGGGCTGCAATCGTTCGGCAAGTTCACCGCCCAGCCGCATGGTTTCCTCGGCGTTTTCGGCAAATTCGCTTTTCGTTGCGCTAAGTGCGGATGACACGAAACCCCTCGATGTGCGGGTCGTTTGTCAAAATCAACTGATAAAACTTCACATCTTTGTTCGCGCGGAACGTGATTTTTTGCTGCCCTGCCGCCAAAGCAAACTCACCCACAAACAGGTATTCACCTTTCATCACGGAGGCCTGGCTCGAATCGGTCACCTGCTCTCCAATGCGAATTGTGCCTCCAATCGGAACACCGGCGTGCAGCGCCCGCGCAAAAACACGATAGGTGCCAGCCGTTTTGATCGTCACAGTCCCCGAAATCTGATTATCCGCAGGAACGTGCAGCGCATTTTCGCCATCCACAACAACCTGTTCGGCTTTTCCAATCGAATCAAAGCCGTCCGGCGCAATTCTCAAAACAGCCGTAGCATCCGAAGGACGAATCAAAGCCATCGCATTCGGTCCGATTTCAAACGGCACAGGTTCGGTGCGTTTTCCCTGCCGGGCATTCGAATTGAACACCGCGAAACTATCGCCGAAATCACAAAAATAAATGCCGTCTTTCACGCCGTCAATCAGCCTGATGTCTTTTTTCCCTTCCGAAAGTTTCGAAAGATTGCCCACGGCCTGACGAATCGCCCCGATATATTCGTGCCACTGCTCTTTGCGCACGGGCACAAAAACGCACAAACCCTTCTTTTGCGGTTTCGCCCAACTCTTCACCATTTCAAAAGGAATGTTCGATTCAAAACCTCCCACAAGCGGCGCGGGCTCCATCGAAGCGTCGGATGACACCTCTATCAAACTCAATTCAAGTTTTCCGCCTTCGGGGATTCCCAAAAACGATATCACAGCAGCGCCGTTTGCAACCGAACCTCGGTTCAAAACGATCTGAAATCTTGAGGCGCCTTTGCCAACGCTGATTCCGGCTTCTTTCTTTCCGTCAACCAAAACCGACAAATTCGGCACCGATTCCGGCGGGTCGGCGAACGTCAATGTAACCGTTGCTTCGCCTTGCGTTCGCATCGGCAGCCAGATTTCCGAACCGTTTTCAAGCGCGCGCCCAGCCGCACTCGTCGGCCCCCACCTTCCGCCCAACAACCCTTCGGCAAAACGATCTTTCAACGCCACCGAATAGTTCGCAGGAATCGAACCCTTCCACTTGACATTCGGTTGAATCGGCGTAAGTTTCGATGCATATCCGAACAGGTCTTGATACACTTCGGTCGAACCTTGCAAATCCGACATCTTGCCAAAGTCATAAGCAATCAAACTGCCTCCTGCCTCCACCCAATCGCGCAAAACGCGCAGCGTTTTCGACTGCCAAAGCGATCCTTCAAACAATACCGCCGCACGATAATGATCCAAGGCTCCCGCCATCACCGCAGATTCATCGAGAATATCAAAATCCATATAGTCGCGAAGTTCGGTCGCTCCGCGAAGCAAAAGCGGCGGCACGGGCTGCTGCGGACGCACGCCGTGAGTGGTGCTTGGATACAACACCGCCACCTCGCACCGAGGCCTCAGAATCGGAATGTATTGCAAACCGCGCTCAGGCAGCTGCGAAGGAGAAACACACAAACCCGATGCGCCCAAAGCAAGCGCCTCAAACAACGACTGATCGAAAAGTTCGGGCGTCCTTACGCGAAGTTCAGCAAACGTTTTCATTCCAGCCGCTTGCGCAGCCCCGCGGATTCTGCCAAGCGACAAAACCCAATCCGATGCGAAATCGAAAAAACATAAACTTGTTGCCTGAAGCGCACTGTTCGGTGTACACGACGCGGCGATCGAAAAAAGATCCACGCCCTGCTGCGGATAATCCAACGGCTGCCCAACTGGAATCAAGATCTGACTCTGCTTAAAAATCTCCGATCCAACGTCGCTCAATGCCCCCGCCGCAGCCGATATCCCGCCCCGATACCAATCCATAAACTCCGACCGGGCCGCGTAACCATAATCCGGCCCAACAGGAAAAACCAGTTCGCTCTTGGAAGGATCCAACCCCCAATCGCGAAGCGCATTTTCCACACTGCCATGTTTTTCGATCACGCGCTTCTGCCACGAACTCTTTGCAAAACCATCTCCACACCACCAATCCAAACGCGGCGGATCGGAACCCGTTTTCGCACGAAATGCGCCGCCCAACGATTCGCTTTGCGAAATCGAACCCGTGAAATATCCGGCGCTGCCATATTCGCCATAAACTCCAACCGTTACGGCATCCAGTTTCAGAACCGTTCGGTTGATCGTTCCCATCTGATTCGCCGTCCACCTGATTCTTTCAGGATTCCAAACCGACCATGCGTTGGTTTTCGAACCGTTCAGTCCAATCGCCTCTTCTGCCTGAAACGTTGTGTAAATCCACAGCCCTACCATCAAACCGTGCTGCGCGGCGAGCGCCGCCTCCGCCGCGATCGAATCCACAATCCCTCCGCTGGTTGGAGCGCTCCAAGGATCGGTCGAAAACAGCACTCCCGAAATCCCTTCCCGCTCCAAAAAAGAAAAATCCATATCCCCCGACGCGGCGGCAACGAACCGAAATTTCTCGCCCACCGAAGGCACAAAACTCCGTCCTTCCGCATAAATCGGCAGCACTTTTGCCGAAGCCTGCGCAATTGTCAGCGCCAAAAGAATCATCATTGCCTAACTTTCCAGACTGCGCTCACGCCGATTGCGTGTCGTTCAGCCGCGCTCGATTTCGGCCAAAGCCTGTTCGATTCCAGGATTCTCTGCCCCAACCGCTTCCCGAATGTTGCGGGCGATCTGCCTCGCTTCGGCTGTTCTTCCCGTCTGCTTAGCGACAAGCGCCAAATGCAGATGAATCGGCAGCGACTGCGGGTTCGCTCTTGCGGCTTGCGTCAAAAACGCATACGCCTCTTCCATCTTTCCCTGGCCGATCATCGCGTTCGCAAATTCGCTCAACCCAGGCTCAAACCCAGGATAGAGCGTCAATAACGTTTTGCAAGCGTTTTCGGCATCAACGAATCGCTGCGCACGGTTATACAGCGCCGCAAGCATAAACCACGCCTTGTAATAATCCCGGTTCCACTGCGTGAGCCCTTCCAAATCGGCAATTGCCGAATCCACTTTTCCTTCTTCTGCGCTTTTTTGTGCCCGCTCCAAAGCCTCGACGCGCTTGGGCTGTTCCAGCTCATATTTTCGCGCCACCGCCAAGGCCCGAATCTGCGGCGGAATCTCCAACGCAAGCAGCCGGTTGAGCGTGTCCGGCAGTTCGATCGTCCTTTCAGCGCGATCTTGCACCTGCGCATACTCCCACAACGCTGCGGCATCTTCGGGAGCAGCCTCCAAATAATCTTCATAATAATCCATTGCGGTGTGCACATCGCCTCGCTGCGCCAAATACGATGCATAAAACCGCTTCATCCCCGGCGACTGGTCGGTCTTTTCCAACCCAGTCTTAAACGCTTGATCGGCCTCATCGAACCTGCCCATCTGCGCCAACGATATCGCATACTTCGTCCAAAACGCCGGACTGTGTGGATGGCTTTTTGTAAACGGTTCGAACAGCGAGGGCACTTCAACCCCGCGGCCGTTCTGCGCCAAAAGATTCGCCAAAAAATCGAGCGAAGGTTTCTCATCGCCTTCCAGTTCAATCGCCCTCCGGAAGTTTCTCTCGGCATTCACCACCATGCCCAACCCTTGCTGCGCGAGCGCGAGTTGATTGAACAGCGCAGGTTCCTGCGGTCCCGGATCTTCTCCTTCTTTCTGTTTTCTCGCGCGCTCCATGTCCTGCTTCAGCACCGCTTTTTCCAGCATTTCGGTCGCTTTGTCAAACCTTCCGCCCGCAAGATAAATCTGCCCGAGTGTATAAAAACCCCGCCAATCTTCTTCTTCCAAATTCAGCAGCCGCTTCAGTTTCGATTCCACAAGCTCGAACGAACTGACATTGTTCTCGGCGCACAGCCTCGCAAGGTGCAGCGCCGCTTCATAAGGCCCCAAAAAAGCCGTGTCCTGCTCATACGCTTCGATCAGTGCGTCGAACGCTGCTCCCGCATCGAATTCGCGAGCGGTCTTTGCTCCAGCGTTCTGAACGTACGCAACCGCGTCATAGCCGATGACAAACTTTCGAAACGCATCCAGATTCGACGTGCCAAAGTTAAACGCATTCAGCCAATCGGTATCTGCATCTAATCCGATCGCCTTATCTACAGTCCCGGCAATCCACTTCAGCGCATCGAACAAGCTGCCATCTGCAAAACTGTTTTCAAAAACCTTAGGATCCGATCCCACGCCTTCAAAAACCCGCACCTTGACATCCAAATGCCTTCCCGTTTCCGTCACCAGCCCATCTACCGCATATTCGCACTCCACTTGCCGCAGCAGTTCCCACACAAAATCGTTCTGGTTCAATTCGTTGCTCAGGTTTGCCATCGCCGCCCGCGGGTCTTGTTCCGTGCCCACTTCAATCAAAAAGTTTCCATAACTCACTTCGGCATTGGGGCGGTCTTTGATGATCTCACTGGTAAACCACGACAACTGTCTGCCAAGTTGAGGCGGAGTGGATTCGGACACATTGAAAGGAAGAAAAGCGATCTTGGGCATACGGCTTACGCCGATTTTATCTGATCTTCGCCCCTAAGCACCCAACGCTTATCGCCTCTCGATCGTTTCGCCTTTGAACTGAAGCGAATTCCCCTCGATCTGCTCGGAAAAACAGCCGCGCCCGGCCTGACAGTCTTCCAGGCTTGCCGGCTCGCCGTCCGGCCCGAACGAACCCAACGTTTTGCCGCACCACCAGATTCTTGGAACCATCGAATCGGCGTTCGGCTCCTCTAACGTATACGAATCCTGCTTGCACCGAAGAAAAGAACACGCGCTGATTCTATCGCTCATTGCACTGCCTGAAGCGCCGCCATCACCAAAGTGTTAACGGCCAGCTCAACCTTATAAGGGTTATCGGCCAATGGCAGTGCGTCGGCCATCGCCGCGCGACCCGCCGTCCTTGCCGTACTTTCCGAAATCTCTTTGCCAACCAACTCTTCTTCCGCTTCTTTGCTTCGCCACGGAATCGGCGCAACCCCGCCGAACGCGATGCGCGCAGCCGAGACTTTCGATCCGTTCATTTTGAACGCCACAGCGCAGCTCGTAAGAGCCCAATCGAAACTCGGACGTTCGCGCACTTTCACATAACTCGATTTAGCATCCAGCCATTCAGCGGGAAGCTCCACTTCGGTGATGATTTCGCCCGGCTCCAACACATTCTCGGCGTGAACGTTCTTTTCGGGCAGAACAAAAAACTCATCAATCTTGATCGTTCGTGTGTTCGTTTTCACGGTTGCATCCAAAGAGATCAGTGCCGGCGCCAGATCGCTCGGGTGCACGATGAAACACGGCCCTCCGCCCAAAATTGCGTGATACTCGTTGCTTCCATCCACCGAATAACACCGATCGCCGCCCTTTTTCAAACAAAACACATCTTTATCGCGGAAATACCAGCAGCGCGGACGCTGACAAAGGTTGCCGCCCAGCGTGCCCACGTTGCGGATTTGCGGCGATGCCACCACCGATGCCGCCTCAGCCAACACCGTCGCGCGCTTGCGCAAATTCGCATCACCTTCAATCGTCTCCGGCGTTACCAACGCACCGATCCTAATCGTCTTTCCGTTCTCGATCGTGCGCATTCCCGAAACCGATTTCAAATTCACCACGCGCTTCGGTTCGATCAGCCTTTCTTTGAGCATGCACAGCAGATCAATGCCGCCTGCCATCAACGCGCCGTCCGACTTCATCGCTGCCGAGGCTTGCTCGATCGTTTTCGGTTCATACCATCCAAAGTTGTTCATCGTCGTCCCTCCACCGCGTCGAAATAACGTTTTGGAGTAATCGGCAGACGCCGAATCCTAACGCCCGTGGCATCGAAAACCGCGTTAGCAACAGCCGCCGCAGTTGGAATGCACGCGGGCTCGCCGATGCCGGTTACCTTGTCGTGCGTAGCAAACAGCACCGGAACGATCTCCGGAATCTCCACGCTGCCGATCGGCTTATACGTCTCCATGTTCGGATTCAGCTGTCTGCCGGTCCGCTCATCTATCTTCCGATCTTCCAGCAGCGCCATGCTCAAACCTTGAATCACTCCGCCGATCAACTGACTTTCTGTCGCCAATTTGTTCAGCCAATAGCCGCAGTCCTGCACTGCTACAACCTTAATCGGCTTCACCAATCCCGTCCACGTATCTACCTCGACCTCGACGAACTGCACTCCCGCGGCGCCGCCCGCCTGCAAGTCAGGATTGAACGTCCCCACTTCTTCCAAACCTCCTGCGGGCAGGGCGGAACACAGCCTTTCGAACGTCACTTTCTTAGTTCCGTCGGCGTTGCTCACAAACCCGTCTTTAAACACCGCCTCCGCCGCAGTAATCCCCATCTGATTCGCAGCCAGTTCCGATAGTCTCGTCCGCGCCTGAAACGCCGCCATTTTCACAGCCGGCGAAACCGATGCGGCCGTTGTGGATCCACCCGATCCTCCCGAAAGGCCCAGCTTCGAAGAACCGATTTCGGCTTTCACCTTTTTGATGTCAATGCCGAGCTCTTCGGCTACGATCGCCGCAACATACGTCCGAGTGCCCGTGCCCAGGTCTTGCGTTCCGATTCCCACCCAAACCGAGCCGTCTTTGCCGATCTTCACGGTGCACACCGACCCGCGGCCGCCTCCGCCGCCCCACGTTCCGGTCGCGCAGCCGATGCCCCGCCGGTACCTTCCTTCGCCTTTTCCTTTCGATCTTTTAAGCCAGTTGATCATCTGTGCCCCAAGATCGAACTGTCTCCTTCTCACATCGCTGTCGGTATTCGCTTTCCGCACTTCCAACGGATCGAGGTTCGCTTTCACCGCGAGTTCATCCACAACCGATTCCATCAAGAAACACGCTTGCGGATGCATCGGCGCGCGAAGCGCGCGGGCGCCTCCTGCATTCACCGAAACCGATGTGGACTTCACGCGCACGTTCGGCACCGAATAGATGTAAGGAAACGGCAATCCCCACCCGCCGCCGAATCCCGATGTGCCAGCAAGCTGCGCGTCAATCGCCAAAAGTTTTCCGTCGCTGCCGATCGCCGCTTTGCATTTCATATAAGCGTCCGGACCGTTGCCGCTTGCAACCTGCTCTTCGTATCTTTCGAGCATCAGCTTCACCGGCTTTCCGGTCATTTTTGCAAGGCGGGCTGCCACAGCGCCCTCGATGCCGGCGGAAAACTTGCTCCCAAATCCGCCGCCCATATATTCGCAAATCAACGTAACGTTCGATTTCGGTATCCCTAAGTTTCCAGCAATCTCACCCGCGGCGTCATGCACCGCTTGGGTGCTGCACCAAACCGTAACGTTATCCGCGTTATCCCATCGTGCAACAACTCCGTGCGATTCCAAACAAAGGTGCTCCCTTACAGGAACGTAATACTCGCCTTCGATCACCGCGGCGGCGCTGTTCCAAAAAGATGCCGGATCTTCGCCCCTGTTCACTTCGCGCCCCACCCGCGTGCGGCTCGGATCGGTCAACCCCTGCTGCGTGCTCGAAATGTGCGGCGAGGTCTCCCACTCCATCTTCACGGCGTGCACCGCATCCCGGGCGATCTCCTCTGTGTCGGCGGCGATCGCCGCGATCTCCTGTCCCGCAAACCGTGCATTCCTTCCCAAATCTTCGATAATCGCGCGCACGCCTTTCATCGCTTTTGCTTCGCTGAAGTCAATGGATTTCAACGTGCCGCTGGGTATCGGAGAACGGACGATTTTTGCATACAGCATCCCCGGAAGAACGATGTCGAACGTGTACTTCGCCGCGCCCGAAACTTTCGCCGGACCATCCACACGCGGAATGTTTTTGCCCAGATATTTCGATGTGGCCGGGTTCGCCCATTCAGGCTGTCGTTGTGCCATCCGTTATGCGCTCCTCATCTTTTTAGCTGCGGCCAAAGCCGCTTCGAAAACCCGGTTGAATGTGCCGCACCTGCAGATGTTGCCCGCGCACGCACGTTTGATATCTTCAAGAGTAGCTTTCGGGTTCGCCTTCAGTGCCGCGTGACAACTTGTCACAAACCCCGGCGTGCAAAACCCGCACATCAAACCGTCGTGCTCCACGAACTGCTTTTGCAGTTCGGAAAGGTTATCAGGAGTTCCGATCCCCTCTACGGTTGTCAGCGCGCTGTTTTGCGCATCCACCGCAAGCATCATGCAAGCATAAATCGGCTTGCCGTCTTTCAGAACCGTGCATCCGCCGCAGTTGCCTCGATCGCACACCCGTTTCGGACCCGTAATCTGAAGCCGTTCGCGCAGCGCATCCAAAAGCGTAACCCGCGGCTGAACTTTCAGATTATAAATCTTGCCGTTCACTCGCAGCTTCACATCCACTGCGCCTTCTACGTCGTCAATCTCATCAACCGGTTTCGGAACGGCTGCGCCGTCGGTTTTTGTGAGCAACCCGCCCGCAACTCCGGCAGCGGCGATCGCCCCGCCCGCGCTTGCAAGAAACTTCCTTCTTGAAACAGAACCCGATTTATCGGCATCTTCAGGCATTGATTTCTCCACGGTTAACTATCCTGACGCAAAAGCCAATGCAAATGTCGAACTCCGCAGGCAGTTAGTTGAAACCTGCAACCGGCTCGGACAGCAGAATCGAATAGCCGTCAGGGTCGGCGATGAGCAGCGTCCGGTCACCGTGCGAAGGGTCGTCGAGGTCGCGAAGCACGTCAATACGCTCTTTTTTAAGGGTTTCTGCCAAACGCGGCAGGTTCGAAACGCGGAAGTTCATCACGACCCCGCCGCCGCGGAGTGCCGGGGGCATTTGGTCGCGGTTCGGCTGCTCCAAAAGGAGCAGTTCGAAGCCGTCGGAAGTCATGTAGGCCAGCCTGTGGCCCTCGAATTCGTCGGTCTTGAACACGTCCAAGCCGAGCGAATCCCGGTAGAAGCCGACCGAGGCATCAACGTTTCGAACGTCCAAAATCAGTTGAGAAAACACGCTTTGCACAACGCTTCCCGCCTGTTCTTATCCCTATTCGTCCACCAGGGGGCGGTTTCCTGCATCCCGCAGCGAAAAACTCCGCTTATCCTCTTAGTGTGTTTGGAGCCAGTTTTTCAACCATCGCCCGCGCGGAAGCGTGATCGGGCTTGTGGCGGAGAACCTCTTTTGCGAACCTGCACGCCTCCTGCCGCTCGCCAAGGGCGTAAAGCATGGCCGCCAGGTTATACAGATACACCGGATTCAGAGGGTCGAGGAACACGGCGCGCCGATATTCCCGAACAGCCTCCTGCTTCCGACCGGTGAGGTGCAGAATGGTGCCGAGCAGCTCGTGGGCGTGGGCGCAGCGAGGTTCCGCCCGCACGGCCATTTCCAGCCGTGCCTGAGCCTCTTTGAGCTTGCCTTCGGCCACCAGCAGGCCGACCGCCGCCTCGAGGTCGCTTACGGTCGAATTCGGGCCCATGGGCGACCTGAACCCCCTGAAGATTGCATAAGTACAATGTAACACAGGTTCGGCCAGTTTCAACCATCTTTTTTTGGCCGTGGATATAATGGATGGGTTAAATGCTCACCGAAGAATTGAGGCGGCTTGGCAGGTTGCAAAAGGTTGACGCCTCGATTGTGGAGCTGAAACGCCGATTCGAAGCGATTGACCCGGGCGCGGCCGCGAAACAACTTGTAGATCAGGCGCGCGAAAGATTTTCCCAAGCCGAAGAGCGCCTTAAATCCGTGCGCGGAGAACTTTCCGACAGCGAACTGGAACAGAAGCGGCTGGAACAAAAGCGCGAGAGCGAACAGAAAAAACTTTATGCGGGCGGAATCTACAATGCGCGGGACGCCGAAGCTATCGAACGCGAAACCGCCAACCTGAAAGAGCGCATAGCAAAACTGGATGAACGGATTTTGGAATTGTGGGAGATGGTGCCCCCCGCGCAAGCCGAACTGGATGAAGCGAAACAGAAACTGGCCGCAGCCGAAGAAAACTACGCGAAATATCTTGAAAAGTATTCCAAAATCCAGCACGAATATGAAGCCAAAATGGCTTCGCTCAATCAAGAACGCGCAAAAGCCGTCGAAGACTGCGATGCTTCGCTGCTTTTGAAATACGACATCATGCGCGAAAAGAAAGGCGGCATCGGCCTTGCCAAAGTTGTAGGCGGCCAATGCAGCATCTGCCACTCCTCGCTCTCAAAAATCCAGTTGGAATCTGTGACCCTCGGCCGGTCGCTCGAAACGTGCGAAGGCTGCGGACGTTATCTTTACGTGGAATAAACCGCAATGACCGAAGCGGAACTGTTCGCGTTTTTTGGCAAACCGCTTGGCTTGAATCCTGAAGCAGCGCTGCAGCCCGTCAATCTTCCTGTTTGGAAGCCTGAAACCGGGCCGTATTACAAAGTGCAGTATGTGATCGAACTGATCGGACCGAATTTGATTTCGGCACAACAAGCCAAAGCACTTCTTGAACAAAACGCACGAACCGCGCTCGGAAACCCAGAAATCTATGTGATGATTCCAGGCCAATCGAGGTGGCAGACGTTGTGGCCCGGCGAGCCGAATCTCACTTACGACAGTTTGGCGTTCGCATGGGATCTGGTTTCCGAAAACGGGCAGATCACAGCCGCCACCGCGAACGAACTGTGGAAACGCACCGAAACGGTGGGCAAGACTTTGCAGCGCCGCGCCGCGCCCCTTCCACCCCCCGATGATGCGGCGCGTGCCGCCAGCAACCTTCGCACGATCAAAGATTCGCTCGACATCGGACTCGACATTCTCATCAGCCCTAAAAGCGATCCGTTCGATGCAAAACGTGTGTTCGAATGCGCTTATGAAATGGGATTTGCGCTTCGCAATTCGGGACTCTTAGAGTGGAAACAGCAAGGGTGGCCCGAACCTCTCCTGACGATTTTTCCTGCCTACGAAGGCGATCTTCTTGATCCGAAATCGTGTCCTACGCTCGACGGCTTGGCGATCGGTTTTTCGGTGCCGTGTTCGCCTGCGCCGGAACAGATGTTGGAACGAACCGTCCTCGCTTCGGACGCGTTCTGCGAAAAACTGGGCGGCACCGCGGCAGATGACGACGGCAGACCGATGACGCCCGAAGCCGTCGTTCGTTTGGGAAGTTCCTTGGCAAACGCGGTGCGCGAACTTCGATCAGCAGGCTTGGAGCCCGGAAGCGCAGAGGCGCTGCGGCTGTTCAGTCCATAGGTCGAAAACTCTGCGCATATTTCCAATCGTTTTCATCATCAATATCAAAGGTCGTGTAAGGATGGACGCCTTGCACCAACACGCTTTTCGAACCGAACATCATCGAACCGATCCGTTCGATGTCGTGCAGACTCAGCCTTCGCATTGCGAACTTCAAAAGAGTTCCGATGCCGACCTGCCTCAACACCGCAAACTGCGACTTTCGATTCCTGCTGATCGAGATCAGCACATCGAGCGCCTTTTGAACCGCGGATGCCGTGCCCGCCTGCAGCGAACTTGTGGCGAACGAACCTTCGCGAAGCCGAACGTAGCGGTATTTTGCGCCGGACAGCGCGCGCATGACCGACTGTTTGTCGCACACGCCGATCGCCAAAAAATCCTCAGGAATCGTTTCGAGCTGGGAAATGAACTCCGCAATCTGGCTGCCTGCGATGAACGGCGTATCTGCAGGAAGGAACAGAATGCGGCGGCTTTCTTTCAACGCGGCGATGCCGTTGGATGCGCTCTCGACTGGAGAATTGCCGCGGTCGGCGATGGTCACATGAGCGCAAAACGACCGCGCCGCAATCTGAATCGGCTCATCTCCGCACACGGCGATGCGTTCGATGCCTGCATCGCGCACGGCCTCGACGGCGCGCTGCAAAAGCGTTCGGCCCTTGAGATTCGCAAGCGACTTGTGATCTGTTTGAACCGTTTTGCGCAGCTCTCCCTCGGCATAGCCGCCGGCTGTGATCACCGCCGACCAGTCATTCATTTCAGCGCGACGGGACGAAGAAACTCGAATGCGGAGATGGGCAGGTTCCGCAACACCGCAAAGCCGATGAGAACGGAAAGGACGATCACGAGAACGCGGCTTGGATTGAGATTGAGCGGAACCCAAACACCGGTCGCGCCGAATTTAACGCATCGAACGAGCAGCCAGATGACGGCGGGCAGAAGCAGAAGCACGAACAGCGCGTTCTGATGCAAGGCGTTCAACAAATGAAAATGGAGCAGCTCGTAAGCCGCGCGAGTCGAACCGCACGTTGGACAAAACAGCCCGGTTGTTTCATACAAAACGCACTTAGGATAGGGCGAATGGGATGTTGGAGGAACGTTGTAAACAAAAACAGCCGAGGCGATGAACACCGCCAGCGGAATCCAAGCCGCAAGCCGCAAAGGTTTGAAGGGCGAAACTGCCGTTGCGCTCATCACCTGGTGATTTTACGACAAACGTCCTGCCGAATTGCCGCAGGCGGCCAAAAGCAATCAAAATAGCGCAGACCTGAAATGAGCGATTCTCAAACTGCCACGCTGGAACGAGCCGAACGATCCGAATATCACCGGATCGTTTGGCACTTGGCTTGGCCTGCCATCGCGCTGAACTCGCTGCAGTCAATCAACACGCTTGTGGATCGAAAGTTTTTGGATGCGATTGGGCCGGACGCTCTTGCCGCTTCGGGCGGCGCGTTCAGCATCGTGTTCATTCTGTTCGCTTTGGCGCTTGCGATCGGAACGGGCGCCACCGCGCTGGTCAGCCGTTTTTATGGCGCCGATGAGAAGATGCGGCTGCTCAAGGCGAGCCGTCAATCGGTTTCGCTTGGAATTTTTGCGGGAACCGCGTTCGGCCTTGCCGCTTACTGGTCGGCGCCGCTGCTCACTTCGATGTTTCTGGATACGCACACCAGCGCGGCGGCATATCGCTACTCGATTCAGTATCTGCGGCCTGTGGCTTTGGCGATGCCCGCGATGTTCGTTTTCAACGTGCTGGCTTCGTGCATGAGGGCAGTGGGCGATACGCGCACGCCGATGTATGTATCCAGCATTCAGATTCTTTTGCACATGGGTTTGAACTGGCTTTTGATGTTTCCAACCCGCGATGTGCATCTGTTTGGTCATGTGGTGAGAATGCCGGGAATGAATATGGGCGCTGCAGGATCGGGCACGGCGTTTTGCATCAGCGCATGGATTGCGGCCGTGATGTATTTTGCAACCTCGAACCGCACCGTGCTGGGGCGGACATGGAATTTGCAATGGCCCGAAAACGCATGGATGCGGCGCATTTTGAGAATCGCAACTCCGGCGGCGATTCAGAATCTTGTCCGTGCAGTCAGCATGACGGTTTTTATGATCGCGCTAAGACTCACGCCGCAAGGCGCCGAAGCAACGGGCGCGATGAGCATGAGTCTTTCGCTGGAAAGCATGGCGTTCATGCCGGTTTTTGGATATATGATTGCGGCGGCAACGCTTGTGGGCCAAAGTTTGGGAATGCGCAACCCGGTGCGTGCGGAACGTTTGGCTTGGAGCGCAACGCATCAAGGCGTGGGGGTGATGACGGTGGTTGGAATCCTCCTGTTCGTTTTCGCATCTCCGCTGGCCGCCGTGTTCGTTACCGACCCCGAGCAGCGCTGTCTTACGATGCGTTATCTTCAGATTGTGGCGCTTTCTGAGCCGCTGTTTGGATATGCGATGGTTTTGGCAGGAGCGCATCAGGGCGCAGGTGACACCGTGAGGCCGGGATGGGTTACGGTGATTGCGAATTTCGGAATCCGCGTTCCGTTCGCGCTGATTTTTGCGGTGTGGATGCGGCTTGGGACGATCGCCGCCTGGTGGGCGCTGTCGCTTTCTTCGATGGCGCAAGGCGTGATGATGATCGTGGCTTTTCGCCAAGGAAAGTGGAAAGAAAAACAGGTTTGATCTGGTAACTTGCGCATCAATGAAAAGGCTGCTTGGCGCGCACATGCCCACCAAAGGCGGTTTGCACACCGCCGTGATTAACGGACACGATATCGGGTGCAACTGCGTGCAGGTTTTCACGAGCAGCCCTCAGCAGTGGGGCTCGAAACCGATCACCGACGAGATGGCCGAAGCGATGGCCGAAGCAAAACGCGCGACGAAAATTGATTCGCTGGTTTCGCACGATTCGTATCTTGTGAATTTGGCGGCATCCGATCCTGCTGTGCGCAAGCGGAGCATTTCGACGCTCATCGGCGAGATGCATCGCTGCTCGCGGCTGGGCATCGGCGTGGTGGTTTCGCATATGGGCTCGCACTTGGGAGACGGTGAAGACGTGGGCCTTCAGCGGCTTGCCGAAGGCGCACGCGAAGTGCTGAATGAAGCCCCAGGCGATGTGGTTTTCGCCATGGAAACCACCGCCGGACAAGGCACGAACTTAGGCTATAAGTTTGAACACGTTGCCTTTGTGATGGAACATTGCAAGGCGCACGCTTCGCTTGCATGCTGCATGGACACGTGCCATATTTTCGCGGCAGGATATGATCTGCGCACTGCGGAGGCGTATGAAAACACAATGAAGCAGTTCGACAAGATCATCGGCTTCGACAAACTTCGGTGCATCCATTTGAACGATTCGCAAAAGGAGTTTGGCTCGCGCAAAGATCGTCACGCGCACATCGGCGAAGGATGCATCGGCGAAACCGCGTTCAAACTGATTGTGAATGACAAGCGGTTTTCGAATATTCCGATGATTATTGAAACGCCCGACGCCGAAACGATGCACAAAGTGAACTTAGACAGGCTGACATCTTTCATAAAATGAACGACAAACAACCGCTTTCCGTGAACGATCTGCTTGCCTTTGCCGTTGATCAGTTTGCCGAAATGGCTTGGCAGAAGATGGGACTGCACCCCGACCCGATAACGGGCGAGCCGGCGCCCGATCTTTTTCAGGCGAAAACAGCCATTGATGCGGCTTCGCTATTGGCGGATTTTCTATTGCCCAAGCTGGACGATGAAGACAAACGAAAACTGCAAACCTTGATCGCCGATCTCAAAATCAATTTCGTTCAAAAATCATCGCAGCCGGGCGGCGGCCTCTGATTGCGAAATGCCCAGAATTTCAAACGATTTGTTTCGGGATTTCATGCCGGAAACGAGCCTGACTCTGCTTTTGGGAATCGAAAGTTTTTTGGATAGAATCGCAATGGCCGCTTCGTTCGCTCGGTTATCGGATGCGGGCGCGGTTACATGAATTTTTAATCCGTCCGATTCGAAATGGATTCGATTCGATTTTGCGCGGGGAATGACCCGCGCTTTTAAAATCCAGCGCTGATCATCCACCGAGCATTTTCTTCAATCGTTCGATTTTTACGTCCACGGCACGGTCGTTCAATTTCTCTTTGCGAAGCAGCAGAATGCGCATCGCCTCGTGCCATTGTCCCATCTCCATATATGCGCGCTCCAACAAAACGAATGTGCCCAAGATGTCGGATTTCGCAATCAGCCGTTCGAGGATGGGTGGGATTCGCGTCCAAAGTTTTCGGGTGCTGCACCATTCTGCTTCGGTGAGCGCACCGACGATGTTGTCGGGATTCTCTTGTCGGAATCGGTGAATCTCGATGAACGCAAGGTCTTCGCGCTCAACGTTGCCGAGCATCCACACGAGCGTCGAATTGATGTCGCCGTCTTCGGGATACATTCCTTGCTGCACTTGCAGCGCGCCGATGCATTCCCAATATTGTCCATCGTGAAACAGAAAATCTTTTCGATATTCGAGTTTTTCGAAGATGCGGGAATAGATGATATCGGCGCGCTGCCTTCCCGGGGGAATGCTGATCGGTTTCCAAGTTCCCACTTCTTCGTCTTCTTCGATTTGCGAATACGCCGTGAGGACGGCGAAAACTCCGCAGGCGAAGGCAAACCACCGCGTCATCGCTTCAGTTCCTCGATCAACAGTTCGTTCACCAACTGCGGGTTTGCCCGCCCCGAACTTTGTTGAATCACTTTTCCAACCAAAAAGCCCAGCACGCCGGTTTTTCCCGATCTGTATTTTTGCGCCGAATCGGCATTTTCATTTAAGACGGCGATCACGATCTTTCGGATCGCCTCTTTATCGGAAAGCTGCGACAGCCCCTGCTTTTGCGCGATGTCCCGCGGCATTTGGCCGGTTGCAAACGAAGTTTCAAACACCTCTTTGGCCATTTTTCCGCTGATTTGGCCCGAGCTCACGAGCGCAACCAGGTCGGCTAAATGATCGGGCGTTATTCTGCTTTCGCTCACCACGGTTCCCGATTCGTTGAGCATTTTGGCAAAATCGCCGTTCATCCAGTTGCAAACCGCTTTCGGCTCGCCGCCTTTGTTCACGCACGCGTCGAAAAACTCCGCCCACGCAGGCTCCGCAATGAGCAGCTCGGCATCATAATCAGATAACCCAAAACTCGAAGTGTAGCGGCGGTGCCGAGCCGTTGGAAGTTCGGGCAGACTGTTTCTAACTTCCTCGATGAATGCGTCCTCAAACTTCATCGGCGGAAGATCGGGATCGGGGAAATAACGATAGTCGCTTTCGAACTCTTTAACGCGCATCGGATAACTGCGTTCTGCTTTTTCATCCCAACCACGTGTTTCCTGCCGCAATGTTTCGCCTTTTGCAACGGCCGCCTCCATCCGTTCGGCTTCGTGCTGAATCCCCAAAGCAACCGCTTTGAACGATCCCAAATTCTTGAGTTCGGTTTTGACTCCCAAACTTTTGCTTCCTTCTTCGGCTATCGAAATGTTCGGTTCGCATCGCAGACTGCCTTGCTCCATCTTTCCATCGCACACTCCCAAATAAATCAACGTGAGTCGCAGATATTGCAAATACTGCTTGGCTTCTTCGGAAGAATGAATGTCCGGTGGGAAGTCGGTAACGATCTCCATGAGCGGAACGCCGGCGCGGTTGTAATCAATGCCGCTTCTTCCGTCGGGCAGATGCAAAAGTTTGCCGGTGTCTTCTTCCAGATGCACGCGCTTGATTCCAATCCGTTTTCCAGTTGGAAGTTCCAAATGTCCGTGATAACCGATCGGATTGGTCTCTTCGTATTGGCTGATTTGATACCCTTTCGGCAGATCAGGATAAAAATAGTTCTTCCTGTGAAAAAGACTCCGTCGCGCGATGCTGCAATTCAACGCGAGCGCCGTTGCCAAAACGTGACGAACAGCCGCCCGATTGATCACAGGAAGCGAACCAGGCAGCCCCAAACAAACCGGACACACCCGCGTGTTCACCTCGCCGCCAAACGCATTTGGGCAGCCGCAAAACATCTTCGTTTTGGTAAGAAGTTCGGCGTGAACTTCCATCCCAACGCTCACCACAAATCCCATCCGTTTCGATTTTGGCACGAACCCGGCTTGACGCGGGCATCCGCCGCGTGCCAAACTCAGGCGCGCAACAAGCGCACGGAGGTTCAAACCCAATGAAACGGACTTTGCCATTTCTGGCTGGCGGCGCGCTGTTTTGCTTCGCCTTCGCCGCACTCGACCAGTTATCCGAATTCAAAAGCTTCGTAACGGCGATGAACATGAAAATCGCCAAAGCGTTCGATAACAAAGATACGAAGTTCTTCGACTCGATTTCCACACCCGATTTCACCATCGTCGAACGCGGGCAGACCATCAATCGGAGGCAAGCGATGGACGAGATGAAACACCAGTTCGCTCAAACCAAAACGATGACTTGCTCCATCAAAGTTCTCAGCGTAAAACTCAACGGCAACACCGGAACAGTCGCAACGCAGGGACACGCCATCATTCACCCAAAAAACATGAATCCGAAAGACAAAAAGGATCACGTGATCACCATGGACTTTTGGGAAACACAAACGTGGGTGAAATCCGGCAAAACCTGGAAAATCAGCAAACTCGTCGAAACCAAGCCCTCAAAAATGATGATGGACGGCAAACCGATGGCCGCCAACGGCATGGGCTGAACCTTTTCCAAAAAAATGGGCCCCGATTGTTCGGGGCCCACTCTCCTTTCTTCGATCCACGTAGGATCGAGAAGCGGCGCTGAACTTCGAGGGCGCCGTCCTCGGTCGGGAGAACCGATGTATTCAATCGCAAACCCCGTGCCAAATCCGCACCGCCGGTATAATTTCTCCAGCCAGTTTTTTTCTGGCATCTCATGACCAGCCCGTTCGCCGCCGTAGAAGAAGCCATCGAACAGATTCGTGCCGGCAAAGTTCTGATCGTCGTTGACGATCCCGACCGCGAAAACGAGGGCGATTTCGTCGTCGCCGCCGAACGCATCACCCCCGAGACGATGAACTTCATGCTCATCCACGGCCGGGGAATCCCTTGTGTGCCCACAACCGCCCAGCGCCTCGAAGAGCTCGGCATTCCCCTCATGACCAAGTCCAACACCTCGCGCCTCGGAACGGCGATGGGTGAAACCGTTGACGCCCGATACGGCACAACTACCGGCGTTTCGGCGTTCGACAGAGCAAAAACCGTTCAACTGTTCTGCGATCCCAACGCAAAACCGAGCGATCTCGTAAGGCCGGGACACGTGATCCCGCTCCGCGCCGAACCAGGCGGCGTGCTGAAAAGAGCCGGGCACACCGAAGCCACAGTAGACCTTTGCGTCCTTGCCGGATTTCAGCCCGTCGGCGTTCTGTGCGAAATCCTCGATGAGGACGGAACGATGGCGCGATTGCCCAAACTTCGTCAGATCGCCGAGGAATTCGATCTGAAAATCATCACGATCGCCGACATCATCGCCTATCGCAGGCGCAAAGAAAAACTGATCGAACGCCAAGCAGGGCCGCTGCCCCTGCCAACGAAATTCGGCACTTTCAATGTGTATGCCTACCAGTCGCCGATTGATCCTGTTCCTTACATCGCACTCACCATGGGCGATCTTTCCGATCCGACTCCGATCCTGGTGCGTGTGCATTCTGGATGCCTTACAGGCGACGTGCTCGATTCTTTGCGGTGCGATTGCGGCGATCAGCTTCATCAAGCAATGGAACGCATCGCAGCGGAAGGCCGCGGCTGTCTGCTGTATATCGCTCACGAAGGCCGAGGCATCGGAATCATCAACAAACTCAAAGCATATGAACTTCAAGATCGTGGAATGGACACTGTAGAAGCCAATCAGGCTTTGGGCTTCAAACCCGACCTCCGTGATTACGGCCTCGGCGCTCAAGTGCTCGCAGATTTGGGAATCAAAAAAATTCGCCTGATGACCAACAACCCGTCAAAAGTCGCGGGCATCGCAGGGCATGGTCTCGAAATCGTCGAACACGTGCCCCTGCTCACGCAGCGTCATGCGCACAACGAAAAATATCTCGACGCAAAACGCGAAAAGATGGGGCACTGGCTCCCGGCCGACGGATCGAATGACAAGAATTGAAGGCTCGATGTCCGGCGCGGGCAGGCGGTTCGTGATCGTTGCATCGCGCTTCAATGAAATGATCACGAACGCGCTGGTCGAAGGCGCGAACCGCGCATTGAGAATGCACGGCGTAAACGAAGTCACCGAAATCTGGGTGCCCGGTTCGTGGGAAATCCCTTTGGCGGCGAAAAAAGCCGCCGAATCCCGCCCCGCCGCCATCATCGCCGTCGGCTGCATTTTGCAGGGAGCCACCATTCACGCGTCCCAACTTTCTAATCAAGTGGCGGCCGCCGTGTGCGACATCGCGCTGAAAACCGGCGTACCAATAACCTGGGGAGTGCTGACTTGCGCAACCCAACAAGAAGCGATGGAAAGAGCCGGAATGAAACTGGGAAATAAGGGCGAGGAGGCCGCGCGCGCCGCAATCGAACTCGCATCCGCTTTGGAAAGGATCGCGCAATGAAGCGATATCGAAGTTATCTGCTTATGTTCGTGATCTGCTTCTTGGGTGTGTATGCCGCGCTCGAAGTGCATGATTTTCTTCTGAGCCGTTCCAACCGCTCTGCAGCGCTCGAAGCGTTCGCCACCCGCCCGCTTCCCGCTTCAACGGTCACTAACTCGGGCGGATTCGAAATCGCAGCATCCAAACTGATGCCCGCGGTGGTCGCCGTGTTTCGCAAATCTCAGGATCCGTGGAGCATGGATCGCAGGCTCGAAACTGTGGGCGAAGGGTCGGGCGTGATCATCACCCCCGATGGATACATCGTCACCAATCACCATGTGATCGAAGATGGCGTCGCGATTACCGTCCGGCTGAGCGACGGCCGCGCGATGGAAGCAGAAATCGTGGGCAAAGACCCGATATCTGATCTCGCTCTGCTCAAAGTGAATGCCAAACACCTGCCGTTTGCCGAACTCGCAAACGATGCCGATCTAAAAATCGGAGAGTGGGTTCTGGCGGTCGGAAACCCGCTGGGATACGAAGGCACGCTTAGTGTGGGAGTGGTGAGCGCCCTGCATCGCGATTTGGAAGGCGATGAGCGCCGGGCGCCGCTCGTTGGAGCGATTCAAACCGACGCCGCGATCAATGCAGGCAACAGCGGCGGCGCGCTTGCAAATGTGCACGGGCAGGTTGTAGGAATCAACACGCAGATCGCAACCATCAACCGCGGAAACATCGGCATCGGGTTTGCGATTCCCGCACAGCAAGTGCAGCGCTTCGTGCGCGATATCCAAAAATATGGCAGGCCGCGCCATCCCGACCTCGGCCTCCAGCAGCCGCTGCCTTCGTTCTGGCTGCAAGATCCGCGATTCGAAAAGTATGTCGGACCCAATCCTCCTACTGAAGGAATCATCATCAACGTTCTTTCCGAAGGTTCGCCTTTGGCAAAGGCAGGGCTCGGCCAGTTCGATGTGATCCTGCAACTTAACGGTCAGCCGATGCGCGATCTGAACGACTATATGAAGTTCCTGTTGAAATCAGAGATCGGCGACAAAGTCACCGTGAAGTACTGGCAGAAAGGCCAGGTGAAAACCACGATCGTGCAGATGCCCGAAATGCAAACTTAGGTGCGCCGGGCCATGAAACCAGCAGATACGCCCTGCCGTTTAATATCGTAACGGTGCTATCCTATTGCCCTCCCCTCAAAAGCGCATAACAGAAATGGACAACGGATTCTATCAAGAGTTAGAGCTTCTGCTTTCCACACTGCCGCCCACCGTGCGGGCTCGCATTGACGCCGCAGCCGACAAAGAGCGCCTCATCGAAGTCGTTCTTGATTACGGCCGGCCCGCCGAGCTCAGATTCATTGATCGTTATGAACGCTTGGATACTCAGCTCGTAACCGACGACGATCTGCGCTACGTAAGCAGCCGCGTAAGCGAATTCGGCGGCGACAACCGCGCGGGCATCGAGCGCACGCTTCACCGCATCAGCGCCATCCGCAACCGTCAAGGAAAAGTGATCGGCCTAACCTGCCGCGTGGGCCGCGCAATTCACGGAACGATTGACGTGATACAAGATCTGGTTGCAAGCAACAAATCCATTCTTCTTTTAGGAAAACCCGGAGTTGGAAAAACGACCAAACTTCGAGAAATGGCCCGCACCTTGGCCGACGATCTGCACAAACGCGTGGTGATCGTTGATACCAGCAACGAAATCGCCGGCGACGGCGATGTTCCTCACCCCAGCATCGGCTGCGCGCGGCGCATGCCCGTGAGCGATCCTCTGCGCCAGCATCAAGTGATGATCGAAGCCGTCGAAAACCATATGCCCGAAGTGATCATCATTGATGAAATCGGAACCGAAGCCGAAGCCTATGCCGCACGAACCATCAACGAAAGAGGCGTGCAGCTGATCGGCACGGCGCATGGCCGAACGTTGGAAAACCTGATGATGAACCCCACGCTTTGCGACCTGGTAGGCGGAATTCAGGCCGTAACGCTTTCCGATGAAGAAGCCAAACGTAGAGGCACGCAAAAAACCGTTCTTGAACGCAAAGCCCCGCCCACCTTCGATGTTTTGATCGAACTCATTGATTACGAACGGGTTGCGATTCATCACGACGTTCAAAAAACGGTTGACACGATTCTTCGCGGTCTCGTTCCGCAGCCCGAAATCCGCGTTCGAACCGCAAAAGGCGATTACGAAGTCCTAACGCAGCCGCGGCTTCCGGAAACCGAATTGCGTTCCGACGACGGCAACGGCTTCGATCAAATTGCCGCTTCGCCACTGCCCAAAATTCTTCGCATCTTCCCTTATGGCATCGCCCGCACACGCCTCGAGCGCGCCATTCGAGAAAAACGTGCGCCTGCGGTCATTTCTAACGACCTTTCGGATGCCGATGCCGTGATCGCGATGCGAAGTTCACTCATTCAAAAGCCGCACAAACTCCGCGAGCGGGCCGGAAGAAACGTGCCCACGTTCATCGTGAAAAGCAACACGCTCGTGCAGATTCTTCAAGCGCTCGAAGACATCATCCACGGCAAGGCCGCATCCGGCGTCGAAGAAGAAGAGGAAGCGCGCAATGAGGTGCTCGAAGCGATCGAAATCGTCAAGTCGCAGGGCAAACCTTTCGAACTCACGCCGCGATCCCACAACATCCGAAGACTTCAGCACGGAATCGTGGAATCATTTCGTCTGCGAAGCGAAGCGGTCGGCCAGGAGCCTGACCGCCGCGTTCGCGTGCTTCCGGTTGCGTCGTGATCTGCGGTCAGGCGTTCGCGCCCATCGCTTCCTTAATCCGCCGATCCATTTCGTCCGGAGAAACATCTTCGATGTGCGTGGCGATCGTCCACTTGTGTCCAAACGGATCAACGAGCGTTCCCGACCTGTCGCCATAAAACTGATCTTTCACTTCGCGGGTTTGCCGGGCTCCCTGCGAAAGCGCCCGCTCGAACATCGCATCCACATCCGGAACATACAGCATGATCAAACCGATCGAACGCCCATCGGCGCCTGGCGCGAGAAATCCGATCTCCGGGCTTTCATCGGCGAGCATGATCCTGGAATCCCCGATCTGAATCTCCGCGTGACCGATCTTTCCGCTTTCATCCTCCAGCCGGAAAAGTTCGGTTGCGCCGAATGCGTTCTTGTAGAACTCGAGCGCCTTCGCCGCGCCGTTGATCGCTAAGTACGGCGTAACAGTGTGATACCCATCTGGAATGTGATTGACTGACATCTTGTTCTCCTTTTTCGGCCCGGCTTTGACTGCCGGTTTTCAGCGCCTTCACACTACCCGGTTTGCGCACAAATGTGGGGTAAAACTTCTAAAAGCATAAAAGCGTTAATCCGAATTAACGGAGGGATAACCCTATGGCTCACGAACGAAAAAAACACGGCATGCGAAAAGACAAAAAGAATGAACGCATGCGCGAAGACATCGCGGAACGAAAGGCTTCATCCAAGAAACAGCCGCACAAGAGCGACCAAAAAGACATCCAATCGTACAAACCCGGCGGCCCAACCGACCGCACTTCGCACCCAAAAAAATAGCGGATCGGGCTCAGCCTGGCAGCCGCCAAAGATCCCACACGTTCATCTCTTCCCACTCTTCTGGCGGCTCGTGCCCGCCGATTCGCAGCGCCAGCATGATCAGCGCGAAATGCCAGCCTTCATGCCATATCATGTGCTGCAAAAACAGCGCCGGGTGATCGTAATGTCCAACCTGTTGCGCGCCTTCATCAAGTTTCTCGCAAACCCAATTTCTAACCAGCGCCGCGCTCTCGTTCAGCCGTTCCCGAATTTCGTTCAGGTCGCTTGATGGGATCGGCTCCTCGTGCGAAACGTCATAAAGGCTTCGCCCCACAGGCGCATCGAGCTCTGCGGCTTTCATGTGCCAAAAACGCCGGGTGGAATGCAAATGCGCCAAATGAAACGCGATCGTCCAGCCGTCAGCTGACGGCTTCAATTCCAAGAATTCTGGGGTCAGCCTGCCGATCAGATTGTCGAGCGCCTTGCACGCGCGATCCCACGAATCGAGAACCGCCTCTTGTGTTGTCATCGGGGAAGCATACTTCGGAAACCGAGAACATGCCCGCACCTGCCGCTGCCGCGCAGGGGGAAGGATGGAAGCAGTGTCCCACGCTGGTCACATTTCATGCTGCCCCCTGGAATCAGGGGGAAGCCCCGTGAGGGAAGCGAACGGTGATGGGGGTAAGCGAGCAAACCGACCCCCATCCGGCGCTTCGCGCCACCTTCCCCCTAAATCAGGGGGAAGGATGGAAAGCAGAACTCCACGCTG
>JAJPJR010000073.1 GCA_021324165.1 Armatimonadota bacterium
CATACAGCTCTGCCAGAATGCATGGACGGTTTGGGAAAAATGTCCACTTACAATCGTGTTATGCATGGCGCGTTTGTCGTCGGTGTCGCGATGGACTTGTATTCGGTTTACGGTGCTCCGCCCGATGCAAGGTGCGCGCGTTCGCTCGAAGCAGCGTTCGGCATGGGCGGCGCGTTGTTGGGAGCGGCCCTTGGCAGCCTGCTTGGGCCGCTGGGGACGATCGGAGGGGCGATGATCGGCGGATATGTGTTCGGTAAAATTGGTCATGCAATTGGAGCGTTGATGGATCCTGACATTGATGAAGAGAATGTTCACAGTTACGATCCAATCTGGTTTGCTAAGCTGATATGAATATTTTCAAACGACTGGCAGCTGCATGGAACGCTCGAATGATCAGCACACCTGTGTTGATCATTCGTGATGGTCAGCCTTGGGAACTTAAAGCAGAACTCTTTGACCGAAACGAAAGACTGCATGCATTTGTCGGTTATGCACTAACGGGCGAGTTTCAATGGTATTGGCATGCTAATAGTGCGCTTGCAGTTAGTTATGTCCAAGACGATGAAGGCCGCGTCCCGGCCGAAATGCTGGCGAGTTTCCCCGTGGATTCGAGTCGCGGATTCCTGCCTATCGGTTTAGCGACACGAGAAAAGTTCGTAACAGACTGCACGTGGAGGTATGACTTTCCTCCGATGGTTGGCAAACTGATTCTTGTTACTGCTATGGCGCGTGAGCAGACCGCTGGCGAGCTGCCCTTCGAACAGGTGATCAATGAGATGATTTCCTTCCGCGATGGAAAGCCTTCGAAGGCTGTTGCGATTATCACAAGGTTTTATGAGGATTACGATTGCTATATTTTCTTGCGGGGCTTAGATCCGAAGATCGAACAACGACTTTTGAAGATACTCAATCGTGAGAATCTCCAAATAGTACCGAAGTGGACTTACAAGGATTACCGACCGTCCGCGAGTTTTCTTGACGGCTGGTCATGGTTGAGTAATGAAGCCATCCTTGACGCCGGGGAGTTAAAGGTTTACCACCCTGAAATCTGAAACGGGTGCTGTCGCACGACCTCGATAACGGAAGGTGGGGTGACGACCAACTTTTCGTATGATTATGAGGATAGAATTACTCAAATCACGAGGTCGGGGATGACCACGAACACGATGGGCTACAACGGGTTTGGAACGCGGGTTTCGAAGACCGACTCGGGTGGATCGTTTTCGTTCATGCGAAACGGAACGGGTGTGACCGCTCCGGTTTTGAGTGATGGTTTTGCAAACTACACTCCGGGCATTTCAGATCGGCGCAATGGAGCAACGAAACACCTGAGCGCGGACATCACGAACACAACACAGCAGATGGATGCATCGCAAACGATAGCGGCAAACAAACAGTACGATGCATTTGGCAACCTAACTTCCTCAACGGGAACTTGGAACGGCCCGTTTTCTTATGGCGGCCCATACGGCTACCAATCCGACCCCGACACCAGCCTCCACCTCCTCGGCCATCGCTATTACGATTCCACCACCGGCGGATTCCTCACTCGCGATCCGAGCAAGAACGATCGCAATTGGTATATCTATTGCGGAGGTTCTCCAACCAGCCGAGTCGATCCGACCGGATATCAAGTTGATCGTCCTTCGCCGTCACCGGTCGATCCGCTGCCTGATGACCCGAAGTGGTGGAGCGGCTATTACTTTGCCGCAAAGCATGCCGTGATAAGGGGAGTCTTTAGCCTGAGCCGTATACCCCTCCTTGGAGCGGTGGTTGGAGCGGCGCAGGCAAGCATCGGTGTCGCCCAGTTGGTTAAGTGGCGCAAGGCGTATGATGCGGTCTGCGACGTCTATACTCAGGGCGACCCGGAGGCCACCGATCCTCGCCAGTACGGGCTTCCCCAATGGTGGCCCATGGGCGAGTTAGGCCCATCAGACGATCGGCTCAATGAGGTGCGAAGTGCATTCTATCGTGCGAGGGGATCCGACCCAGCTCAATTGCGGCTTTTTGCGGAGCCGTTAGTATGAGATTCATACGACTGATTCTTGCGAAGAGCGCTTTCGGTTTGGCGTGGACGTTGTTTTCGGTCATTCTGCTAATCGGTTGCAGTCGCAACCCGGCCGCGGCTGTCGCGGCGGTTCTCGACCGGGCTCGCGAGCCTGATGTTGACCAACAAACATTGGAGACAACGGTAACCGCGCTTGCCGATCTGGGGCCTGAGGCTGTCGAACCAATTCTCCAAGGGATGTCAGATGAAGACTATAACATCTCGAACGTTTGCGAACTTGCCCTGCTATCCATGCAAGGGGCAGAATCTAAGATCACAGCAATCGCCTTGAGTCAACAGAGTCAGCGTAGGCTGCGATTCAACGCACTTTTTGTAATTAGGGACTCTCACTTTCAAACCAGAGACAGTTCCTTGGCGACACTAATGTCGGATCCGGAACCTAAGATCCGATGGGCGGCAGCGGGATGTGCCTCACGAGGAGATCCGGACCGTCTTTCACCGGCGCTTTTCCGTTTGTTAAAGAGCCGGCAGCGCACAGATGTAATCGCAGCTACCTACTCGTTGGCGCGTTTATTGCGAAAGAAGGCGGCCTCCTCATTGGCTGAACTTCTGGTCAACTCTGATGCGCAAATCGCCGGCGCGGCGGCGGATGCACTAGCCGAGATTCGTTCCTTAGAGCACGCTAAGCCGATTGCGAAACTTCTGGGATCGCGCGATCTCGCCCTGCGTGTCCGCGCACTGCGAGATTTGGAATGGATGAATTCACCAGTTTCGGATATCGAAACCGCGAAGGCTCTCCAACGATTGCCCAGTCGTCAACAGGCCGAGTTGATTTCACAAATTCTGCCCACCTCGAAGGGCCTGATCCGACTCGTGGTGCGAAATCTCGGCAAGTCGAGCGACCCAGCAGTTTCGCAGGCGGTTCGCACACTACGAGCCAAAAAGTGGCAAGGAGAAGCAATTGATACCGGAAAATAGCACTAACATGAGCGTGGCTGGCGTTCTGAAGTGGCTGTGCTTGATTGCGAGCATAGATCCGACGATCAAGGCTTTTCAGGGGATCGTTTTGAGGCGCACAGCCGAGGTAGATCAGGGTGATTTGTTCGTTCCTGGGCACGCGGCAACACAAGCGGCGGCAGTTAAGGAGGGCCTTCTCCACTTGGGGGTAGCCGCATTCTTTTGGCTCATCGCTTGGGCATTATGGTATTTCTGGCAACGGAACGAAGATTAGTCGGTATCACTGACACGCTCAGTCACGGCTTTTACGAAGAGCGGATTGTGGTCATGACCTATCGCTTGGTGTGCGGCCGATTCCTCACCCGCGATCCGAACGAAGCTGGCCGCAACTGGCTTCGTTATTGCGGGCAAAACCCGGTTGGGAGGTGCGATTACCGCGGCAGCGATTACGTTGTTATCGTTGCACCTCGCAACGGCATCGGAACCGGAACTCACGTGTCGATCGGGATCGGACGTGATCCAAGCCGTACACCTGACTCGTGGTATGGCTTTTATCCGAGCGATCCCGATGAAGGCGGTTCGTCGAGTAGTCGAAGTTCGTCATCCAGTTCGTCATCCGGCATTGGGTCGCGAGGGCGAGGATTTGTGCGAATGGGAGATCGCCCAACTGACTCGCAACTTGAACACTGCCGTGCCGAATACAGAGTTGTGGATAAGCCGACTGCTGACAAAATGCGAAATCAACTGCTGGGAGCTGCTAAAGACAGCAGACAGGGCAAATCTCCGCATTCGTACGATCTTGAAAAATACAACTGTACCGATTGGGTCATCGATTTGTTGCGACAATACTTTCCCAATGACGGTATCAACTTCGATCACATTGCCCATCCGTCGAAGCCGAAATCGCTTGTAGACGTCCTTGGCGAAAATGAGCATTGGGCTGGAGGATTGCCGTGGGTACGCGAAAACAATTAACTTACGCACTTTGCATGGCGACAGTTGCACTGGTTATGGGGTGCAACGGCTGCTCAAAAACGGTCAAAGATCCGACAGCCGACTGGACAATCGAGATTCGAGAAGACATTGAAGCCTACTATGATTTCAATGAAATGAAGAATGTCCAATACTTGCTGGCCGGACTTACTAATGAGCAGCGGTCTCGACTCATGGCAAGATGCCTTGAAGATCTGTTCAATCCGAATCAACACCCGCGCTATCGAGTTATCTCTGTTTACGCTCTCGATGCTCTTGCCGATAAAAGGTTGCGTTCGAAGTTAATTCACCTGCTGGTGACTGAGCCGCAATCTGGTGTCAGATGGGCGATTGCCCACGCACTTGAGCATCACGACAACAAAGACATAGCCGATGACTTACTAGCAGCAGCGGAAAATGTTTTGCAAAACAATCACTTCACAATTGACGTAGCCAATGCGCTTCGCAACAAGCCGTATCCCGAAGTGAAAGCATGGCTAATTAAAACCGGAATTGAGGTTGACGACGCCCGTTGGGAGTGCATTGACGTGCTCCGCTCGTTCGATGACCCATCGCTGCTTGGCAGCATGCAAAAGATAGCGGCGGCTGAACGCAATCCGCAAGAACGCAAATTCTATGAGGAGAAAGTAAACGGTTTCGCCAAACGGATTAAGACCAGTCAGCATAGATCGCGATAAAAACATCTTTAGATTCGGTTTCGAATGTGCTTACGCGAACCGATGACGGGGTTTGCACGACGTTCGGTTATGATGATGTTGACCAGCTGATCAGCGAATTCCGCACCGGTTATTCGGCTTCCTATACTTATGATGCGAACGGCAACCGCGCATCCAAAACGCTCAACGGCGTGGTGCAGACGTATGTAACCGATGCGGGCGACAAGTTGACGGGGATTTGGCAGGGGCTTTCGCAAGTGAAAACTTTCACCTATGACGCGGCCGGCCGCACGACTGCGATCACCGACGGCGGGGTGACGACCAACTTTTCGTATGACTATGAGGATAGAATTACTCAAATCACGAGGTCGGGGATGACGACGAACACGCTGGGATACAACGGGTTTGGAACGCGGGTTTCGAAGACTGACTCGGGCGGGACGTTTTCGTTCATGCGAAACGGAACGGGTGTGACCGCTCCGGTTTTGAGTGATGGTTTTGCGAACTGCACTCCGGGTGTTTCCGAAAAAAGAAACGGAACGACTAGGGATTACAGTTGTGACAGAGTTAGTCAGGTGTGTCAATTATCAGCCTCTGGCACGGTCGTCGCTTCGAAGCGATTTGACGCGTTTGGCACTGTTGCTTCTTCAATCGGGAGCTGGAGTGGTGACCTCGGTCACGGCGGAATGTTCGGCTATCGGAGCGACGCGGACACCGGATTGCAACTTTTGGGACACAGGGTGTACGATCCGTTGTTAGGGAGGTTTTTGGTCAGGGATCACAAAAAGTCTGGACGAAATTGGTATACGTATGTGGGCAATCGCGCAACTCACTTTGTGGATCCTTCTGGTCTTCGAGTTCTCGAAATCGGAGTTGATGTCGGCGCGGCAGTCGGCATTGGTGGCGGCATCGGTGTTCAAGTCTGGATAGACCCAGATGATGGCAACTTCGGATTTGGATGCGGCGGCTATGCCGAGGCTGGAGGAGAGGCAGGTTTGGGCGCCAGCCTGGGTGTATCCACTTATGAACACGCAAAGCCAACGGAATTCTCAATGGAAGGATACTTCGGTGCGTCCACTCCTTTTGGCGGAATTAAAGCTGCCCCAGATTTCGATAGCATCGGATGCAGCTGGGGTTCGAATCGGTGGGGCCTTTATGAGGGTGCTCGAGCTGGGTTCAATTTCAATTTCAAAGAGCTGGCTGGTTACGGAAAAGATTTTGCAAACTACGCGTGGAGCAAGATGGAACCCAGCGTTGCGGGCATGGATCAGGGTGAGGACCTGGAATCGCCATTGCTGGTTCCGACGAACAAGAACATATGGGACGCGATTCTGTCGTTCTTTATAAAAGAAAATGAGTGAAACTGTCCCTATGAAGTGTGCACGAATCCTCTGCCAACTCTCAGCGGTTCTTGCTATCCTGGCTGCGGCAACAGGCTGTCAGCGCCCGGCAATGCAAATACGCCATTCACCTGCGACCAAAGTACAATCTGTAGATCTGTGGGTGCATACGAGTGTCGTTGAAATGGGATTCGTGTTTTCATACCCAAGTTCATGGACGTATTCGCTAAAGACCGCGCCCGACGCCGACGAGACGAACAAGGGTGAACTGATCCAAATTGCGAACGTCTCGGACCCCATGAGTTCGACAGATTGGTCACTTCGAGTTCGCGTCACAGTTGTTTCATTTCGTCATGCGCGAGTTCGTACTCTGGAACAATACATTGAAATCGTGAAGGAACGCTTTGGGGCCCAACTGTCGGACATTAAGGTTGATTACGACCCAAACGCTACCATTGATTCCGAAAGGGCAGTAAGCCTGACAGCCAGAACCGAGAGGGGGGAGGCTTCTCAGACTCTTTACATGCTTGTATGCAAACACAACGGCAAGTTCTATGAAGTCACGAGCGCGGTTCCAACCAACAATGTTGCGGAATACGGACCCATTACGACTCAAATCATTCAAAGGATTAAGTTCATGCGGTAACATGTAAGCTGTGCTAATTCCCCACGGACGGGAACTCTTCAATTCGATGCGTTTGGGAACATAACAGGCTCGACCGGGTCGTGGAACGGGCCGTTTGGCGCCGGAGGCAGGGCGGGCTTGGAAACTTTAACCGACTCCGGCCTCGTCAGTTATGGTGGCAAGGTTCTTGATACAACGACCGGCACTTCCCTGGTGCGTATCAGGAGAATTGGAACCACACCAGGTAACCCGTCCTCGGCTCCGGTAGCCATTGGCCAAGCGCGAGGAGAGGATCCGAGAATTGTGCGCCAACTTCACAAATGGTCGGACGGTGATGAGGGGAAAAGATTGTTAGAGAGGTATCGAAGAGATGGCGCGTTTCGAGAACGGATTCAACGGTTTTTAGAGCGTTGGAAGTTGCCAGGTGGCGACAATCGGAAGCCTGACGAGGAGGTGAGCCCAGATGACATCGATGAAGCGATTAGGAAGGCAGATGAAAAATCTGAAGAACGGTGGAAGAATCGTCGCGGAGGCAGGAGAACTCCTTTCGTGCGTAGAATTTCCGAGGACGGTCTCCAAGGATACAACATCGACCCAGGCTCGTTCACTCCGAAGTCAAAAAATGAACAAGATGATCCTGATTGGTATCCTTGGCTCCTGGGTGGAGCGATTGTCATTGTCGGTGGTGCAGCGATACTCTTCTCAGGAGGATTGGCGGCACCAGAGGTCGTTGGCGGCGCTGGTGGCATAATTGTCGCGACAGGTTGAGCAAATGAATGTCCCAAGATATGATACGACTGACTTCGCGAAGGTTGTTGGCCAACTGGTAGGGAGTAGAATGATTTGGGCGAGCTCGGAGGGCCGCTTTCGTTTCGTCAAGGTCTTCACCGAATACGAGGACAGTCTAAATAAGCACGACTATTCATTCTTCATCTACTGCCCCTGGCGAATCACCTCGCGTCTTGTACTCGTTTATGGAAGCGCTGATTCGTCAAGCGCTTCGACGTATCTTCAGCGACCGGAAATCAGGAGCGGAATCCGCGAACGAATGCTTCGCTTCATCGAGTTTATGGAAAACGGCATGCTGGTTGTGAAGCAGGTGCAGCTGCGGAATCGCTACGACCTATGGATATCTTTTGAACATGGTTACAGGTTGTGTACATTTTCAGATTCAAACCGCAACGAAGAGCTTTGGGCGTTTTATGATAAGGTGAACGATACTGCATGGGCGTTTACCGTCGAGGATGGATTCGTGCCGCATGAAGAGATGAGCCTTCCACCGAACGACACTGGTGTTCGGCCGTACACCGACATAGCTGGGCGTTAGCAGGCTAATTACGGGCAACAGGAGATGACGACGAACACGATGGGCTACAACGGGTTTGGAACGCGCGTTGCGAAGACTGACTCGGATGGATCGTTTTCGTACATGCGGAACGGGACGGGCATAACTGCACCGGTGGTGAGTGATTTGAACGCGGCTCGATTCACGTCACAAACGATGCAAATAACCAATTCTATGGGATAGCATTTCAGGTTGCGCAAGACTTGGAGGCGGATGATGACAGTTAACTGTGGTTTACGCGGAACCCGTGTGCGCAACGGAGCGGCAGTGACGGGCGCCTTACTTCCCCGCCGCCCAGCCACATGCTGTATTTCCAAACGTAGCAACGGATGCACGAAACACCGGAGCTCGGACATCAAGAACACAACGCAGCAGATGAATGCATCTCAAACCATCGCGGCGAGCAATCAGTACGACGCATTCGGCAAAGAAGTTTCGACAACTGGAATGTGGACAGGGCAATCAAAATATGGCGGGGTGTATGGCTACCAATCCGAACCCGATCCCGGCTTGATGCTGCTCGGCCACCGATACTACGACTCCACCACCGGCCGCTTCCTCACCCGCGATCCGAACGAAGCTGGCCGCAACTGGCTTCGTTATTGCAAACAAAACCCGGTTGGAACGTACGATTGCGACGGCGTCGGGGTTGCGTGCACTAGTCCGCAACTGCGTCGAAACGACGACCACTCACGCCTAAACAACTTCGAAATTCGACATCATGCCCATGTCTTCATGCTCCAAATTGTGACAATGCAAAAGATATCTTCCGCGATAATTATCGAAACGCACCAAAACGTCCACCGTCTCCTGTGAATTCAGCAAAACGGTGTCCTTCCAGCCGCGCTCCCACGGAAACACCTGGTTCCGACCCCCAACCCGCGAAACCACCTGGAACGACGCGCCATGCACATGAATCGGATGCGGCCCCGCGCTCACCGCATAAAACTGCCAACGCTCTACCACTCCAAACGGCACCGAAAAATCTATCCGATCCATGTCAAAACTTTGTCCATTGATCAAGTTGTGCCCCATAAACTCAAAAACGCGTGTCGGATCGCTCGGCCCATCCAGCGGAGCGATCACCGAAAGATTCGGCGGAACCGAATAGGAATATCCGGCAAAACCCGATCCCGAAAACTCCAACAGCTCCCAGCCTGTGCTGAAATCCTTCAGCACAACCGTGTCCCCCGCCGCCAAAGAAGAAAAATCCACAAGCAGATCCAGTCTTTCGGCAGGGCCAATTACAATCTGTGATTGCCCAACAGGCTGCGTCAACAGTCCTCCATCGTTGCCAATCAAAACCATCTGCTGCCCGTTCGAAAGTCCGATACGAAACACGCGCGCGTTCGCGCAATTCAAAATTCGCAAACGGTACATCCCCTTGTCCACTTTCATCGTTGGCGAAAGCGTGCCATTGACCAGCGGAACATCACCGAAGAATCCGCCATCATCGGGCACATACTTCAAGTTTCCATCCGCATCGAACGAGGCATCCCTAAGCAAAAGCGGAATCTCATATTTTCCGCTGGGCAGCGAAAGCGCATCTTCCTCGTCATCGCGAATGACGAACGCTCCGGCCAGGCCCAAGTTCACCTGCTCTCCGGTCATCATGTGCGGGTGGGGGTGATACCAGTTCATCGCTGCGCGCTGCAAAATCGGGAATTGATAATCATAATGCTCGCCGCGCTCGATCACCTCTTGCGGGCCGCCGTCGTTGGCCGTATCAACCATCACGCCGTGCCAATGCGTGATCGTTTCTTCGCGAAGTTTGTTCACCAAACGAATCGAAACCGTATCTCCCGAACGCGCAGTCAGCGACGGCCCCGGAAACGTCGTATAAGCCCAAACCTTCGAAAACCTTCCGCCGCCCAAATCCGAAACGTTCGGCGCGGGCACCATCAAATACCCGTCGGCCTTCACAAACTTCGGAACCTTGAGTTTGTTCTTAACATTTTGCAAGCCCACTCTTTGCGATCCGAGCCATAGAAGCGACGTGAGGGGCGAGGCAGCCATCCCGATTGCGGCATTCTTCAAGAACCTTCGCCTCGATATGCGCATAGCGCCATTATGTTCGCATTTTGCGAACCACCTGCCGCAATCCCTGTATTTGTGCGGGCTCGCTGCAAAGACCTCGCAAAAATTCTGGAAGTCATTCGCCTTCCAGGTGGAAATACTCACCTGATCGAACGAACAGGCTCATGGAGCGAGCCTGCGTTCATCGTGCCTTAGCATTGGGCCAAGGGCAGGGTGCAAAAGGCTCACAAAAGGTGTGCCCCGGCAAGCCGGGGAAAAATTCAAGGAGGAGACGAATGTCTTTTAGAGTAAACACGAACCTTGGCGCGCTCAACGCGCTGAGAAACCTCAATGCAACCAGCACTGAGTATTCGAAATCCATTACTCGGCTGTCAACCGGCTTGCGCATCACCACAGCGGCAGATGACCCGGCTGGCTTGATCATTTCCGAGAACTTTCGAGCACAAATCACCGGCATGCAGCAGGCGATTCAAAACAGCCAGGACGCCATCAACTATGCAAAAACGGCGGAAGGCGCGCTCGACGAAGTCAGCAAGCTGCTCAACGACATGCGCAAACTCGCCGTTGCTTCGGGCAACACGGGTGCGCTCGACTCGACCGCGATTCAAGCCAACCAAAACCAGATCACTTCGATTCTGGCGTCCATTGATCGCATCGCCAGTCAAACCCAGTTTGGCAACAAAAAACTGCTCGACGGCTCGGCAGGAATCGTGTCATCGGTTACCGATGCTGCGGATTTCGCCGCCATCAACATCGGCGGAACGTTCGGCGGTTATTCCGTCAACACCAGCGGCAACGTGACTGTCCAAATCACAACCGCCGCAACACGAGCCAGCATCACGGGTTCGGTTGACCTTTCTGCCAACGGTCTCAGCACAGTGTTGGGCGCAGGTTCGTTCGTCGTGAACGGCGTTCAGTTCAACACCGACGGCACCGAAACGCTGCAAGGCCTTCTCAACCGGTTCAACAGCGCATCGGGCACCACCGGAGTCGTGTTCGGATTCGACGGCACCAACGTTACGATGACTCAAGCCAAATACGGAAGCAACTACAAAATCAGCTTCACCGACACCGCGGGCATTCTCAACGCCGCAGGCAACGCAACCGCGGCTGGCGTTGACGCAATCGCCAGCGTTACGGTTACAACCGCAAACGGAGCGACCACCGCAACGTTCACAGGCGGCCGAAACGGCGATGAGGGCCTGCGCCTCACCGATACTTATGGCAACGCCATCCTGCTCACCGAGCAAGGCAACGCAACCGGCGCTGCCGCCGCTGTCGGTCGCATCGAGGCCGGTTCTGCCTCGTTCCAAACCGGCGCGAATGCCGGCCAGTCGGTCAACCTTTCGCTCTCGAACATCATGTCGAGCCAGCTCGGAACGGGAATCGTTCCCGGATTGAGCCTTGCCGATGTGAACATTACAACCGCGCAGGGTGTGTCCGACGGTTTGAAAGTGATTGACGAAGCGATTCGACAAGTCACTTCGCTTCGAGGCGACATCGGCAACTTCCAGCGCAACGTTCTTGAATCGAACGTTCGCAGCCTGGGCGTGGCGCAGGAGAACTTGGTCGCAACGGAAAGCACGATCCGCGACTTGGACGTGGCCGATGAAATGACCAACTTCACCAAGCTGCAGATCCTTTCGCAAGCGGGCCTCGCGATTCTCGCGCAGGCGAACAACGCTCCGCAAGCGGTGCTTCAACTGCTCCGCTGATCGGCGGCAGCACGTCTACGGAATGAGGCTTGACTTCGGTCAGGCCTCATTTTCTTTTGCGATTCTAACCGCCCGCTCCGCAAGTTCACTGATCTGCTCGCGCTCGATCCCCAAAACTCCAGTCAGCAGAACATTGTTCAATGGCGCCCGCCATGTTTTTGGAATCGCATCCACGCCAAACATCGCACCGATGATCGAACCACAAGTCGCTCCGTTGCAGTCGGTATCGAACCCCGCAGTGACGGCAAACCGAACTGTCGTCTCAAAATCTCCTTTGCCGTGCAAAAGCGAAGCCGCCACCACTTCCGCATTCGAAATCACATGGCACCAGTCGTGTGCCGAATTCTCGTTCCAACGTTCGTGAATCTTCTGGAACGCATCATCGGGCGATCCCCCAGATTCGAACAGTTCCAATTGAAACCTAATCCGTTCTGCCAGCCTCGAACGTGCAGGGATGCAGCCCAAACCTGCACGAATCACGCCGGCAGCATCGCTTTCAACGAAAGCCTGTGCAGCCATCGCCGCCGCCCACATCTCCCCATACACTCCGTTCCTGACATGAGACACCACGGCATCGCGGTACGCCATTCTTGCCGCCCGCTTTGGAGCACCTGCGTTCGCATACCCCCACATATCTGCGCGGATTTGTGCGCCGATCCATTCACGATAAGGATTTCTCAACATCGCCGAATAAGGCGGACTGATTCCCGCCGCAAGATTGTGATACGCCACGCGCTCGGCTGTGCACAACCTGAGCAGCGGCAGATGATTCAGCCAAAACTTCCCCACATCTTCCGACCGAAACTTCCTGCCGTGCGATTCCAAAATCCTCAAACCGCACACCGTGTAATTCAAATCGTCGTCTTCGGGCATGCACGCGATGTTTTCTTTAAAAGGAGCACGCGAATCGAGTGCGTATTCTTCTGCCAGTTGTTTTGGCGCTCGCATCGAAATGTAATCTGTCAGCGGCCATTGGCCCGTCTTTTCAAGGTAGTTCGCAATCCGTTCCCGCTTCCATCCTTCAATCGGCTTTCCCAATAGGCATCCGCAGCACCGCCCGAACCATGCGCCCGCCATTTTGTCTGCAAAATCCTCAACTGCCTGCGCACCCAATTCATCGTTCGTCACGATCTCATTCAAACTCATCGGCTCAACATATTCATAATCGCTGCGAATTGGAGCCAACTGAACACGATCGAGCAGTGCCGCAGCCGAACTCTGGTTTTCCGAAAGCGAAAGGTCGAGCCCGGCGACCCGCTCGAACTCCCCCGCCAGCGCCGACACGTCGCGGCCCTCCTCCAAAGCCTGCGTCAATTCGGTCTGAATATCAACCGGTTCCAGCCAAAGCCACTTATGATTCATTCGAACACGAATTCTAACCGACTACCAGAACTTCAGTTGATAGTCAATTCGAAACGTGATCGAACGCGGCACGGCGCCGTCGGGCAAAAGCTGCGCCCAGTTGATCGTGCCCACCGTAAAGCTCAGCATCTGGTTTTCGCCCGGCTTCTGCTCGAACGAAATCTCATACACCGACCGGGTGTAACGCTGGCCGGGCACCGACTCGTTGTTCTCGATGCCATATTTCAGTTTCAGCGGGCTCCCGCTTTTGCCAAAAAGCGATGCCCCGCACTCCAGCTTTCTTGCAAGCGTGTGCTGCTGCCAATTGAAAAGCTCTTGAAACGACAGCGAGTAATCGGCAACGCCCCCAGGCTTCCAATTCATCGTCAACGCGCGCGTGCTCGTCGGCGTAAGGGTGCTTCCCAGCGGCACGCCGTTGTTCGCCTGGTCGGGCAGAGTGCAAACGGTGTGCGAAATCGAAAGTTTTTCGCTGAACTTGTACGAAAGATCATAATTGCGAATGATAAAGTTCTGGTCATTGGGCAGCGTGCGCACTTTGTACGACACTTTCGCCTGCAGCGGCCGCTTGCCGCTCGGATCCAAGTTAAGCCTGAAGATCCGATCCGCTCCGATATGCTCGCCTCCAAGCATCACATGTGAATACGACGCGCCGATCTCCGCGCCGAAAAGTTTTGCTCCAAAATCGGCGAGTTTGTTCTCCTTTTGAATCACCTGATTGTCGCACTGCGAGTCGAGCCCCAGTTTGATCATCACGCCTTTCATCGGCCCGAAATCAAACGGCTTTTTGTTGCTGATGTGAAAGTTGCTCAGTGCCGTGGTGCGCTGATCGTCAATCCGCTTCTCGTCATAAAAGCCGCCGAAATCCATCCCATAATATTCGCCGTTCGTAAAATCCCATCGCAGATTCCGCTTGCCGTTGCCAAGCGAATCCAAATCACGAAAATGGTTGTAGCCGATTTTCAGGTTGTTGCCGAAATCATAAGAAAACCCGTAAGTGTAAACGTTCTGATCGGGCTTGGCTCCATCGCGGTCAATCAGCAGATCGGTCCCAATCAGCGTGAGCCGCGGCGTAATCTTAAAATTCACCTGATACGACTGTGCGTTTTCGAATCCGCCGTCCTCGAACGAGGTGCGCGACTGCTCCGTCACAATCCCTAACGTTTTCGTGAGCTGATTCTCATATCGCATGTAGTTCGTCTCACGGCTCGGCTTCGTCGCATTCGAACCCTCGATCCGTTCGGTCTCATGCCGAAGAGTCAACTTCCCCGATCTGCCAAAATCGTGAAACAGTTCGCCCGATGCGAACTCGTTGTGATACAGCGCTCCGTCTGGCCCATCGAACAGATCGCGATCCGAAATCAGCGACAACTTTGTGCGCGAATCCAGCGCATAACCGATCGCGAAACGCGCCCGGTTGTGCGATTTGTTCTCCGAATCGTTCTGCGCACCGTACATAAGCGCTTCGAACGAAAGGTTTTTTAGTTTCGTAAACTTGAAATTTAAATCGTGCTGATTGTAGCCGACGAGCGCGCCGAAAACCGCGGCTTCCGGATCTACGATGCTTCCCGCCCTTGTGAACCCCTCCGAAACTTCCCTGCTCGCGGCCTTCAGTTCGATTCCAGGTGCGCTGAACTGCGCCGCCAGCCTGCCCGCGCCTCCTTCCTGACTGTCTACATTCAGTTCGCTCAAAGCATATGTGCCCGATCCGCCCAGTTTTCCAGCGGCAGACCACTCCCGCCGGTGAAAGCCGATCTGATTTCCGTACAAGTTTCTCTCGGCTTCCAACAGATCACCCATCCTGAAAAACTTGTCCGAAATGTCCGTGTCACTGAAGTTAAAATTCACCAGCGGAGTTTGCAGCGAAAACAGCGAGCGGCCGATGCCTTGATCCGCG
>JAJPJR010000004.1 GCA_021324165.1 Armatimonadota bacterium
ATCATTCACGTTTTCAACATCGCCGATGCCTGCATCACCATCGGGGCGTTCTGCCTGATCGTCCACTGGATCACGGACAGGCCGGGGGAGAAACAGTCCACCCCAACCCCTCCCTGACCGCCGGCTCGTGGTATATTGATCGGGCAATATGACTCAAATGCTGCTTTGCGGGGCCGGACATTGGCGTTGCGACAACTGGTTTTACATGCCGGTATGTCGCCGGCGCACGAGATTGCGCTCAAAATGATTTCACGGCCCGTGCGCGTCAAGCGTCGGGCCGGTCTTGTTTTGGCAATCTCCGTCTATCCCTGCTTTGCGCAGACCGAAAAACCATGGCTCAGACCGATGTATTACTGCTAAACAGCAATTACGAGCCGCTGCATGTGTGCTCGCTCGTCCGCGCCGTCGGGCTCATGCTGAAAGGAAAAGTCGAGGTGCTGCATCAAAACGGCCACGTGATCACAACCTCGATGTCCGAATTCCGCGCACCGTCCGTCATTCGGCTTAGGTATCACATCAAGCGTCCAATGCCGGAACTCAGGCTTTCGCGGCACGCGATCCTCGCGCGCGACAACTACGTGTGCCAATACTGCGGTTCGGGAAAAGATCTGACCATTGATCATGTCATCCCGCGCTGGCGGGGCGGCCGCCACACATGGGATAACGTCGTGGCCTGCTGCCGAAAATGCAACCTGAAAAAAGGCGAGAAAACCCCTGCCCAAGCGCGCATGGTTTTGGCAAGGCAGCCAAAACGGCCGTCCTATGTGCCGTTCATCTCTCTCCCGCACTACGTGAAAGCCAAAGAGAAGCACGAATGGCTTCAATACCTTCCGAACTTCGAAGGCGTTTCGTCAAGAGCCTGATTACAAAAACTCGATGCAACTGAATTTCACCGATCAAGAACGACGGTTCCTGGAAGACGTCCGCGAATTCTGTGACCAGCAAGTAGCGCCGTGCAGCCGGGCTTGGGAACAGTCCACCTTTCCCGAAGACATCTGGAAAAAAACTGCCGCCATTGGAATTACAAACTGCGTTTTGGCCGAAAACCTTGGAGGCAAAGGCTTCTCGTGCGCGACCTATGCCGAAATGTGCCGAATCATCGCCCAAGCCGATCCCGCACTCAGCATGAACGTTGCCGCCATCAACGCGCTTTGCGTGGCGCACTTCGAACATTTCGCCAGCCAAGAGCAGCGGGACAAATACCTCCCGGGAGTTCTCAGCGGCGACATCCCGCTCGCATGGGGCCTCACCGAACCCGATGCCGGCTCCGACGCCAGGCGCGTAAAAACTGCCGCAGTCCCGATTCCCGACCGCCCAGGCTTCTATCGCCTGAACGGCGAAAAGATGTTCATTACCAACGGCGGATTCGCAAAACTTTTCATCATCATCGCAAGGCTCGATGCCGAAAACCTCAGCGCATTCCTCATGGAAAAAGATCAGCCAGGTTTCGAAGACCTGGGAAGAATCCCCACAATCGGAGTGCGCGCTTCCTACACGTTGCGCTTCAAAATGAATGACGCCATCGGCTGGCACACTCCCGGCAGCTTTGAACAGGTAACCGGCCTTTTGTATCGCGGCCGCGTGGGCATTGCGGCAATGGCGCTTGGCATCGCCGAAAAAGCACTTGAGCTCGGTATCGAATATGCCAAACAACGCGAACAGTTCGGGAAGCCACTTGCCCAAATGCAATCTGTGCAAAACATGATCGCCGACAGCGCGATGCAAGTAGAAGCCGCCCGCCTGCTGACCCATCGCGCCGCCTGGATGTTCGACCAAAACATGCCGATCGTCAAAGAAGCGTCTTACGCAAAACTGTTCGCAAGCGAAACAGCGCGCGATGTGTGCAACCGAATGCTCCAGATTCACGGCGGAAGGGGAATGACGTTTGACTATCTGATCGAGAAACTTTGGCGCGACGCCAAACTCACCGAAATCGGAGAAGGAGCCAGCGAAATTCAGCGGCTGATTATCGCAAAACAGCTCCTACGATAACTCTTTTTTCTTATACGCATCGTAGAATCCGTACGCGAAAGCGATCACTCCCACCAGCGCAGTCCATGGCACGATGAACTTCACCGTAGACAAAACCACCTCCAAAACCCAAATGATCGCCGATACCGCAAAAACGTACAGTCCCATCCGCGATATCGGATTCAGTTTCGGCCGCTTCGGCTCTTGATCGCTCACTGCCCTCACAGTATACGCTCCGAAGGTAAAATTCAACTATGGCGATGACTTCGATCGACCTGACGCTCACAGCCCAAAAGCAGCAGATCGGCGAGCCCTGGATCTGGCGCCTCAGCCGCGACTTCAACGTGAAGGTTTATATCAGGCGGGCGAACGTGGATCCCGATTTCGGCTGGATTGAAATCACACTCGAAGGACCGCTCGAAGAAGTCCAGCGCGCCACCGCATGGCTCCACACCACGGGCCTTCACGTTGACCCCGTACAGCGATCCGTCGGCGCATAAGTGCACTCCGATCCGAATCTTCAACCCTACCTTCCCGAGGATTTCGATCAGTTTTGGGAACGCGTTTCCGACGAAGCGGCAAAGTCAAGGCTCGACTACGCACGCAAAACCCAAACAGCCCACGAACTCCCCGGTTTCCGCATCGAACTGATCGAATTTCGAGACGTGTCCGGCGGCAGGCTTCAAGGCTGGATCGCCATCCCCCGCGAGCGCTCCGTCCGCGCACCCGCATTCCTCTGGCTCCCGCCCTATGGGCGCGAATCAAGCCTGCCGGATGAATACTCCACCAGGTTAGGCATGGTCAGCATGAGTTTCAATTTTCACGGCTATTCGGCCTTTTACAAAACACCCTATTCGCCGTCAGAAGGCTACTTTGCCCAAGGAGTCGAAGACCCGAACACCTGGGTGTTCAAAACCATGACCCAAAACGCGCTGATCGCCGCTCGCGTTTTACAGGCCCAGATCGAGGCCGACGAGGATCGCATCGCAGCCGCCGGCCTAAGCCAAGGCGGGGGCATGGCGATCTGGATCGGCGCGCATTCGAAGGTCATCAGGTGTGTCGCCGCCGATCTGCCTTTTCTCTCGTGCATGCCGTACGTGTTTTCCAAGCCGGTCTATCGCTACCCGCTGAAAGAGGTCACCGACTACGCCGCCCAAATCCCTCTCGGCATGGAGCGGGCCGCTTACACGATGAGCTACTTCGACACCGTGAACCACGCCGCCCGGCTCGCCAAGCCCAGCCTGGTCAGTTATGGGCTGAAAGACCCCGCATGCCGCCCCGAAACCGTCAGGGCCGTCTATGAGGCGATTTCAGCCCCGAAACGGCTCATCGAATACCAAGGGGGCCACGACTGGGACGAAGGCATGATCGCCACAAATCGCGATTGGATGCTCGAAAAAATGAACGGAATGCGCCCCTAAGCCGTCTACAAGGGCGGATCAGGAAATCTCCGAAAGACCGGCGCGGCCGAACGACAATCTGGCGAACTCCCCCAAGAGCCAAGTCAGAGCAGCAATCTCCCCTCAGCGGGAACGGCTCTCTTCGTTCGAGAATCGCGCCGGTTGCTCTTTTGGGCCCTCGGTGCAGTAAATTCCTCACTCGCATGCCGCAGGATGAAACCCACGACTGGGAGTTTGAAACGATCTGCCAACACGCCGGAGAAGACTATTCGCACCTGGGCGCCGTCGTCCCTCCCCTGTTTCAGAACTCCCTCTTCACCTACAAATCTGCCGAACAGTTCCACAGCCGAATTCAAAACTGGGAGAGCTGGGACTACACCCGCGTCAACAACCCGACGCTCGAAGTTGCGCAGCAGAAAATCGCCGGCCTGGAACGCACCGAACTTTGCCGGCTTACCGGAAGCGGAATGGCCGCCATCAGCGCGGCAGTGATGAACGCAGCCCACGCCGGCGATCACGTCATCTGCACCACCGCCGCCTACGGTCCCACAATCGCCTTGCTGAGAGACTATCTGCCGCAGTTTGGCGTTCAGACCACGTTTGTAGACGGTACCGATCTCGATCAGATCGAGCACGCGATTCAACCCAACACCAAACTCATCTACATGGAAACTCCCGGCACGTTCTTCTTCGATATCCAAGATATCGAAGCGATCTGCAGTTTGGCCAGATCCCGCGGCATTCTAACCGCACTCGATAACAGCTGCGCAACGCCTTATTTTCAAAAGCCCGCAACCCTCGGGGTTGATTACGTTGTGCACACCGTTACCAAATACCTGGGAGGACACAGCGACGTCGTAGCAGGCGCGGTTTGCGGATCAAGAGATCGCATCCGCGATCTCATTTGGAAAGAGGGCCTCATTCTTGGAGCGGTGTGCGATCCGTTCGCCGGCTGGCTCATCACCCGGTCTCTCCGCACTCTCGCACTACGAATGGAACGGCATCAATCGAGCGCGCTTCAAGTGGCGAAGATGCTCGCATCCCACCCGAAAGTCGAGCGCGTGTACTACCCGGGCCTCGAATCCCACCCCGGATATGCCATCGTGAAAAAACAGATGACCGGAACCAGCGGGCTGCTCTCGTTCACCCCCAAATTCCAACAAAAGGAGAAAGTTTTCCAGTTTTGCGAGAATCTGCGGCTGTTTCAGATCGGATGCTCTTGGGGCGGTCACGAAAGCCTCGCCATTCCGGTTACCGCCGAGCCGCGGTCAACGCAGTGGCATGTGCGCATGTCCATCGGCCTCGAAAATGTGAACGATTTGATGACCGATATCTGCGAGCAGTTGGATCGCTGCTGACCTAAGCGTCGTCTACCGTAACCCGAATTCCGATGCGCGAAATTACCGACGCGACCTTTTTGCACTCATCCCTATCGCCATGGTGCACCACGCTCTTGCCCAAATGGTGCACTTCCCAAGTTTCCATATACGCTTCTTCCACGCTGCAGCCCGTCGCCAACTGCAATATCTCCATCACTTCTTCGAATGTGTTGTAATCGTTGTCATACACAACCACAACCGAACCACCGTTTCCTATGTCGGTGTCGGCAATTTCGGGACGTTCGACCGTAACCGTTCCAGGTGCACTCATCGTTTTCAATCGCATCTGCGGTTCAATCCCATTCGGGTTGAACCAGTGTGCGCACTCCGATCTGTGATACGATGGCTGCAACAGCGCAACACGCCACTTGCGTACCAAAATGAATGTTCGCTTTGCCGTAATGATCCGCTTCCCAAGTTTCCATGTACGCTTCCTGCAGCGAACACCCGGTTGCGCGCATTATCGCCAGAACCACTTCGTCGAAACTGTTGGTGTCGTTGTTGAAAATCACCGTGGCGTATCGGCCTGTGTATCCGGCATCCGCCTCGACCACTTCAGGGGCTGTTTCTATCGTCGGCATTGCTGTTGCTCCCAGCACAACAATATAGCAAACTTGCCCCAAAAATGCCAAGCATCATCGCCAAAAATCCCGCCACATAAGGGGAAGGCCGGTACTCCAGTACGCCGTTCCCCGCGTCTTTCCAGCCCATCCGGCTCAGGTCGGTGATGTCCGGCGAAGAGCCCGGCGCATACCGAATCTCCGAAAACCGATGCTCCAACTCGTTCGGCGCTGGGTTTGGCACTTCGAGCAGCATCCAGCCAGCCCCCCGATAACGCACCGGCAGACCGAAATCTTGACTCGCGATCAGATACTTCACTCCGACTGCAGCCAGCCGATGGAGATCAAAACCCGACTTCAGAAACTGCATATTTCCGTTCACCAGCGGCGCGCTGTCTTTTCCGTTAATATCATCCAACCGCTTCTTCAACGGAATCGGAATAATCGAGTCATAACCGGTGATTTCTCGAATCCGATATGGCAGCAGGCTGTTCGGCGGCGCAATGAGATGAGGAGCAGGCGTAAAGAAACTCCATTCGTCGTTCAACACCGCAACGGTCGCATCGCCGATCGCCTCGCGGCCCGGAAACGGTTTGCTAAACTCGCCGCGATCCGAGCCCGGATTCATCTCGAAATGCGCCGCCGCAGGCACGATGATCCCAAGCGCAAACACAATCGCATTCAAACTTCCTGAATATCTTCGCGACACGTTCGCAGCTGCCGCCAACAAGCTCCCGATCAGAAACACCAAAATGAACGCAACCGATTTCGCGTTGGCACGCACGTAAAGATCGCCTTCCACGCCAAGCGGATTTGCCGCCAAAAACCACCACGCCCAAACCGCCAACACACCCGCCGCCGCGCACGGCGCAACGATGCTCAGCCAGTTCGGACGTTCGTCGCCGCGCGATATGCCCAATCCCGCCATGCACGAAACCGCAACAGCAAACAAAACCGCCGCCCTTCCAGGCGAACCGGTTGACGCCCAGCCCGGGACATAAAAGTACATCGCTTTCGCAACGAACGAACCGATCGCGATCAAAACCGCAAGAACGGCCAACACTCCCAAAAACATCGCCGCGCCGCGCGTCCTGCGTCGGCACAACGACAGAACCGCAAGCGCGATTGCAACCGGACCTACATAAAACGCCATCTCGGCATAATGCCGGCCATGATCCACTCTCGCAAGCCAGTACGATGTCGCGCCGTCATCGGTCGGCTCGTTCGGCATTCCAAACTGCTGCGGAGAAACCATTACGCTCAGATAGTTCACCGGGATCGCTTGATGAGAATAAAGCGTCCAGTTCCTTTCCGTGGGGGCTTGTGCTCGATGCCCGCTCCTTCCGTTTTGAATCGAAGCCGCCAGCTGCGGTGAAGCGATGCACACTGCCAACACAAGGCTGAGAACACACACCCCAAGTCCGCGAAGATTTCGGACAGACACGCACCGCCACAGCGCAAGAAGCGCGCATGCAAGCAGGCCGTAAACCGCAATCTGCAAATGCCCCGCAAGCAGCATCAAAGAGCCGCACACGCCGAGCATCGCCGCATCTTTCCAAACTGCTCGGCTCATCACACGGTCAACATAAAGAAGACACCACGGAATCCACGCCGCCGTCATTCCGACGCTCGGCAGTTGAACCCACGCAATCATAAACGCGCTCAACAAAAACGTGCATCCAGCAAGCACACCGCCGAAACTTGAACCGCCAAACTGCCTGACCAAGCAGTACATCCCCGCACCCGCAATCAACAGGTGAAGCCAGCACGAAAACGACAAAAGAGACTCCGCACCAAAAGGCGTCAGCGACCACAGCCAATGCAAAGGATAAAGCGGTGCCGACTGCGAGTTCGCCATCAACGGAGTCCCGCCGAACGTGTACGGGTTCCACAGAGGCACCTCGCCTTTTCGCATCGCTTCGAGCACCAGATCGCGCCAAGGCAGGAACTGAAGCGCGCCGTCTATCTGCAAAATGTCCCAACCCGCAGGAGGTCCGTTCCACGGCGCTGCCTGGTGAACCTGATCTACCGGCGCCGGCACCTTTCCGCCGATCACGAAACGCCACGTGGGGGCCAGCGCCGCCAAAGCAAGCACAACGAAAGGCCCCACCCTTCCCAACTTCACGAGAGAAAGTCTACTTGGGTACGCTTTTGAACCGTAACGGGCGGCTGTAGCTCAATGGTAGAGCCCCTGCCTTCCAAGCAGGTCACGTGGGTTCGATCCCCATCAGCCGCTCCATGCTCTTCTAAATTATAGTTTTGGCGCGTCAAACTTTAGAGTTTGATGGTATGCTGATTTCCATGGAAGAGAGGGGAAAATGCCCGGCTGATGCGGGCTTCGTCGCGGTCAACTACATCACCTGCCTGCCTCACTACGCCGAAAGGTTCGAGATGCTGTTCGCTTCGCGCGCCAGAATGATCGAGACGATGCAAGGGTTTCTGGGAATGCAGGTCTTGCGGGCAGAGGCAGAAAACGAACCGTATCTGGTGGTGAGTTACTGGCAAAACAAGCAGAGTTTCGAAGCCTGGGTCGGCTCGCCGGAGTTCCTGGAGGGCCACAAACGGGGGTTTGAAGACCTGCGGCGCGCCAAAGAAGCGGGTGAACAGCCGCCGATGCAATCCCGTTTTGTAACTTATTCGGTGATTGCCCGCTGAATCGGCCCTTGTTGAGGCATAATTAGATTTAAGAGGCGCCCGGATGAACCACCGAGCAGTTACGGCGAACTTGATTTTGTTGACCGTTGTGGGCAACTCGGTTGCTGCCGCCGCGTGCGCCGCCCTTTGCACCCAAAGCTGCTGCCAGCCTCAGCCGCACAAACCGTGCTGCTCCAGCGGTTCTCACTGCGCACCCGCGATCAACTGCCAGCCTGCTGACTGCTGCTCTTGGATCATCGCGAAACGCGATACGCCTGTCATCAAGACGGTACTTCCATCAGCGCAGACCTCGCAGTGGGTTCCTTTTGCGCCGCCGCCGCAGGTCACGCTTCGCCTTGCGCATTTCTCGCGCTTTGCGATCGTTCGGCGGCAGCCTGAACGGGCGGCTTTCAATTTCTGCATCGCATCGCATGCTCCCCGCGCTCCTCCGACTGTTTCGATCTGAAATCAACTCGACATTTCATTTCGAACAGACACATTTGGAGGAACAAATGAAAACATCATTCATCGCACTGACGATGCTCGTCGCGGGACTTCTGCCTTTTGTGGGCAGCGCCGTGCGAGCCCATAACCCATCGGCACAAAGCGCATGCTGCGCAGATGGGCCGTGCTGTCCTGACTGCTGCGGATCAGGCTGCTGTCAAAAAGGATAGCGCCATGAACGTGCGCAAGCTTAGGCTTGCGTTGGCGTTGGCCGCCGGTTTTTTACCGGCGGCCGCGCTGGCGCAGCAAGCCCACTGTCCGTTGTGAGCGGCCGGAGGCTATGCTGCCAGTTCGGCGGCAAACGACCGATGGTTTGTCAACACCGTGTACGCGCCTGGAAGCATCACGACAGATGAAACGTTCATCTGGTATCGAGCCAACGATAGACTGCGGCTTGGCATCGCCCACTTGCTCAAGCAGAACGCGATCCGGTATCTGGCCGCGTATACGCTCGCGCCCGAGACAAGCCGATCCCCATCGGTTAACCTGAGCGCCGGAGTGCAAGGAATCGGTACCGGCAATCCCGGCTATTCCGCCACACTCGAGAAGAACTTCATTCTCGACGGCGGAAAATCGAGCATCAACCTGTTTGCGGGCGTGGGATTCCGCTCCAACGAAAACATCGCGCGCGAAGTCGCAGGGTTAAAATTCACCACCAACGACGGTTTCAGCATCGGAATTCAAGACGATGGAAAACTTAGAAACCCGTTTGCAACCTATGCGACCGGAAACTTCGTCGCCGGCATCTATCTGGTCGGCGGGGAGCATCCCGCGTTTTTGTTCGGGATGCGTTTCTGACATTCCTTTCGGCGCCGCTCACATTCAGTTGGGCGGCGCCGAACCAAGATTGTTAGTTGCTCACACGCCACTTCACAAGGTCGAATCGGCCGTCCCAGTTCGTTGAGAACAGCGCCACACCGGGCCGGATTTTCACCCGCAGTTTCATTTCCCGCGTTGTCGGATTAATGAACGACGACACGTTCGACGAAATCACGACATTCGCGGTCTGGTCGTTCGCGCTAAGCGTTCGTGTGTCCACAGCCGCATACTGATTCGTGTCGTAATTGAACGCGAAGATCGTCTGCTGTGCACCTGCAAGCGTTGCACTCGATTCCAGCACCAAACTGATGGTGTTCGCAATCGTCTGCGGCGCCGTTCCTCGAACTTCCAAATCCACCGGAGCGCCCAAATCTCCCGGCAGAAACTGAGCATGAATAATCATTCTTGCGTCGTCGGAAACCGCAAGTTCGCTCAGCCCGCCGGAAAGCAGAGTTCCGCGGATCACCGTGAAGCCGTTTGCGGCAACATCCATATCAGTCGGTGTTACTGTTGCCTGCCATGCGCCGCGGCCATATGTGAACGCCAAAAGCTGCGTGTTGTTGCGCCAAACCAACTCTTCAATAGAAACGGTGCCGGGCCCCTGCGTAGAAACCGACCACGTCTGTCCGTCATCCCAGCTCGAAAAGATTCCCAAATCGGTTCCTGCAATCAGGTGTCCGGGGCGGAGCGGATCGAGCGCGAGTGCCGAAACGGGAGCCGAAGGGATCGCGCGCGGCGCTGTGCCCGTGATGCGAGTGAACGTCGCGCCGCCATCCGTGGTCTTCCAGATGTTGTCGCTTTCCCACCCCATAATCGCAATGTAAACCACGTTGGGATTGTTCGGATCAATCACGATGCGCGAAATCCACCGATCCGGAAGCGGGCCTGGATTGTCATCCATTTTCGTCCAGGTTGGAGTCGCGGCAGTTCCGTTGGTGGTCTTCCACACTTCGCCGTTGTTGTAGCCCACCCAAATGATGTCCGAATTGCCTTTTGCCACCGCGATGGTTGAAGCGTTGTAAGGACTGTTCGGCAGCATGTGCGCGTTCGGAATGTCCTGAATCGGGCTGTTGCCGATCGCGTTTTTGATGATCGTCCACGTTGGTGTAGCGGCTTTCACGTTCGTCGAACGCCAGATGCGCCTTGCGCACACGAGCATCGTATTCGGGTTGTTCGGATCGAGCATGTAATACGATATGAAGTTGCAGTTCGAACCGCCGGCATCGCTGATGCCGCCGTTGATCATCGTCCAGTTGGCGCCTCCATCGGAAGTCCGCGCCAGACCGATGTACTGATAACCGCCATAAAAATAGTTGGGGTTTGTTTGGTCTGCGCAGGCAAAACCGCCGTCGCCGCCGATCACCGGAGTCCAACCCTCGGTGTTGCCTGTAAAGAGCGAAGTGTAGTTGTCCTGCGCTCCTGCAACCATTTTGCCGGTCGCATCGTTCATCGCCCCACCATAAAACTGGGTGATTCCTAACTGATTGTTCAGTTCCGTTACCGCGTCGGCATAAACGTTGTTCGCACGGAAAATCCCTCCATCGGTTCCGAAGTACACCGTTCGTTCGTTCACGCCATCGAACGTTTTGCGGTTCACGATGATATGCATATCGGAGTGCACGTTTCCGAAGCCCGATGTGAAACTCGCTCCGGCGTTTGTGCTCCGGTAAAGATTCACACCGCCTACGACCAGCGTGTTCGGGTTCGTGGGGTCAACCCACAACGCGATGTTATACGCCGAATATGTGCTGATGCCGCTCCCCGTAGTCTTCAACGTAAACGAAACGCCGCCGTTTGTGGATTGATAAATCTTGATGCGATCGTTGGCGGCCGCCGCGGCATAAACGATGTTCGGGCTGCTTTTCGAGAAGGCCGTTTCCACACGATGCGTTCCGCTGATCCCTGTGCTGTTCGTGAACGTTGCGCCGCCATCGGTCGAATACGCCGTGCCAGTGCCCTCGTGCATCCCGATCACAACTGCGTTGTCGTTGGCTGGGCTGATGTCCAGATCATAAATCCAACCGTCATATGTTTTTGTCCAACTGCTGCCGCCATCCACCGAACGATAAACGCCGGTATCGGTTGCGGCCAAAATCACGTTGGAATTCGACGCAGGGATTCCGATGCGGTTAACATATTTCCACGACGCGGTGCTTTGCATCTGCACCCACGTTGTGCCGCCGTCAGTCGTTTTAAAAATCCCTGCGCCAACGATTGCGGCTGTGTTCGAACTTCCTGCTTCGGTTTCAAAAAAACCTTCACCGGTGCCCGCGTATATGATGTTCGGATTGTTCGGGTCCATTGTCATGCACCCCACCGAAAGAGTCGCCATAAAATCATCCAGCGGAAACCAACTTGCGCCGCCGTTTGTGGTTTTCCAGATTCCACCGCCGCACGAACCCAGCCACATCGTGTTGTTGTCGTTCGGATGGATCAAAATCGAACGGATTCGTCCGCCGATGTTTCCCGGACCTAGCCATGTCCAACTCGTCGAATCAAACTGCAACGTTTCGCCTTGCGCTCTCAGCAGGGCATCGCGTTGAAGTTTAGCTTTCCAGAGCGCGTTTTCCGGCACGGTGCCGTCGGCGCTCAATCTTTGGAAGTTTCGAAACCGCATCGCTTCCACCGCGGTTTCCATTTCACGATCCTCGTCTTTTTCAAACGCATCCGCATCGTGTTCCTCATGCTCCCACCGTTCGGCGACCCGCTCTACACGCGTTGATATGCGTGACGGAGCCGGCTGCGCTTCCGCGGGTTGGGCGGCTGCGACGCGCGGCTCTGTCCGCTGAAAAACCGCAGCCGTTTTTGAATCCCGTTTCGCCGCGCATCCAAGAATCCCCAGCGCGGCCGCTGCCGCGAAAATGAGTAATCTGCCCTTCATTTTTCCTCCCAAAGACCCAGCCGTCCCTCACAAGTTTAGCCCAACCCCGCGCAGTTTAGTCCCGGCAAAACTACGCGCACTGATCAGGTTTTTTCGAACCTCGACGTCCCGCCTGCTTTGGGCTTCCGGCTTCGCCAAACCGAGGATTTTCGCCCAGTCAAAAGGCCCAAAACTGCGCTGCAAAGAAACCCAGGCCGCTTATCACCACGTTTACCTGTGAGTAGTTCAATGATGAAAACGGGGAGAACCATGACCACAAACAGCACGATGACGGAACTTACGGAGCAGTATCGGACTCTATGGAGCCGCGTTTACGCTCCTCTGCGGCGGGCTTTGGCCGGCACCTGGATCAACAGGGACGGCTCGGAGTCGTTCAGCCTGACGCTTGGCGAGCACGGCACATTCCGCCTGCGCTCATTGACCACCCATACCGATTCGGCCGGCAGATACACCGTTGTCGGCAAGAACGGCACGCACTATCTTGCTTTGGAACCCACCGAGGGGCCCAAGTTGTTTCTTAGAATAGAAGACGTGGACAGTCTTCGGCTTAGAGTGGCTCTGGAGGACAAAGGCGTCCTTCTGGACCTGAAGAAGCAAACGACAACTTAAATCACCCTCTCCTCCCCTGAAAAAGCGCCGCCGAGACCCTCCCCTCGGCGGCGCAACTGTTCTCTGCGGGGGCATAATCTTAGGTTCAACGACGTGTGGCTGAAATATCGCAACGGCATCAAACTCGCCATCGGATTCGGGCTCATTGCGGGGCTGGCGTTCGCAGGGTGCCGGATGTACACGCTGTATGTGATTCTGCCGAAACATTATCCTCGCCTCACCCCCGGCAAAGTGAACCTGATCGGCATCCGCCTTTCGCGGGAACGGCTGGTGGTGTCCAACGGAGCGGTTAGGCTTGAACTTGGCGGAGATCGCGAGTTCGGCTCCGATCAGCCGCAGACCGAGGACGACACCTCGGACGAGCCGATCGGAAGCTCAAAATCAGGGTCGGTGCCGATGTACGCCATCATCGGCGCCCTTCAGATGAGGCCGCAGGACGGCAGCGATCTTGTTTCCGCTCTTGCCGGGCTCGATTCGGCAGAGATTCCGCCCAAAGACCTTGTGTGGACAGCCGAAGACGTGCGCAAGGCGCTCGCCGGAGACCCCGTCTTGAAGCCCCGGCTCGAGGACGATTTGTGCCAGGCTTTGGACGGCGGGCTTCTGCCTCGCTTCCGGGTGTCCCGCATACGAAGCGGGATTTTCATCCAGCTGATGGTGCCGATCCAGGTGCCGTCGGAAGGCAAGCCGAAAACCCTGCTCGCGCCGGTCGTTGTGCCGTTCAGCACCGAACTCACGGCGAGGATCAGGTCGAACCGCCAGATTCAGAACAAGTATCAACCTTCCGCAGCCACGTGGCGGGGGGTTTATGAGGAAGAAGCCGCGAACCTACAAAAGGGCGCTCACCAATCGCCGGCAGAGCAGCTGAAGAAGGTTGTTGACGAAAAGAGCATCGAGGCGATGGGAGAGCCGGCAGGCAGGCTGCTTTCGCGCATCGAGGTTCTGAGCACCGAGGAGCAGATCACCTCCGGCACTGTGGAAACCAGCCCGAAACCGAACTCATCGGGCACCTATTCCACGATTCGGCTGAGCCTGACCGAAGAGGGGAGGAATCGGCTGTGGCAGTATACGTTTCGGCATCCGGGGTGCCAGCTGCTGTTTGTGTACGACGGGGTGGCGATCGCCGCGCCGTTCGTAGAATCTGAGATGAAGTATTCTACGGTAGCCATTACCAATGTCACCGACGAGGTGACTGCACGAGAAGCCGTCGAATGGATAAATCACCGTACAAAGTAGTTGGGTTGTTGTTGATCGCTTTGGGGACGACCTGGCCGCAGGCCGGCTGCGGCCCTGCCGCTCCGAAAGACAGCGGCGGCGAGGGCGCCACCAAAGTGATTAAGGCCGAAGCCAAGTCCGCGCAAGATTATTTTCCGTTCGCCGTTGGGAACTCGTGGACGTATGACGAAGTCGAGCAGCAATCGGGCTCGCAGATCGGCACGCGAAACATGCGCTCGACAATCACTTTGAAAGTGACCAACGTTGTGAACAAGCCTGAAGGGATCAGCGCGGATGTGGGTGTGTTCGATCAAGATTCCAAGAAGATTGGTGCGGTTGTGTTTTTGGCAGCCAAAGATGCGTTGTATCAAACAGAACTGCTTTATAAAGGAAAGCCGATGACATTGGAGCCGCCGATGTGCGTGGCGGTTTATCCGAGCGAGCCTTCCAACGGCAAAACCTGGACGGGAGTCGGCCCAAAGCCGTGGGTGGGCACAACCGGAAAATACACGTTGAAAGTGGAAGGCTTGGGCCCGGTGGAAGTTGACGGCGTAAACGAGCGGTTCGCCTGCTTGGGATTTCATACGACGGCGGAGTACGACGAGGGCAGCCAGCACATTCAGTATGAGCAGAAATCGTATTACGCGCCGCGCGTCGGAATCGTTAGAACGTTGGAAATGGTTCAGGTGTTTTCCAAGGGGCAGCAGATTGGCACGGTAACCAAAGTCTCCACGCTGAGGAGCCACACGCTGAAATGAGAATCAAAAACTGGTGCTGGGCGCTTTTAATCGTTTCCGTTTTTGCGGCTGGGTGTTCGGGTTCAACGGCAAAGCAGGATGGAAGCGCGCCTGATTCCGCAGGAAAGAACCAGAATTCGAAGGGGGACGCGGTTTCGGCAGAAAAGGTTCTGCTTCCCCAAGAACTTGTGAGCGATGCAACCAAGGCGATCGGCCTTTTGCAAACCCAATCCATTACGTATTCCACAAAATCGAGCACAGGGCAGACCGGGGAAACAACCCGAACCATACGGTTGGAGAAAAACGACAAAGGCGAATACATTGTGCATTGCACTTGGACGGGCCAGCTTGCGGTTGAAGGCGATGAGTTTTACAAAATCACCAAGGACGGGTTGTTGGAGTTTCGCGCGCTGGATGACGACATCAAGCCGCCGTACATTTACCTTCCAGCGGGCATGACTCCAGGCAAAACCTGGAAGTCAACCTACGGTTTCGACAACGCCAAGACGCTTGGAAAAGTGAGCCTTGAGCAAACGGCGAAAATCGCGGGCACCGAAAAAGTTACCGTGCCGATGGGCACCTATGACGCGGTCGTGCTCGAGGAAACATCCAAGATGACCGGCGCGCAGTTCAGCATAAACACCCATGCCAAAACCTGGTTTGCGATGAATGTGGGGTTCATTCAATCGAAGATCGAATGGAACGGGACGAAATCAGATGCGGCGGGCAAAAAGCAGCCCCTGCATGAAACGCTTGAATTTAAAGCGGTGAAGATGACGAAGGAGGAAAACCGATGATCGGCCTGCCTTTGATTCTGGTTGTTCAAAGCACGAATGCCGACTACTTCCCTTTGAAGCCCGGCTGCGAATGGACGTATACGGTTTCTTATTACCGAAATCTTGGAAGCGCGAAACAGGTAAACAGGATTTTGGAGCCGGTTTCCATCAAGGGTGAGACTGTAACGCCGATGAGTGTGCGCGTGGACGATGGAGCCGAGCAGATCTCGTATTACGCGATTAAGGCGGGCTACATCGCGATCGTATCCAACAGCGATCAGGAACTTCTGCCTTCGCCGATCCCGGTTTTGCCGCTCGATCCGAAGATCAAATCGTTCGAGTTTTCCGGTGGAGTGCAGGTTCTCGGCGGTCTAACGCCTTCAACCACAAAATCGAAGATTGCTGGATTTGAAAAAACCAACGTTTTGGGCGAAACCAAAACCGCGTTGAAAGTCACACGCGAAACCACATTGGGCGGCGGCAAGCAGGCGCTCATCATCAAAAGCACCGAACTGTATGTGGCTGGAATCGGCATGGTTTTTCAAAGGCAGGAGACAACCGGAAAAGACAAAAGCTGGGCAGAATATCGCCTTGCGGCATTCAAGGACGGCCATTCGTGAAACTGTTTCCGCTGCTCACGTTTGCCCTTTGCACATGCTCGTGCGCACCGAAGGGCCAATTGGGCACAACCATCGGCAAGAGCGACAACCTGTTCCCTGAAGCCTGGCCGCACCCCGAAATCAATCTCACGCTTGCTGGACAGGAGATTCCTGCAAAAGTCGTAATGAACAAGCACGGAGATGAGCGCGAGATTGTAATCATGAACGGCGACGTTCGGTTGGAAAGTGAACTGTATCTGGTGAATGATTCGGGCATTTTTTTGAAGCGGATCGGCCCGTCGGACGGCGAGTGGTATGACCCGCCAATTCCGCTTCTCAAGTATCCGGCGCACGTGGGCGAAACCGATCGGTGGTCAGGAAGCTACGCAGTCGGCGACAGGAAGATTCCGGCGAATGCAAAAATCAGTTTGTCTTTGGAGCAGGTATCGCTTGCCACGGGAACGGCACAGGCGCTGCGATGCAACGTGGACTTGGTGATTGACGACGGATCGAATCAGAACGTAAAACACGCGTTGGTTTTTTGGTTTACAAAAGGCGGGGGGCCGGTGAAACGGGATTTTGGAGATCAGATTCGCGCTCCACGCTGAATGAAACGGTAAGGGAGTGATAGGGTGAGGGTTGAGGAAGCGGTCAGAGGCATACAGTCGGAAGTCGGCAAAGCGGTCATCGGGCAGGAAAGGCTTGTCGAACACACGCTTGCTGGAATTTTGGCGGACGGGCACATTCTTTTGGAGGGCGTGCCGGGCGTTGCGAAAACGCTGTTGGTGCGGTGCATCGCGCGGACGCTCGATGCGAGTTTCGGCAGAATTCAGTTCACGCCAGATTTGATGCCAAGCGATGTGATCGGCACGAACATTTTCAACCAGCGGACCAACGAATTTGAACTGCGAAAGGGCCCGATATTCACTTCGATTCTTCTTGCCGATGAGATCAATCGAACTCCGCCGAAAACTCAGGCGGCGCTTTTAGAGGCGATGGAAGAGCGGCGCGTTACCATTGACGGCACGCGGCACAGCCTGCCGTTTCCGTTCGTGGTTTTTGCAACACAAAATCCGATCGAATTCGAGGGAACCTATCCTTTGCCCGAAGCACAGTTAGATCGCTTTCTGATGAAAGTGCTGGTTTCGTATCCCGAAAAAGAGGACGAGGCCAAGTTGATTCGCAGGTATTCGGAAGGGTTCCGATCTCAAAACTTAGATGAGGCGGGGATTCGGCCTGTGATTGATCCGAACGGCCTTGCTGCGTTGAGGCAGGAAGTTGATGCCGTGAAAATTGAAGACAAGATCGTGGATTACATCAACGATTCGGTGCGGTTGACTCGGACGGCTGACATGATCGCCGTAGGTGGATCGCCGCGCGCTTCCATCGCGATTCTGCTCTGTTCGAAAGCGATTGCGGCCATGCGCGGACGCGATTATGTGATTCCCGACGATGTGAAAGAGATCGCGCTTCCTGTGCTTCGGCACCGGGTGCTGCTGCGGCCGGAAGCAGAAATCGAAGGCATCACTCCCGATCAGGTTGTGCTCGGGCTGTTTGAAACTGTGCCCGTACCGCGATAAACATGCTGGCCGTTTGCGCGTTCGCCTGCGTCACGCTGAACGCAGACATCGCTTCACTTCTTTCCGACAGCAGCCTTCGCGATGCGAAAGTCGGATTGATCATCGAGCGGCTGGGCGGACCGGAAATCGTTTCGAAAAGCGCGGACGTTCCGTTGATTCCTGCCAGCGTGATGAAAATCGTAACTGCATCGTGCGGCTTTGAGTATTTGGGCCCCGAGTTCACGCCGATGACTGTGGCCTGGCGGACCGGCAACCGGGTTTGCGTCCGCGGCGGAGGCGATCCGACGCTGCGCGCCGAAGATTGCGAAAAAATGGCGAAGGCGATCGGGGCGCGCGCAGGCGACGTGGTTCAGTTCGACGATGCACTCTTTGGGAGCGAGTGGAAAGCGCCAACGTGGACAGATTCGGAAACGATGTACTGTCCGCCTGTCGGGGCGCTGTGCGCGAATCGAGCCGAAATTGAAGTTTGGGCCCAGCGCGGAAAGGTTTGGACAAAACCGGAACGGTTTGGTATCACACTGGTGGGCGGATTGCGCGAAGGCGCTGGAAAACCGTCCGCTCGCTGGGAAAAGTTTGGCAGCTCGATTCGGGTTTCGGGCAGTTATTCATCCAACGCGGCAAAGATGATTGCGAGTTTTACGGTGCCCGATCCAGGAATGGCCGCCGCGCGGATTTTCGGCGCCTCGCCAACAAGAGCGGCGGGACTGAAGCCGCAAGTTTCCATTCTTCTGCCCGAAGAAGGCCAAACTTTTGCGACATATCGGGAAGGCGATACGACGGTGGCGGTGCTTCGAGGACCCCCGATTTGGAAACTCACAAAAACTGCGCTCACAGAAAGTGATAACTTCATTGCGGAAACGCTGCTGAAGTTGTGCGGCGCCGAAAGCGGAACTTCTGGATTGTGGATTGACTGCCTGGCGGCTGCCTCCAAACATCTTGCCGAAATCGGCGTCGCTCAAAACCAGTTTACGCTTTACGACGGATCGGGGCTTTCTAAACTCGATCGCTTGTCACCGCGCGCCGTGGTTTCGGTTTTGGAACGCAACATTAAAAGCGAGCGCGGCGCACTGTTTTTGAACTGTATGGCAATGCCAGGTGAAGGGACTCTGCGCAATCGTTTGAAAGGGTTAAAGGTGTGGGCAAAAACCGGTTCGCTGAACGGCGTAACGGCGCTCGCGGGAATCATCGAGCCGGCGGCGAATCAGCGTTATCTGTTTTGTATGATTGTGAACGGAGGTCGGGGCCCTGCCGAAAAGCAGCGTGCAGTTTTGGATTCCATAGTGCGGCTGATCGGGCGTGCGTGATGCAAAATCGCCCCGGCGCATGGAAGGTTTGGTGAGGGAACGCGCCGGGGCAGTAGGGTGAATAACAAAGGCAATCGCTGGTTTCATCGTACCAACCTTGGGGGCTGGCTGTCACCATCAATTTTATGAGACTTTGAGAAGGGATTGTTCTGCGGCGAGCCTTCGACCGTTTGCGAATTCCCGGCCCGACATCGGCTGCTTTCCAGCCGGCCTGACGCTCAGCAGTTCGAGCGATCCAGTCTGAAACGCCGCCGTGATTCCTCGAGGGCCGATTGCGAGAATCGTGCCCGGAACAGCGGAGCGCTCTTCGCGGTCGCATCTGCATTCCAACACAGTGAGCTCACCAAACTGCGTTGAAACGAACGCGCCCGGCTTGGGCGTGCAGGCACGGAACTTTCGATAAGCGGTTTCTGCGCTTTCTTGAAACGAGAGTTCGGCATCGGCTCGAGTGATTTTCGGCGCAATGCAGGCATCGTTTTCGTTTTGAGGAATCGCTTGGTATTCGCCGCTGACAATTTTTGGCAGCCATTCGGATGCGAGGTCTGCACCCATCTTGGCAAGACGCGATTCGAGTTCACCGGCCGTTTCGTCGGGCTGGATTTGAGTCGTTTGTGTTGCGATGATCGGGCCGGTGTCCA
>JAJPJR010000055.1 GCA_021324165.1 Armatimonadota bacterium
AAAGGATCAGTTTTCCAAACTGATGCATGCACTGTGCGAAAACGTTCCCTTGACTCTCCGTTCTGTGCGCGAAGATATCCCGCCCGAACAGAAGGCGATTGAAGAATACACAAACAGACCGAATGGGACGGTCGAGGTGCGGGGGCGGGTATCTCAGGCGTGGAATCGCAGCATGGAGCGCCACTTTGTGGTGGAGTTTGCGAATGGCGGAGTGCCTCCTCTTGGAATCAGTTTGTATCGAGATTTGGACGGCGGATGGAAGGTTTTCAGCGGCAGCCTGATCTCGTACCTGGCGCGGCTGAGAGAACCCGATGACCGAAAACGTTCGCTGCTTCTTGCGGATGTTCTCGATTCGGTCGGCCTCGGCGGGCTTGCGTATCCCGATCGGGGCTACAGGCTGTCGGTTCAAAACATCCGGGCATACGGCATGGGCCAGAAAGAGCTGGATGCGGTGGTGGAGAAGCTCGACCCAAGCCAGTAAGATTCCGTAAAAATGCTGGATTTGCGGCCTGGGATGAACGATCCGTCGGTTTTGTTGTATAACGTAACCTGTCTTTGCTCCGATTCTCTGGATGCATAGAGCAGGCGTTCCGCCCTCGTGGAGTGCCGCGAAGAGAGCAGACGCTTGGGGGAGTCCCGGGTTCGCCCGGGACTCCCTTTTACATTCGAGAGAACATTCCCACGAAAAACGTCTTCTAACTGGTAGTCAAACGGGCAGATTGCCTGTACAATGACCCTATAGAGGAGATGCCATGAGAGCACGATTCGCTATCGCAATACTTTGTCTTTGCTCCTGTGCCGCCTTCGCTCAGTCCAATGAAACCACCCAGGACGCCAAAGTGCTGTTCGGCTGGGTGAAAAGGCCGGATGGAACCAAGGTGGATATTACGGGAGCCAGCATTCCGATCAAAATCAGAAAAATCGCCGAATCTTGGCAGATTGGGAAAAGACCGGCGTTCGCCGTTCAGAAAGGGCTGAACACCGAAGCGTTCACCTGCTATCAGAACGACAATGGCCCTGATTCTTATTTCTATATCGAAGGAAGTCCGACCGATCTGGACGATCTGAATCTTCCAAGCGGCGCCGGGGTTCCTTGGCAGTGGATGAAAACCGGCGCCAATGTGCAGTCAACGCAGCGCGTGATTGCAAGGTGGCGCATTTTCGACACGGCACTCAGCAACACGCCGCCCGGCCAGATGGCGTTTACGGATGAGATCGCCGACTTCGGCACGTACATCACTCCGCCTCAAACCGGAGTGTTGTCATTCGACGTGAACGTGAGCATCGTGGGGATCGTCGTTCCCGATGGTCAATGCTACTTGGCTCAACAGTTTCGTGACGACCGCTACACCAACGGCGAAGGCCCGTTCATTTTCACGTGGTCGAACCTGTTCAGCGGCGGCGGTGTGAGTATCGGCTCGAGCGAAGATTCGTTTGTTTTTGATAACGATCCCGAGCCGAACGGTATTTATGAGTGGCAGGAGTATGACTATTTCGGCGGCCCGCCTTATGAAGCCAACTTTTATGCTCGGCTCATTGCCAACGGAACTTCGCAGGAGCTTCTGCCCAGCGGATATACGATCGTGCGGGGAACGCTGCTTGGCGGAGGACTCACTGATCTTTGGTACGACGATCAAAGCTTCTTGTCGTTGCAGGGCACGTTTTCACCGATTCTTGCGGGTGCGCCGGTTAATATCGAGGTGCAAAGCGTTGCGCCCACAACCAGCGTTTTGAGCATGGTGTTTAACGCGCAGGTTTGGAACAACAAAGCGGGTCTTACCGGCCGTTTGGATCTGTTCAATTTTCAAACCGGTCAGTGGGTGACGTGGGACACGTGGCAGTCGAACGGCGTGGAACAGAACAGGTCATTTATCGTAACTTCGCATCCTGAATACTACGTTCAGCAAGGAACCAAAATCGTTAAAGCCCGATTGCGCGTGGATCGCGGGGCGGCGTTTTTGGGAACCACGTTCCGATGCGACATTGACAAAATGACTTGGACGATCGTGAGATAATCTGCGATGCTGACGGTCTGCTTGCCCCCAAGGTGGGGGGAAGCAGACCGGTTTTTGCGGCGCTTTTTGGGGCGGCGAAACGGGCCGGGGTAACCTGATTTTGTGGCTTCAATTCAGTTCGATCGGTACTATCGGTTCGCCGACCTCGTTTCGATTCTCCAACAGTTTGCGAACGAGTTTCCGAACCTCGTAACGCTCGAAGTCATCGGCCAAAGTTTTGAAAAACGCGATATTTTTTTGGTAGTTGTTACGAATCGCGAAACAGGCGAGGCCAATACCAAACCCGCGTTTTGGTGCGATGGAAACATTCACGCGAGCGAAGTAAGCGCCAGTTCGGCGGTGCTTCACATTCTGCATTGCCTGACGTCGAGATATCGGATTGATCCAGCCATCACGCACGCTCTTGATACGCGGGCGTTTTTTCTGGTTCCGCGCGTGAACCCCGACGGCGCGGAATGGGCGCTTGCCGATCAGCCGAAAATCATTCGGAGCAGCACGCGGCCGTATCCTTATGAAGAAGACGACCCATACGGATTGGAACGCCAAGATGTGGATGGCGATGGTCGGATTCTTTCCATGCGCATTAAAGATCCACTGGGTGCATGGAAGATTTGTGAACAGGAGCCGCGCCTTTTGCAAAAACGTGAGCCCGACGACTATGGAGGCGAGTATTACCGGCTGATGCCCGAAGGTGTGTTTCACAACTTTGATCCGGTAAGTCTGCGCTCAAGAAAAGTGAAGGAAGGGCTCGACATGAATCGAAACTTTCCCAGCGCATGGCGGCTGGAGAGCGAGCAGCATGGCGCCGGTCCCTATCCCACAAGCGAACCCGAAATCCGCGCGCTGGTGGATGCGGTTTGCAGCCGCCCCAACATCTGCGGCGCCGTTACGTTTCACACGTTCAGCGGCGTTCATCTTCGGCCGCCGAGCCGAATGCCCGATGAAGAAATCCCAGCGGAAGACCTATGGATTTATAAAACGATCGGCGAAAAGGGCACCGAAATCACCGGCTATCCTGCAATCAGCAACTATCACGAGTTCCGCTATCACCCGAAAGAGGTGATCACGGGCGTGTTCGATGACTGGATGTATGAACACCGCGGAGTTTTTGCTTGGACGACGGAGATCTGGTCGCCGATGCGTGAGGCTGGCCTGAAAGATTTCAAATACATTGATTGGTTTCGCGATCATCCGGTTTCCGACGACATTCAGATGCTGAAATGGTCAGATGAAAAACTCGGCGGCAAAGGCTATATAGATTGGTATGAGTTCGATCATCCGCAGCTCGGAAAAGTGGAACTTGGGGGTTGGAACACGCTTTACGCTTGGCGGAATCCGCCGCCCGATCATCTGGAAAAGGAGATTGAAACGTTTGTCAACTGGGTGGTTTGGCAGGCAAGATGCTCACCGAAACTCGAGTGCCATTCGGTAACCGTTTTGGCCGATGGCGATGCTTCCGTGGTCAAGTTCGCCGTAGACAACACCGGGTGGCTTCCAACCTCTGTTTCAAAAATGGCCGAAACGAAAAAACTGTGCCGAGGCGTGGTGGGTGAAATTGAACTTTCTGATGGGATGAGTCTGCTTTCGGGAAAACTTCGCGAACAGGGACCTCAGCTCGGAGGTCGGTGCGGCATTCCGGCGGCGGGTTTTGGATGGATGATGAACGAAACCAATCACCGGCACGTTTTTGAATGGACGGTGAAAGGAAAAGGCGAAGCCCGTTTGATTGCAAAACATGAGCGGGCAGGAGAAGTGCGGAAAACAGTCCGACTGTAAGCGGGAACCAAAATTCACGCTGAGGTATTCATAACAAAGGATGCAGCCATGAAACTAACTGAACAAGAGTGGAAAGATCGTCTGACCCCGGAGCAGTATCGCATTCTTCGGGAAAAAGGCACCGAACGGGCATTTACCGGCGAGTTTTGGGACAGTCATGAAAACGGCGTTTATTCTTGCGCTGGATGCGGAACGGAACTGTTCAGTTCGGATACCAAGTTCGATTCGGGCAGCGGCTGGCCCAGTTTTTTCGATGCGATTGACGCGTCGCGCATCGAACTGCACGACGATCTGTCGCATGGAATGCACCGCATCGAAGTCACGTGCGCGAACTGCGGCGGCCATCTGGGGCATCTGTTCGATGACGGCCCGCAGCCAACGGGCAGCCGCTACTGCATCAATTCGGCCAGCCTGAAACTCTCCAAGCGATAATCCCGAAACCTTGCGCCGCGACCGTTCGTAAACCTATTGGGGAAACGCGATGTTCGAGAATGTGGCTGATTACGAAGTGATGCGCAATGCGATGGACCGCCGCCTGGGAGTGTGGGCGGTGGTGCTTTCGATGGCGCCGCGGGTGGCTTCGCGCGATAGGGCTGGCCTGCGCGCAGCCGCATCCAGCGCGATTCAAAAACTGGCGCGGCAGGGCATGATCTATCTGTTTCGAATGCCGCGCGCTTGGGGCCAAGAAGAGGTCGTAGACGCTGCCGAATACCCGTCGGTGCTGGCCGAGGACAAAAACTGGAGGCCGCGCAAATCGAACCCCCGGCAACTCGTCAGGCTTGCGTGCACGCCAACGGGAGCGGAAGCGTTCGAACACGGGGAGTTCGGCCCGCCCCCTCCGATGCTCGCGCCTGAGCAGACCGCCGAGAGCGTGCTCGATGATCTGCCGCAGGCCGCGCCCGGGCCGGAAATTGATCCGCGCGATCTGTTCGGCGAATATCGGTATTAGAACGGGCCGATCGCGGTGATTGCGAGTTTGTCGTCGGTGATATATTCGTTCGCCAAATCTTGAATCTGTTTTGCCGTGACGGAACGGGTTTTGTTCAGCGCTTCTTCCACCGGAATCTCGCGTTCATAAATCATTTCGTTGCGCGCCATCCGGGTCATGCGGGCGCTCATCCCTTCCAGTCCCAAGACCATTTCGCCCGAGAGCATTCTTTTTGTGCGCTCCAGCTCTTCATCGGCGATTGGGGTTTCACGAACTTTTTTCAGTTCGGCGCGCGTCAGTTCGCACACTTCGTCGAAGTTTTCTGGGTTGGTGCCGCCATAAACGGTGAACGCTCCCGCCTCGCGATACAGCGACAGATAACTGCCGATTGCATAAACCAGTCCGCGTTTTTCACGAATCTCTTGAAACAGCCTGCTGCTCATGCTTCCGCCAAGCAGCGCATCCATCACAATGGCTGGATAGCGCGCATCGGAATAAAGATTCACGAGTCCGCATCCGATGCAAAAGTGCACCTGCTCCACATCTTTTGAGATTTTGGATATTCCCGCTCCGCCGTTAGGCAGCGGGTCGCTGGGCAACGGCACTTGGCCGCTGCAGTTTTGATAAAGGTTTTCAACCTGATCGCGCAGCGCGTTTGAATCCAAGTTTCCCGCTGCCGCGATCAAAATCCGATTGGGAACGTAGCGCCTTCGCATGTAGTCGGCAAGGTTTTCGGAGGTGAAACCGCCCACCGATTCGTGCGAGCCGATGATCGGCTTGCCGAGCGGATGCCCCTTCCAGCGGTGCTGCGCATGCAGATCGTGGATGTGTTCTTCGGGGGAATCCAAGTATTTGCGAATCTCTTCTTGCACCACGCGTTTTTCAACTTCCAAATCTTCTTTGGCAAGACGGGAGTTAAGAAGCATGTCGCTGATAACTTCGGCGGCGTTTTGTACGTCGTCGCGCAGAACTCTTGCATAAAAGCAGGTGGCTTCGCGGTCGGTGAAAGCGTTCAGGTGTCCGCCGCGGCCCTCGATAGATTCCGCAATCTGTTTCGCGCTGCGTTTGTGAGTGCCCTTGAACAGCATGTGCTCGATGAGATGGCTGATCCCCGCCTCGGATTTGGCTTCCATTCGGCTGCCGGTTTGACACCAAACCCCAATCGCCACAGATTGAACGTGCGACACGGATTCGCACAAAACCCGTACGCCGTTTTTCAGCACGAATTTTTCTACAGTTGGGGGCATGGGCGCCAAGTTTATACCCAAAGGTAAGATTTTTTTGATGCGAATGCCGACGTTCGACGAGATCGAAGGATGGAACCGCAAGGCCGAAGAACTTTCGCAATCTAAAGGGGCTTGCGGGCGCGAGGCGGTGATTCTGTGCGGCGGCCCCTCGCTCGCCGATTTCGGTCCGTCGTTCGCCGACTCGAAAACGGTGATCACCGTCAACCGGGTGTTTCATCCGTTGGGGCGGTTTCACATTGCGCCTTCGGCCGATGTGCTCGCAGATGCACTGCCGCATCTTGCAGGCGATTGCGCCGTTGCAACCACTGCGGCAGTTTTTTCTAAAGAAGCTGAACCTGTTCTTGCCGAACTGCTTCAACGGGGTTCGTTTTTGGCACAAAGCATTGATGCGCGCGTTTTTTTAAAGTTCAAAAGGCGCGAAACGATAACGTTTGGCGATTACGAACGGATTGACCTTGCGCAAACCGCTTACCTTCCCGGCGGCTCGGCAGGCGCGATGGCGACCGCGTTCGCGCTGAGGTTCGGTGCGCGCGTCGTGTATCAGTTCGGAATGGACGGTTGGACGCCGTTTGTGGGTGTGGGCGAATCGCCGTATGCCGACGGTTCTGCGTGGTCGTTTCAAAAGCGCGGCGAGAAAATGATGCGCTATCAAGAAGATCTTGTTAACTTAGCGTTGAAGCGGTGCGCGCAGTTCGCGCGGCAATGCGGTGCACGCATCGTAAACATGAACCCGAACAGTCTTTATCAGGCGGCGCTTGCCGAATCCTAAAGTGTTCCGCGCAGCGCCTGCTCCCGTTCAATCGCTTCGAACAACGCTTTGAAGTTGCCTTTTCCGAAACTGCGTGCGCCATGCCGCTCGATGATTTCGAAAAACAGAGTGGGCCTGTCTTCAACCGGTTTTGTGAACAGCTGCAGCAAATACCCTTCGTCGTCGCGGTCTACCAAGATGCCGAGTTCGGCAATCGCGTCCAGCGGTTCGGCAATCTCTCCCACGCGTTCGACCACCGTGTCGTAATACGCCTTCGGGACCTGCAAAAACTCCAATCCACGCGAACGCAGCGAGCGGATCGCTTTGATGATGTCACCCACATGAAGGGCGATATGCTGCACGCCCGGGCCGCCGTGAAAATCCAAATACTCTTCGATCTGCGACTTCTTTTTGCCTTCGGCAGGTTCGTTAATGGGAAACTTCACACGCCCGTTGCCCGATTGCATCACCTTCGACATCAATGCGGTGTATTCGGTGCTGATGTCTTTGTCGTCGAAATGCACCAACTGTTCGAACCCCAAGATTTTCGCGTACCAATCCACCCACCGATTCATGCCGTTCCATTCGACGTTGCCCACCACGTGATCCACATATTCCAGACCGATCGGGTCGCCTTTAATTGCGCGCGGCTCGAAGTTGGGCAGGAACGGGCCGTTGTAAGAATCCCGATTTAGAAACGTGTGAATGACGTCGCCATAGGTGTGAATAGATGCTGTGCGTACTCTGCCGTTTTTGTCTTCGAGC
>JAJPJR010000067.1 GCA_021324165.1 Armatimonadota bacterium
AGGGGGCAGCGTGGAAAAAGGGGGCTGTGTGGAGTCTTGTGCACACCACCTTCACCGTTCGCTTCGCTCACGGGGCTTCCCCCTGATTCCAGGGGGCAGCGTGGAAATCGCGCAGCGGGGAGTTTTGGGCGGCGAGGAATTGGGTCACGAGTACACTTCAAAGGTGGCGCGGATTTACACCAAAACCGGCGACCGCGGCGAAACGGGGCTGATCGGGGGAGGGCGGGTTTCAAAATCGTCGGCGCGGATCGCAGCGATCGGCGACGTAGATGAACTCAACGCGGCGATCGCTGCGATCCGCGCCGCCGAAGACGCAGCGATTCTCCGCCAGATTCAAGAGCACCTGTTCGAATTGGGAGCAAGCCTTGCGGGGTCACCGCACGCGTTTGCGCGCGCAGGACAAGCCGCGGCGATGCTGGAAGCCGAAATTGACAGAGCCGAGGCCGAACTGCCGCCGCTCAAAAACTTCATTTTGCCGGGCGGGTGCGCGCTCGCCGCGGGATTGCAGTTCGCACGGGCGGTCTGCCGACGGGCGGAGCGAACTTTAGCGACACTCGCGGCGGTCGAAACCGTCAGACCAGAGGAGATCGTGTACCTCAACCGGCTTTCGGATTATCTGTTCACGGCAGCGAGGCTGGCGAACGCGAAGGCGGGCGTGAATGAGGTTCAATGGAGGCCGGAGACACAATGATGATCGGAATCGTTTTGGCAGCGGCGATCGGCATGCAGGATGCGCCGCAGACGGTGGATGCGAGCAAACTGTTTTCGAAGATGCTTGCCCGATACAACGCGGCGCAAAGCGTGAGCGGCACGATTACGTTCACCCAAACGGCGGACGTGCGAGGCGTGCCCCGCAAACTCACCATCGAAACCAAAATTCAAGCGCAAAAGCCGAACAAACTGTACCTTTGGCAAACCCCTTCGACGAGTGTCGGCACCAGCGGCGTGCTGCCGTTCTTTGCGATCAGCGATGGGAAGCAGGTCTGCTACACGGCGCCTCCGCAGTGGACGGGAAACAAAAAGATTTATGAGCCTGCGGGCAAAGATTTCGATACGCTACTTGCGAGTTTTTCGCTGCTGATGATTGATCGGGGATTCCCCGAGGCGCTGGCCGCATATTCGAACAACGAAATCAAAGACACGGTGTATCGGCTGCGGGATTTGAAAGATGAAGGCGCGGCGACGATCGAAGGAAAAAGCGCCAGGAAGATCCGCTCGACATACATCATCAGCGACGGTGTGATTAAATCGCCCGACGTGATCGCCAAAATCAAAACGCAAAACGTGCCGCCTTCGCTCACGGTGTGTTATTTTTACATCACCAATGAAGGCGACCTTTTGGCAATAAACCGCGAAGAGATGGTGGGCGGAGGTCCGCTGCGCGATCAAACAGGGCGGCCGGTGCAGCAGGAGTCGTTCAAAGTGAGTTCACAATGGATTGTGGATCTCAAAATTGATCAACCGGTGGATGCATCGTTGTTCACGATTCCACGGTAATCATTCCGCCAGGCTTTCGATGATCTCCCACTCCTGCTGTGTGACGGGGGTGATGCTCCAGCGGTTTCCGCGTTTTGCGACGATCAGGTTTTCCAAGCCGGGAGTTTGGCGCAGCGCCGAAAGCGAAACCGGCTTTTTGAATTTTTTGATCGGCTTGATCGTAACAAGAAACCACCGCGGGTTCTCCCGAGTTGCTTTCGGGTCGAAGTATTCCGATTGGGGGTCGAACTGCGTTTCATCGGGGTGGGACTGTTCGATCACTTCGCACGTGCCCACAATGGCCGGCACCGCGCACGAACTGTGATAGAAGAAGACTCGGTCGCCCTTTTTCATGCTCATCATCCGGTTGCGCGAGGCGTAATTCCTAACGCCTTCCCACTCCGACTTCCCTTCTTTCAGCAGGTCGTCGAACGAATAGCAGTCCGGCTCCGATTTGAAAACCCAGCCCCCCGTTGCCATGGCCGATTTTAGCCCGGTTATAATTGGCGCGATGAACCCGAAAGCAGCCGCCGCTCTCCCAAAGGGTGGAGGCTTTCTGTTTGCGTGCGAAAACGAGCCGTTCACACCCGAGCAGTTCGGCGCGGACGAACGGCTGATGGCGGACACCGCGTTCCAGTTCGCCAAGAACGAGGTGCTTCCGCTGCTCGATCGGCTTGACGCGCAGGAAGAGGGCCTGATGCCGGGTTTGATCAAACAAGCGTGCGAGTTGGGATTCGGCGGTCCCGACACGCCCGAGAAATATGGTGGACTCGGGTTGTCAAAGGCGGTTGCCACGCGCATTTTGGAAAAACTATCTCTCAACGGGTCTTTCAGCACGACGATCGGAGTGCACCAAGGTGTGGCGCAGCTGCCCATCGTGCTGTTCGGATCGGAAGAGCAGCGGATGCGTTATCTGCCGCGCATCACGAGCGGCGAGATCATGCCCGCGTATGCACTTAGCGAACCGAACAACGGAACGGACGCGCTGAGTGTTGCTTCGCGCGCGGCTTTGCGAAACGGAGCGTATCGGCTGAGCGGAACGAAGATGTGGATCAGCAACGCCAAGTGGGCTTCGCTGTTCACGGTGTTTGCAAAAGTGGACGGCGAAAGGTTCAGCGCGTTTTTGGTGGAAAGGGATTCGCCCGGATTGGAGGTTTCGCGCGAAGAGCACAAAATGGGTTTGAAAGGCAGTTCGACGGCGCGGTTGATTTTGGAAGATGCCGTGGTGCCGCAAGCGAATCTTTTGTACTTGGAAGGCGAAGGGCACCGCGTCGCGCTGAACACGTTGAACATCGGCCGGTGCAAAATCGGCGCGATGGCGCTTGGGCAGATGCGGAGCGCCCTTCACGCCGCGGCGAAATATTCCAAAGAGCGGAAGCAGTTTGGAAGAACCATCGCATCGTTCGGGTTGGTGCGGCAGAAGCTGGCCGAGATGGCCGCTCGGATGTTCGCCGCCGAGAGCGTGCTTTATCGAACCGTTGCGCTCATTGACTCAGCGTTTTCTGCCCGCGAGGCAAGCGGCGACGAATACGACGAAACCCGCAAAGCTTGCGAGGAGTTTCAGATCGAATGTTCGCTTACCAAAGTTTTGACGACCGAGGCGTTAGCGTTTGCGGTTGATGAAGCGCTGCAGATTCACGGAGGATATGGGTTTACCGAGGAGTTTCCGATCGCGCGGCTTTATCGCGACGCGCGCGTGATGCGGATTTATGAGGGGACGAACGAGATTAATCGGCTGTTTGCGTTTGAGCGCGTGATGAAGCGCGGGCTGCTCGATGCGCTGAGAGATGGCGCACCGACCTGTCCTGCTCACGAATATCTGATCTTGGCTGCGCGCAATCTGGACGCTTCCAAGCCGCTGGGTCAGGAACTGACGGCGTGTATGAGCGACCTTACGCTGCTCACGTATGCGCAGCAGTCGGCGAACCTGCGAGCCGAACGGATGCGTCGAGAAAATGTGCAGTTTGCAGATTTCGGCGTGGACGCGGCGAAACAGTTTGAAGCGAGTGCGACAGGCTGGGCGGCGGCTCGCTGCGCGGAAGCGCTCGCCAGAATGGGGGTCAAGCAGAACGTATCGCTGTCCTCTGCCGGGCAGCCTCGCGATGTTGCGGATGCGGTTTTGGAATCCGACGGCTATCCCCTTTGAGGAACATGGTGGTGCATGATGATTGCAGGAATTGTGTTGGGATTGCAGCTGGGCGAACTTTCATCGGATGCGCGGCTGCAAAAGCCGATTGACATCAGGGCCGAGGCGGAATCCGTTGGAGCGCTGATTCCGAGTATCGGCAAACAGTTGAACGTCGCTCTCGATCCCTCGGCTTCGATCAAAGGTGATCTGATCATCTTATATGCGAAGCAGAAACCCGCGTATCAGATTCTGCAAAAAATCGCCAGCCACTTTGGGTGGGAGTGGCAGAAATCCGGTGAAGGGTACAAACTGGTTCAGACAGAAAAAGCGAAAAAAGAAGAGCAGGCCAAGCTGGACGAGCAGTTGACCGCGCCCTACAAACAGTTTCAAAAAACCTGCAAATCCGCGCTCGACGATGCGGCAGCGTTCAGCGATGAAACTCTTGCCAAAGAGATTCAAAACGTGCAGGCCCAACTGGAAGCGTTATCGAAGAGTGGAACTGCGGGCGGAGTCCATGGCGCCGACGATTTGGATTCGCCCGTCTGGAAGGCACAGCAACGGCTGACATACCTTCGAACGTTGAATAACCCGATTGCCACGCTCACACGGAAGGTTGTTGCGGAAATGTCTCCCACCGACCTGCGGTTCGTTCGCGATCATGAGCGGATTGTGTTTTCGACGCTTCCCACAGCATGGCAGCGCCCGTTTCCTGAGGGCGTCGAAAGTCAGATCGCAAAAGCGGTAACGCAGGCGAGCCAGCAAAGCGAAGACCGCCGCGCGTTGAGTTTTGAAAGGCTTCGCACGTTTACGCCCGATGACGTGAAGACCGTCCGCGTGGAGATCTCAGCCAAGCGCAGCGGAGCGGATCGGTCTTTGAACTGCGAGCGCAGGTTTGTGCTGACCGCTCAAGACGGTTCGGTTTTGGCTGAATCATCCGATTACGACTATGTTTCCGCACCCGCATCACCGCCCCAAGCCGATGTGCCGAATGATGACCGCTTGACGAAGCAGATTGATCAATCCGCTTTCATCGCGCCGTTCCGGGATGATCCGAAGAAGATGTTGGAACTTGTCGGCAGTACGGCGGCCAGCGCATCTAAGCCGGACTCGAAGGAAGATCTGCTGCATCTGTTCGGTGAAAAACTGACTGCGATTGCGGAAGCGGCGGACGTTGCGCTCATCGCTGACTGCTACGACGCGTACGTGATTTCAAACTATTATCCGCTTTCCAAACGAACGGCGAAAGAGAACCTTGATCTGGTTGGGGGGCGCAATCTGTTCCGCTGGAACCTTTCTGGCGATTGGATTCAACTGCGCAGCCCGATCTGGCAGCTTAGGCGCTATGAAACGGTGCCGAGAGAGGTTCTTAGAAAGTTTAACGACGGCGAGTCGTTCGCAACCGTGTCGCTGGGCACGCTGATTGATGTCTCAACCGCATTAAACGATGCACAGGTTTGGTCTCCCATTTGGGTGTTTGTCTGTCCCTCCTGGTGGCAAAACCTGTTCGGATCGGGTCTCCGCCCCGTGTACGTGCTCCGCGCGGTTGCGCAGATGTCGGCGATTCAACGCACCGAGTTCATTCGGGGGAGGCCGTTTTATGGCCGTGAGCTTCCGCCGACTGCCGCGCCGTTCTTGAACGAGGTTGTGTACCGGACGAAATGGGGCAACGGGTTTGTCGGCTCGATGGACTCCCCAGTCGCAGAACCCGCAGAAAAAGAGTACGTGAACAGGGAGTGGAACGGACTTGTGCCGAATGCGGACGGGACGTATTCCAGCTCCGACATCCCCAAGTGGAAAGACTTCGAAATCACCCAACTTCTGCCTGAGGGCTCGACGGCCGGAGTCTTGCTCAGCTGCAAAGCGATTGAAGTGCCGGGCGTGATCGCAAGGCTGAACACCGGCTACCAAAAAGTGATGCGTGTGAGCAGCTTGGCAAACAGCGAGCGCAGTCCCGATCCGCTCGGTTTGAATCCGAACTTTTTTAAGCCGTGCACAATTGAAAGCGTGTTTTTCACGATGAGGCTGCCCAGCTCGGAAGCCAGGGGCTTCAATGTGGAAACCAGCCGCGTTGACCCGGCAGCGACATGGCATTCGCACAGCGATCTGCCCCAAGAGACCTTGGACAGTCTTTCGTTTTGGAAAAAACGTCTGGGCGGCGGCGGATCGTTTTGAAGCCGCGCTATCCCGTTGTTTTGGCTTCCGGTTCTCCGCGCCGGAAGCACCTTCTTGCGCAAATCTTCGCTGAATTTGACATTGTGATCCCGAATATTGACGAATCTATTCAAGCCGCAGAGCCGGAACAAGCCGCCCTCGATATCGCAGAACGCAAAGCGCGCACGGTGTTCGCGCAGCGCCCCGATTCGCTTGTGATCGCGGCAGACACGATTGTGGTGTTTCAAAAAATGATTCTGAACAAGCCCGATAACGAAGCCCATGCGGTTCAGATGCTCACCCAGCTTTCCGGCAGCTGCCACACGGTGATTACTGCGGTTGCGCTTTTGTGGCCGCAGGGCGCGCATTCGTTCGCGGAATCTTCGATCGTTGAATTTCGGCGCGCTTCACCCAGCGAAATCGAGGCGTACGTGAAGACCGGCGAACCGATGGATAAAGCGGGAGCGTATGGGATTCAAGGAATGGGCGGCACGTTGGTAACGAGCGTCGAAGGCGATTATGACAACGTTGTCGGGCTCCCGCTGAACCGGTTGAAACTTGAACTGGTTCGGCTGAATCTTTTATGAAGGCAGCTCGAACGATTCGATGCGGCGCTTCACGTCGTTGATGAAATTCGCGGCTCCCACGCCGTTGATCACGCGGTGATCGAACGTCAGCGAAAGCACCACCATTCTCACGAAGTCGAACCCTCCCATTTTGGGCACCGGCTGCCAGTACGCCTCTCCCAAAAACAGCGTGGCAACCGAGGGCGACACGACCACGGGCACCGCATTGCGCAAACCGAACGCGCTCATGTTGGTAATGGACAAAGTGGTTGCTTCGGTTGCTTGGTCTTTGCCGTTTCTTGCAAGTTCGATCTGCTGACGAACCGCGTTTGCGAACGATTTCCAATCCAACTGATCAGAGTTTGGAACCACGGCTGTAACAAGCTCGTCGCCCGGAAGCGCGACCGCGATTCCAAGATTCGCTCCGCGATAGGTTCGAATCGTGTCGGGATTTGGAATGGTGGAGCGAAACTTCGGATGCGCGGCCATCGCTTGCGAAACGCAATACGCCATCATGGTGAACGCGCTCGGTTGAAATTCGTGCTGCGATGCTTTCAGCGTTTCGCGCGCCGATTCGATTTTGTCCCACCGACATTCCACCATAATGGTTCCGGGAACGCAAAGCTGCGCCCCGCGTGCAAGGCGCGATGACAAGTTGCGCTGACGCGCGGAGAGTTCGAACTCGTCGTAATCGGTTGTGGATTTCAGCGCGACCGGAGATGCTGCCACCGCAGAACTGCCGCCCAAAAACGCGTCCACATCTTCGGGAGTGAGTTTCGTGCCGCGCGATGGAATCTGCATCGCCACATCTAACAGGCCTTTTTCTTTCAGATATCTGCGCGTGCGCGGAGGAATGTCACGGTTTCTCGGCGGGCCGCTCGGTGCAGAAACCGCAGCCGCGACCGGAGTTTGCACGGCGGCTTTGGGGGGCGGGCCGTGGCCGGCTGCCATCTCTTTCACTCCTTCGGCCACCTTCATTTTGCCGATCTCCGCGCCGATGGGCAGAATCGTGTTTTCTTTTACCGTCCACTCTTCGATCACCCCATCGTAAGGCGACTCGACGTCCATCACGGCCTTGTCGGTTTCCATTTGATAGAGCGGCTCGTCGCGTTTAACGCTGTCGCCGGGTTTTTTCAGGAAGGCGACGAGGCGGGCTTCTTGCAGGCCCTCTCCCATCTGCGGAATTCTTACGGATACGGTCGGCATCGTGCCGATTTTAGCCTGGTTTGAAGATTGCTTCGCGGCAAAACCGCTTTCTGCCATGAACCCCGGCCTGCCCGCCGGTTTCGCGAGCGCGCTGACCGGCCGGATTATGAAACCCCCGACGAGTCCTGAACGCACAGATTGATTTCGGTCGAACGCTAAAAACGCGAAGCAATGTTCGCGCACTCCAAAAAGATCGTTTTACTCATTTGAGTTTCTCGGCGCGTCCTTGTTCTTGGTCTTCCGGCGGTTCAACGCCTCGCGCAACAGAAATTCGATCTGTCCGTTCACGCTGCGAAAATCCTCTGCCGCAGAACGCCTCAAGTCGTTCCAAAGCGTTTTTGAAAGCCGCAGCAGAAACCTCTTTTCGTCAGGCATAACGTTCAGGCGCGCACGGGGGTGAAGCGGGCTCGCAAAGATTACGGATACAACGTTCCTGCATTGACCACCGGCTGGGTTCCATGTTCACTGCACAACACCACCATCAGATTGCTCACCATGGCGGCTTTGCGCTCTTCGTCGAGCACCACAGTTCCCGTATCTTCAAGTTTCTTCAACGCGCTCTCCACCATGCCCACCGCGCCGTCTACAATCAGCGTTCTTGCCGCAATCACTGCCGCAGCCTGCTGCCGCCGCAGCATCGCACCCGCAATTTCCGGCGCATATGCCAAATGCGCGAGCCTCGCATCCAAAATCTTCACGCCCGCAACTTCAACACGCTCCTGCAGCTCCTTCCGCAAAACCTCGGACACTTCATCGGTGTTGTGCCTCAGCGAAGTTTCGTGATCCTCGGTGTCATAAGGATAGGTCGAGGCCAAATGCCGGACGGACGTTTCGGTTTGCAAAAGAACATACTGTTCATAGTTGTCCACTTCGAACGACGCGCGGTAAGTGTCGCTGATCTGCCAAACGATGATCGCCGCGATGTCCACCGGGTTTCCTGCAAGGTCGTTCACCTTCAGCGTATCGCCCATCAGGTTTCGCACACGCAGCGAAAGGCTCCGCTTCGTAAGAAACGGGTTCGCCCATGCAAACCCTTGTTGTTTCACGGTGCCCACATATCTGCCGAACAAAAGCAGCACTTTGCTGCCGTTCGGCTCCACGACAAAAAACCCGCAATACAAAACTGCCAACACCGAAATCGCGACCGCCTCGCCGATGAGCGGCCACACGTCAACGGCCTGACCGGCCTTCTGCGCTTCGGCCATCAACCCTATCGAATGGAACATCATCCAGCCGTCAAGACCGGTGAGCGCAAGCAGCAAAATCAACATCAGCCCGCCAGGAACGGGCTTGCAAACTTTTTCGGAATTCATCATCATCCCCTTATATCAAGATGATATCATTACGATATAGCACCCCGCAAGGGTTGCACGAAAATTGGGCCGAAAGTCCCGCCGCTCAGCCGCCCGCGACCGCGCCGACCACATAAAACGGCTCGGCGCCCGAAGCCACCGCCTCCGGCAGAGGGGCGTCCTGGGGGTCGTGCGAGATGTCCGTTTCACACACGAAAAACCGCAGGAAATCGCGGCGCTTTTTGCTCACATGGTCGCGGATCGTGCCTTTCAGCATCGGATATTTTTCTTCCAGCGCGTCCAGAACCGTGTTCGGCGTAACCGGCCCTTGCACATCCAGCTCGACCTCCGCTCCCACATTCGCCAGCACGCGCAAATGATGCGGAAGAACCACGCGGATCACGGCAGCGTTTGAACCTCGACTGAAAGAACCGAAGGAAAATGCTCGCCGATCGGCGACCAATGATCGCCGCCGTCGGGCGAAACGTACACTTCCCCGCTTGTTGTCCCGAAATAAATTCCGCAATCATCCAAACGATCAACCGCCATCGCCTCACGCAGAACGTTCACATAACAGTCTCTCTGCGGCAGTCCGTTGGTGAGCGGTTCCCATTCGTTTCCGCCCGTTCGGCTGCGATACACCCGCAGTTTTCCATCGGGCACAAAATGCTCGGCATCGCTTTTGATCGGCACAACGTAGATGGTCTCCGGTTCGTGCGCATGCACGTCAATCGGAAATCCGAAATCGCTTGGAAGGTTGCCGCTGACTTCCACCCACTCATCGCCCGCGTTATCCGAACGCATCACATCCCAATGCTTCTGCATAAACAGTCGTTCGGGATTCGATGGATGAAATGCGATGCGGTGCACACAATGTCCGACCTCGGCATCGGGGTCGGGCATAAAATTCGAGATCAGGCCTTTGTTGATCGGCTTCCAGGTGGCTCCGCCGTCATCGCTGCGGAACGCGCCGGCCGCTGAGATCGCCACATAGATTCGATTCGGGTTTTTTGGATCAACCAAAATCGTGTGAAGGCACATTCCGCCGGCGCCCGGCTGCCAATCTTTTCCGGTTGTGTGCTTGCGCAATCCCGAAATCTCTTCCCAAGTTTTGCCGCCGTTGGACGATTTGAAAAGCGCCGCATCTTCGACGCCTGCGAGAACCGTGTGCGGATCGTCAAAAGAAGGTTCCAAATGCCACACACGCTTGAACACCCACGGAACTTCGGTGCCGTCGAACGTTTTGTGCGTTCCGGCAAGGCCGTCATAAACGAACTTGTTGCTTTCGCCGCCGGGGAATCCGAACATCGTCATCCGCTCTTCTTCGGTGCTGCCCGGCGTGTTCCACGTTTTGCCGCCGTCGTCCGAGCGTTGAATCACTTGACCAAACCAACTGCTGGATTGCGATGCGTAAATCACATTCGGGTCGGCAGGAGATCCTTTCAGATGATACATCTCCCATCCTCCGAAATACGGGCCCTCGATGTTCCAATTCGTCCGCTTGCCGTCTGCCGTGCAGATAAATGCGCCTTTTTTTGTGCCGACCAGTACTCTAACTTTGCTCATGATTTCTTCCTTCCCCGAGCCTACCTGCAATCCGCGCTAAAATCTTGCGCAATGGCCATCCACATCGTCGAAGTGGGCCCCCGCGACGGCCTGCAGAACGAAAAGGCAGTGATCCCCACCCAGGTGAAAGTCGCGTTTATTAACGCCTTGAGCCAAACCGGCCTTGCCGAAATCGAGGTGAGTTCGTTTGTGTCTCCCCAATGGGTGCCCCAGCTTGCCGATGCCCCGCAGGTTTTCGAACAGATCACTCGAAAACCGGGCGTGAAATACACCGCGCTCGTGCCCAACGAAAGGGGCCTCTCCGCCGCAATCGAAGCCAAGGCCGACAAAGTTGCGGTCTTCACCGCCGCAAGCGAAACGTTTAATCAAAAAAACATCAACGCCACCATCGCAGAATCCATCGAAAGGTTCAAACCGATTCTTGCGAGCTCGCCGGTCCCCGTTCGTGGATATGTCTCGACGGCGTTTCACTGCCCCTATGAAGGCAAAGTCCATCCCGCCGATGTGGTTCGCGTGATCCAGATGCTGCTCGACATCGGCGTTTCCGAAATCAGCATTGGCGATACCATCGGCAAAGCCGCACCCGATGAAGTCCGTCAACTTTTGGACGCCGTTTTCCCGATCTGCCCTGCAGAGATCATCGCGCTTCATTTTCACGATACGTTCGGCAACGCGATTGCCAACGTGCGGGCAGGATTCGAAATGGGCATCCGCGTTTTCGATTCGAGCGCGGGCGGTCTTGGCGGATGTCCGTTCGCTCCCGGAGCAAAAGGAAACGTTGCGACCGAGGCGATCATCCGCGCGTTTCCAAACGAAACCGGAGTTGACCTGAATCGGATTCGCGATGCCGCAGCGATCGTCGCAAACTACTTGAACTCTTCCGAACCACCCCCGCATTTTTGCTGATCGGTCGAAGCGCACTCTTTGGAACAACTGATGGTACGGAACCGCGCGTTAGAAGCGCGGTCTGCCTCGAGGAGTTGTTATGCGTCTGCTTTTGGAAAGAGCGTTCATCGCTGCCGCCGTTCTAAGCCTCTGCGCGCTGGTGCACGCGCAGGAAGCATCTCCCAACGAACTGATGGTCAAGGTGCGCCCCGGATCGGAAAGCGACGTGCGCGCGCTCACCGAACAGATGAACGGACGCGTGATGCAGCAGGTGCCGCAGACCGGCATGATGCTGATCAAACTTCCAACAGGCGCATCGCTTTCAAGGGCGATGAGCAGAATGTCTCAGCTGGATGGGGTGGCGTTTGCCGAACCGAACTACCTCGCCGAAGCGTATTTCACGCCGAACGACCCGAATTTCGGATCGCAATGGGCGCTTCCGAAAATCAGCGCGCCCCAAGCGTGGGATCTCGCTCCAGGTTCATCGGCGGTGAAAATCGCGATCATTGACACCGGCGTTGACCTTACGCATCCCGATCTTTCAGGAAAGATTCTGCCGGGCTACGATTTTGTGAACTCTGATACTGTTGCACAGGATGACAACGGGCACGGGACGCACTGCGCAGGGATTGCTGCCGCTATCACCAACAACTCAGCCGGCATTGCGGGAGTTGGATACAACTGTTCGATCATGCCCGTGAAAGTTTTGAACAGTTCTGGAAGCGGGACCTATGCCGCGATTGTGGACGGCATCGTGTGGGCGACCGATCACGGCGCGAACGTCATCTCGATGAGCCTGGGCGGGAGTTCGGGGTCTTCGGCTTTGCAGGATGCGGTGGATTATGCGTGGTCGCACGGCGTGGTGGTTGTTGCCGCCGCGGGCAATTCGAACAGCAGTTCACCTTCCTATCCGGCTTACTATTCGAACTGCATCGCTGTGGGCTCGACCGATTCGCTCGATGCGAAATCGAGTTTCAGCAACTACGGCGATTGGGTGGATGTGGCGGCGCCGGGCTCCAGCATTTTCAGCACCTATCTTGGCGGCGGATACGCAACGATGAGCGGAACCTCGATGGCCACGCCTCACGTGGCAGGGCTCGCGGGGTTGTTATGGTCGAGCCTCGGCTCTCCGACTGCCGCGATGGTTCGAAGCAGAATTGAATCCACCACCGATTCGGTGGGCACCTGGCTCGCTCACGGAAGGATCAACTGTCTTGCAGCGCTTTCGGGAAGCGGCACGACGTACACACGGTTGGACTTTCAGGCATCCAGTTATTCGCTGCTGCGCGGAAGGCTGACTCGCGGAGGAATCGAGCGCACGTTTACCAGCGACAACAAGCGGATGGAGTTTTTGAGTGAGCGAACCGGCTCGCCGCGTGCGGTCGAGGTTACGTTCAGCGGCTACGTTTCTTGGACAGGCGACCTCGCCTCTCTGGAAGTAGGGATGGAAGCGAACCTGGCTCCAACCGGTGACCTGCCCATGTACATCTGGAACTTCGAAACCGGACAGTGGGATTCGTTCCAATCGCTTTCTCTGACGACGCGCGATAAATCGCTCTCCCTTGCGATTTCGAGCTCACCGGCATCGTATGTCGGCGCAGACGGCGAGGTGCGCATCAGGCTGTACCGCCAGTTGGATCGAAGAACGCACTGGCTGCGCATTGATCGGATCCGGTTTACCACGGTGGCCGCAACCGGCGGCTGACGGGGGCAGCTGACGGCCGAGCCCTCGCACATCCATCAGGCTTCGCCCTCGCGCAATGCGGGGGCGTTTCTGCTTGTTTGGCAAGTAACTTCGGCGGGCGCTGAGCGTCCGAATCAGTAGAAACTCGTATCCGGCAAACAGAAAAGATTCCGAACTGGGAGCAAAAACGGACTACAATGACGTGAGCCGGCATTCATTTGGAGGTTTTCGATGAGAAGGTTGATGGTATTGGCCGCGGCGGTTACGATCTGCGCTTTTGCGTTTGCGCAGGGGCAGACGAGTCCGGGTTCGAAGTCTCAGAAATCCAGCGAATCGCACGCGCGATCAAGAGAGAGGTCGTCGGCGCCGCGTTCGGCAGCTCCGAGCGGCCCAAGAAACACCGCGCCGGAGCCGCGCCCATATTCCGCCCCCAGGCAGTCAAGTCCGCCTCCGCCCGCATACCGCCCGCCGACGTCGAATGACGGTTACGGCAAAGGTTCCCGAACGGGGTACGAGGGTCGGAGTCCGAGCCGGCCCAACAGCGGCAACTCTTCGACGGGTTATGTGGGAAGCCGGTCGAGCGGAAACCGTTATGAGCCTCCTCAGCCGAGGGACGAGCGTTTCGATCCCCGCACCTACTCGCGTGGCGAGAATCCTGACCCAAGGTATTACGGCTCAGGAGATTATGGGCGGCAGGGACCTGCGACTCCTCCGAAAAAACCCGACGATGACAACGGCAAGCCGAAGCCTTCGAATCCTCCGCGAAAAGGAGGCGATGAAGGCGGCGATAACGGCGGCGGCAGGCCGAAGCCGACGAGCCCGCCCAGAAACGGCGGCAATAACGACGACAACGGGCCAGCGGCTCCCCCGCGCTACGGCGGCGGAGATGACGACGGCGGCGGCTACAGTTTCGGCGGCGGATATTCGCCCGGCGGAATCCGGCAGGGCAGCCCCGGCTCTTCGAAGCCCAGCGCGCCGATCACTCAGGAAAGCTACTTCAAGCGGCGGAACCGAACCGAGACTGGGCCTGTTTTCGCTCCGCACACGGGCGGCGCGAACACCCGCGCGAACAACAATCAACGGAACCTGATTTCGAGGCCGATGAATCCGATGTCGCCTCCCAAATCGAGCTCGTTTGTTGGAGGCGGCTTAGGCGACAGGAACTCGCGCGAAGAGATTCAGCCGATCAAGTTCAGAGTGCGCAGAGACGACAACCACGACGGACGCAGCTGGTATTTCCACTACGATCCTTATTGGCGCGACTGCCACTTCGGATATCGCTACTGGGTGTTTGATTATTGGAATTACGATGCATGCTATTCGCCGTACTACTTTTACTATTCGCTTCCGCCGTATCTTGCGTATGGGCGCTGCCACTATTCGCCGTTCACCACGATCATCATCATCGGCGGCGATCTTCAGTGGTACTACTGCGGACGCGGATCGGGATATTACGACGACGGTTACTACTCGCGCAACTTCAGCCGATTGGACAGAGCATTGAGTGATCTGACCGATGCGTTCATGTATGCAGATTCCCGCGCATTGCAGCGGCTTCTGCCAACCTACGGCGACGTTGCGATCACGATTGACGGCGACTACGCCTATTCGTTGAACGCGGATGATTATTACGACATGACCGCAGACTTGCTGTACAGCGTATGCACCACGAACTTCGAGATTTTGAACGTTCGGCGCGCACGCACCGGCGAGTTTTGGGTGAGCGCAAGGCATTCGTACATTGACTCGTGGAACCGCCCGCAGTGCGTGTATATGACGTTTACGCTCGCGTATGTTGACGGCAGGTTTGTGATTGTGCAAGCGGGCACCGGCCTCAACCGCGCGTACGGCCCGGGGACTAACTACTAACCACTCTCCTCCTAAACAAAAAGACGGGCCCCGCGGCGGACACGCTGCGGGGCCTTCGTTTAGGCGTTTTGAAGCGCTTCGATGCCGGGAAGGAGTTTGCCTTCCAACAGTTCCAAACTCGCGCCTCCGCCGGTGCTGACGTGCGAAACCTTCGAAGGATCGCCGAACTTTTCGAACGCCGCTGCGGTGTCGCCTCCTCCCACGATCGTAACGCCGCTCGAACCTTCCATCGCGTGAACGATCGTTTTTGTTCCGTTTGCGAACGGTTCCAATTCAAACACGCCCATCGGTCCGTTCCAAATCACCGTGCCGGCGGAGTGGATGGCGGTTGAAAACCTTTGGCATGTGTCGGGGCCGATGTCGGCGCCGATGTCGTCGCTTTGAAAATCCCCGGTTGTTGCGATGCGGGTTGCGGCGCCGATTTCGATCTGCTTCGCAGCCACAAAATCGTTCGCAAGATCGAATTTTTCGGGCGCGCTGTTAAGCATCTCGGCTGCAAACGCGATGTTCTGTTCATCGAGAATCGAACGGCCGATCTCGACGCCTTTCGCCTTCAAGAAAGTGAACACCATTCCGCCGCCGATCAGAAAGCGATCAACTTTTTTGGCCAGATTGCGGATCACTTCGATTTTGTCGCTGACTTTTGCGCCGCCCAGAACTGCCAAAGCGGGACGCGCCGGATTGACGAGCGCCTCGCTCAGGAATTTCACCTCTTTTTCCATGAGAAAACCCATGACGCCGGGAATGAGATGCGCGATCCCTTCGGTGCTGGCGTGCGCACGGTGCGCCGCGCCGAACGCGTCGTTCACATAGATTTCGGCAAGCGAGGCAAGCTGGGCCGCAAAAGAAGGATCGTTGTCAGTCTCTTCTTTATAAAACCGCACGTTTTCCAACAGCACGGCTTGTCCGTCGCCGAGTTTTGCGGCTGCATCCTGCGCCTTGGGTCCAATGCAATCCTCGCAAAACGCCACCGGTTGATTCAGCAGTTCCGAAAGGCGTTGGGCAATCGGAGCAAGCGTCCACTTTTTGTCAAACCCTTTCGGCCTTCCCAGATGGCTCGCCATGATCAAGCGCGCGCGGTTTTCCAGAAGGTATCGAATCGTTGGCAGGGCGGCGCGGATGCGAAGATCGTCAGTGATATTGCCTTGGTCATCTTGAGGAACGTTGAAATCGCAGCGGAGAAACACGCGCCTGCCCGCAACTTGCACGTCGCGCA
>JAJPJR010000033.1 GCA_021324165.1 Armatimonadota bacterium
CAGCACTTTTGCGCGTGATTGCGCGGAGTTCAAACCGAAATCAAATCCGCCGCCGCTGAACCCGTTGCCGTTGAAGCCGTAGCCGCTGCCCGTTCCAAAGCCGGGAATGCCGGTTACCGCGCCGCTGAACGTGTCCACATAACTCAGCGACATATCGAGTTTCGAGTTCGGCTGATAGTTTAGTGTGGTCGTTGAAACATGGCCGGTGCCCTCATCCTGACTGGTTTTTACGTTCATCAACCCAAGTTTCGAACTCAGCGAAATCCCTTTTCCAAAATTGTAAGCGCCCGAAATCTGGCCGCCGCTCAGAGTGCCGGTGATGGTGTTCAACGTGCCGTCGTTGTTTAGGATGTGCGATTGCACGGTTTGGTTCAGCGCCGAGATTTCATAGGAGAACCGTTTGAGTTTTTGTGTGTACCCGGTAGTGAATCCCGTTCCCTGGCTGCCTTTGCCGTCATATTCACCCGTTTGCTGGTTCACTTCAAAAAACAGACCACGGTCTTCTGTCGGGTTCCATTCCGATCGGAACCTCAGCTGCTGTGTTTTTCCCGTCACCACTTTCAAGCCGTTTCCATCGAATGTCGGGGTGCCGATTTTCGCATCTGAACCTTGCAGTGTGAATTTGAAGCCTTTGCCGGCGTTGTATCCGATCTGCGCAGTCGTGCCGATTTCGTTGCGATTGAAACCCACGCCTTCGATGCTGATGAAGTTCGAAGGGATGTTTTTGTAGTTGCCCGAAATCGAAAAACGCCCGGTCTTGTAGTCCAGTCTCACCGCATGCGCTGTGCCGATCTGCGTTCCTTTGGGGGTTTCCAAGTTGCTTTGCGCAAGGCTGTATTTCAAACTTCCGCCGTTCGTCGGCTTGCCAAAAACCCATCCAAAATCCACGCCCGAAACCGTTCGCTTGCCCGATCCGAACGTGCCGGCATCGGGCATCGGCGTATACGTCACGCGAATCACCGAATTGCTCGGCATAAACCTGGTGAAATAGAACACCATCGGGTTGTTCGCATCGAAGTAGTAGTCCACGCCTTCGGTTTGCAAAATGCCGTCTACCTTCACAGTCAATGGAAAATCGCGGTCCGGAATGCTCGAAAGAAAATAAGGCGTATCGGGCGGGCCGTAGCCTTGGAACTCCTCGGTGGTTTGAACGAGTTTCTGGCTGATCTTAGGGTCTTGTATCACGTGCGTCAACCCAACGCTGATCCCTTTTCCGAAATCGTACGAAATTCCGCCGCCCATAATCGTTCCGCGGCTGGAGTTCGCGCCCATCGTTTCATACGTCACAACGATCGTGCTCGAAGGAGGAATCACTTTGTTTTCGAACGTAATCGTTCCCGCATCCACGTTCATCGTAAAGTCCACGCCAAGCTTTTGCGGAACGCCATCAACCTGCACTTGCACCGAACTCTCGACGATGTATCCCGCCTGCAAATAGTACGGCCCCGAACTGTTGTTGCCTTGAATCGAAATTGTGCGAGCCGAAGATCGAATATCCGAATACACGCCCTTGATGCGCAAGCCGCCGATTTTGGTTTCAATCTGCGCGCCCCGCATCGCTCTGCGAAAACCGATCAGTTCGTTGGTGTTCAAAAGCGATGCCGAGATATCTCCCAGCTCCGCTTTCACACCTTTTTTCTCATAAGAGAGCATCACCTTGTCATCTTGCGGACGGCGATATCTTTGATTGCTCAAATGAACATCGAACGTTAGAACCCCAAGAACCTTGTCGCCCGCGATATAAACGTCGCGGTTATCAGTAAACGTATCATTCTGCCGGCCGTAGTTCCACTGGTCGCGATACGTCTGTTCGTCGCCGTCTACGCTTTGGTAGTGCAGCCCAAACGTTTGGCTGCCCGTTACGTGCAGCCGTTCGAGCACGTTCGATTTCAGCCAACTCAAAAAATCGAACGAAGCGGATGCACCTGAACACACAGCCAGGCACCCCAGCAAAACGATTGTTCTTACTCTCTTCACACTCAGCCGAGCGACCCGGCCAAGGCCGGTATAGACTCCCTAATTATAGCGACGTTTCGGAGCGCAAGGGATGTTTGCTGTTCCTTTTTTACCGCTAAAATTCGCAGGGTGCGGTCTCGGTCACGCTCAAAAGCCTGAAAAGATTGCCAGATCCGATCCCCGGTGATCCCCTCGAGCGAGACCGGCGCGGGAAGGTCCATCAGGTTGGTGAAGGCCGAGATTTTCGGGTCATACGCCACCATCATCGGCGGCACCCCGCCCGCCGCCGCAAGAATCCCCCCATGAAGGCGCATCGAAACCACGGCATGCATCCTTCGGATGCGCGCAGCCAGATCTTCCGGCCCCGAAATGTTGCGCATGTCGGGGCAGCGGCCGCCGTGCATTTTGGCAATCCCATCCAGCATCGCACTGTCCATACTTTTGTCCATCTCGATCAGCACGGGAACATATTGGTTTCGAAACAGAATCTGTGCAAAATCGCCGAACGCTTTGATCACCTTTTTGTCGTTTTTCCATGGCCGTGCGCAAATTCCAACAGTCTTCATTTCGCCGAGTTGAAAATCGGCTCCCTGCTCCTTCGGCTCGATCAACCATGCAAAATCCGCCGTTACTTCAATCGGCCTGCTCACTCCGAGCGAGCGCACAACTTGCACGCTTTGCGGGTCGCGAACGGTAACAACGTCGGCAGACTTCAGCGCGGCACGCGCCATCCCTTTTCCCAGCACGCTGTTAATGGGGCCGATGCCTTGTGCCAGCATCAACACTTTTTTGTTCATGCCTTTGGCAAGTTTCACGAGCTTGGTGTAATAGTTCATCGAAAACACGCTCGTAGCATCTTGCAAAATGCTTCCGCCGGCAAAAACAAGCGCATCCGCATCCGAAAGTTCTTTTTTGATTTCGCCGAAGTTCCGGCGGTCAATCGAGCGGGCATTCAGTTCGCGAAAACTGGTCTGCGGGGCGCCGGAAAGCAAAGTCAGCTGAACTGGAAGGCTGCCCAAACCCGTAAGAAATCCTCTCAGCAATGCGTCATCGCCAAGATTTCCGCAGTAATAATAACCTGCAACAACAAGTTTTACTCCGGCGATGGCGTTCTCCCCCAAAACGGTTTGACAATGATCCAAACCGCAAATCCAAGGATACCACCCAGCACAAGTCCCACCAAAACCCGAATCAGCGAAGTGAGCAAAGGCGTGTGAAGATGACAAAACGTGTTCACAATGCTCGCTTGTCCGATCGCAGCGATCAAAGCAAGCAGCGGAATCCACCGAGTCTTTCGCGCACAAGCGAGCATCAGCGCCAACACCAACGCAGGATTCCCAAAGAACACCTCTTTCGTCCGCGGCCGCTCGGTCAATACCTTATCCATCAGTTCGCGCATCCTGAGTTCGAAACCGCTCACCGCCGTCGGGGCGTCGTTGCCCGTGCGCACCAACACCAATAATAGCGCGATTCCAACGATCACCATCAACGCCGCATCGAGCCACCGCACGTGCGCATCGAGCGCCGTCGAAAGCCGCATCCGCTCCAACAAAAGATATCCTCCCACCATAACGGGCGGCAAAAAGTGAGCAAGCTTCACGCCCAAAAACTGATCCGAATGCAGCATATAGGGCATCGAAGACAAAAGCGCCGCAACGTGAAAACCAGCAAGCATGCTCGCCGCAGAAATCCAAACGTATCCCCACCAGCCCGCACAACGAACTCCGCTCCCCGAAAAAGCCGAAGCGACCGCCCAAGTTGGCGCAGCGATCGCAATGGCGAGCGCAAACAGTTTGGGCGCAGTTTCCGAACCGCGCAGCAGCAAAGCAAACACGCAAGCAAACACCGCCACGCACAAAACCGTGAACCACCTTTTGCCAAACGCGGCCTGCACAACCCAACAAACGAACACCGCGATTCCCAACGCCGTAAGCCATCGCAGCGCAGGTTGAACTTCGGGATTCGATTCGAGGCTTGGACGCTTCGCCGCAAACCCTTCTGATTGAATTCCCGCAGCGATTTCCGATACGAACGCCATAAACCCGCCCAGCGGTTTTGCTTCCGCACTTCCCCGCGGGCGCAGATACAGCACTTTGATATTCCTTTCAGCCGCCGCACGCACATAACGATCCACAATCGAAGGCTCCGCGTTCTGATTCATCTCCGCCGCGAGCATGCTGTGAACCCTCAAAACTTGGGGCGTTGGACTGTTTTCCAAAAGCAGTGACGTCAGCCGCGCATCGCCCGCCTGATTTCCAAATTCAATGGATCCGTACCAAAGGTTCGAGCGCCGAATCAGATCGGCAGACTCTTCCAGCTGCTGCCGCCATCCCAAAACCTGATCGCCCTGAAACATGATCCCTTCGGCGCCCGTCATCAACACCTCTGCGAACACCGAAAGAATCTGACCCGCGCTCGCACTTGGCGGATTGCTCACACGAGCAATCAAACTCAGTCCGCTTCGCACAACGGTCTGACACTCGGCAGGATCGAATCCCGCACCATAGGGGCGCAGCTCCTTAATCGAAAGCGGAAGATCAATCGTTTCGGTGGGAGTTACTAATTTGGTTTCTCCCTTCGTGAAACCAAACCGGCCGACGCTGATTCGGAACAAACGATTGCCCAGTTCATCATCCACGCAAAGCAGCTGCGGCGATCCGTTGTTGGTTTGAATCAATCTGCCGGAATCAATCAAGTCTTCAAAGGTGGCTTCATTCACCACCACCGCCGTAAGGCCCGACCGCTTCAACTGTTCCAGCGCGGCAGCGAGATCAACGCCTTCTGAAGCCGCAATCAGCTTGATGTCATCGAGCGAAGCCGCCAGATGCACCGCGCGGTGCGACGCCTCCACTTTGTGGCGCATAACGCCGATCCAAATCGAACACACAGATGAAACCGCAAGCGCAATGCAAACATAAAGCGGCGGCCGAAATCGCGGGTTCATCCGTTCGTGCGTCCCGCAAGCCGAGGGGTTTTCGAACCGTTGCGGTCAATCAAAAGAACCACGATCATCCCCGACAAGAATCCGCCCGTGTGAGCCCATGTGGCAACTCCCGGCTGCACCATGAAAATCTGAAACAAAAACCACACGCTCAGCAAAAACCACGCGGGCAGCCAAAACGGAAGCAAAATGAAAGGCGGAATGACGGTTTGCACCCTGGCCCCAGGAAACAACAAAAAGTAAGCCCCCATAACACCTGCGATCGCTCCCGATGCGCCGATCATCGCTACGCCGCTGTTCGGCTGCACCCAAACTTCGGTCATCACCGCCGCCACGCCAAAAAACAGATAGTACACAACGAACCTGAACGGCCCCATCCAGTTTTCCACGCTCGGGCCGAAGGCCGAAAGAAACAGCAGATTGCCGATGATGTGAGCCAGGTTCGCATGCAAAAACGCGCTCGAAAACAGCGTGATCAGCGGCTCTTTGTCGCCCCCTTTCAGCGCGTTCTTGATCTCGACCGGGCGCGCCGCAAGGTCGGAAAACACCATCTGGCCGCCCATCAGATGCCAGCGCCGATCCCAAAGATAAATAATGATCATCAAACCGACCAGGGTATACGTAACCCACGGCGTGCCCTGCTGGCGGACGTTATCGCGAATCGGGATCATTCAAGAACTTCGATCATACCGGGCTCCGCTTTGTCTCTGGGGCTGGGCCCAATACCGCCAGGGCCAAAAAATCAGTTAAAATCCGCGTCCGAGACACCGACATGGCAGGCCACAGCAAATGGGCGAACATTCGAATTCGCAAAGGAAAACAGGACGCCGCCAAAAGCAACCTGTTCACCAAACTTTCGCGCGAACTCATCGTGGCAGCCAAATCCGGCGGGCCTGACCCCGAGACCAACTCCCAACTCAGAGCCGCCATTGCCAAAGCCAAACTCAACCGAATGCCCAACGATGTGATCAAACGCTCCATCGAAAAAGCCGCGGGAACCGGCGAAGGCACCCAGCTCGAGAGTCTTACCTATGAAGGCTACGGCCCCGGCGGAGTGGCGATCATGGTGCGATGCCTTACCGATAACAAAAACCGCACCGTGCCCGAACTTCGGCACGCCTTTTCTAAAGAAGGGGGAAACCTGGCCGAAAACGGCTCGGTGAGCTGGCAGTTCAAACACCAGGGCGAACTGATCGTAGCCGCCGACGGAACCGACGAAGAAAGCCTGCTCCTAACGGCGATGGAAGCCGGAGCCGATGACGTGCAAAAAGACGACGGAATTTTCACAGTAACAACTCCTGTCGAGGCGTTCCACGCTGTGCGTGATCGGTTGGAAAACGCAAATTTCCCCATCGAACGAGCCGATCTTGCAATGATTCCCACAAACAAAGTTGAGATCTCCCGCGAAGACGCCGAAAAACTTCTGCGCCTGTTGGAGCGCCTGGAAGAGTTGGACGATGTGCAAGACACCTATTTCAACGCCGATCTTCCAGACGACCTATAGTGAACTCTGAAACCCGCAAGCCGGTGCCGTTCGCAACGATCGGAATGATCGTCGTCACTTTGGTGTGCGCAGCGTTCGTTCTTGGCGACCGCCAAATGATGTGGAGTTGGGGGTTTATTCCCAAGCCTTTGGTTTCCACAACGATGGTGTTTCGAATCGAAACCGCATTCACCAGCCTGTTCATTCACATCGAACCGATGCACCTGTTGGGAAACATGCTGATTCTTGCGGCGGTCGGCCCGGTTGTCGAGGCAGCAGCCGGGGCCGGCAGATTCGTAACGATCTATCTGGTTTCGGGAATGGTGGGTGTTGCGGCTCACGCAGCAATGTGCATCGCCGCTCAGCCGCGGATCGCCGGAGAGCCGCTGGTGGGTGCAAGCGCATGCGTGGCGGGCCTCATCGGATACTCATGGCTCCGATTTTATCGTTCAAAAGTTCCCATCTTTCCAAAAGTTCAAGTTCCGGTTGCGGCGATTGTGGTGGTTTGGGTCGCGCTGCAGATTTTCGGCGGCCTCGCAGCCAATGCGATGTTCGGCGCGCCGATAGCATACTGGTCGCACGTTGGTGGTTTTCTCACCGGGTTTTTGTTGGCGATCGTTTTTCGTGCTGGAAGAGCCGCGCACAACGAAGCGTGGCGCGAACGGCTGACGGAAGCCGAAATCTTCGGCCCTGCCGCACAAGTCGCTGCCGCAAAAGAGTATTTGGCGAAACATCCCGACGATCTTCCCGTAGCAAAAGCGCTGATCGAAGCGCTGCTGAGTCAAGATCGTCGTGAAGAAGCGATTGCGCACCTCCAGCAGCTCGTCGCCGAAAACCCTTCGTTCGACAGCGGCTACGCCGTCTCAAGGCTGATCGAGTTGGGCGAAATCCGGCGCATCTCTTCGCAAGCGCGTCTGCGCCTTGCCGATCAGATCAAACAGTCTTCTCCCAACGTTGCCAGCCTGCTCGCCGATTCCGTCCTCGCCGAAGCAGGCGACGCCGAGGCACCCAACGCCCTGCTCATTCTGCTCGAAATATCCGCGAGCGAAAACGATCCGAGCGCATCCACTTATGCCAGCTTGCTGAGGTCAAAGTTTTCGCTTTCGCCGCAAACCGACACAGCCCAGCGCAAATGGCCTCACCTGTTTCCGAAATGATCGGAAAGAAACAGTTGGTGCAAACGGCGGTCGGGGGTGAGTTCCGGATGAAACGCCGTGCCAAGCAGCGCACGTTCGCGCACCGCCACGATCTTTCCCCGCGCCAACGCCAAAACAGCGACTCCGCCGCCCGTTTCAACCACCGCAGGAGCGCGGATGAACACCGCATCCATCGGAGAATCCAGTCCAGAAAACGCGATCCGCTCTTCGAACGAATGCACTTGCGATCCAAATGCGTTTCTGACGATGGTCACATCGAGGAGCCCCAACGACCATTGATCGCGTCCTTGAATCCGTTTCGCCATCAGAATCATTCCCATGCACGTGCCCCAAATCGGCATACCCTGCATGGCACGTTCACGGATCGCTTCATCCAAACCGTGCCGCCGAATCAAAATCTCAAGCGTCGTGCTTTCGCCTCCGGGAATGATCAGCCGTTCGCACAATTCCAAATCTTCCGGCATCCGCACCTCAACCGCGTCCGCCCCGCACGCTTTCACGGCATCGGAATGCTTTTCAAAGTCGCCTTGAAGCGCAAGAACCCCCACTCGCATTTTGATCACAGCTGGCCGCGAAGCACGGTTAGAATCAGAATTCCGATGATGACCCGATAGACAATAAACGGAATCAGGCTGTTTTTGCGAAGGAACTTCAACAGAAAATCAATCGAAAGATAACCGACCACGAACGCCGCGGCAGTGGCAGCCGCGATCTCCGCAAAGCCTGCCGTAACAATCTGGTGCCGATATTTGAAAAACTCGAATACCCCTGCCAAGAGCACTGCCGGAATGCTCAAAAGAAAACTGAAACGTGCGGCCGCTTCACGGTCAAAACCGCAAAACAGCGCGCCTGAAATCGTGCTGCCGCTGCGCGAAACACCTGGAATCAGAGCGCACGCTTGGCACATTCCCATCACCAAGCCATCCACAACAGTTGCGGATGCAATCGCGCGGCGAAGCGGCGAAACCCTCTCGGCAACAAACATCACAACAGCAACCAGAATGAGGGCCCAGGCAATCACCGTCGGTGTGCGCAGATTCGATTCGATGCTTTTTTGAAACGCCAAACCCAGCGCTACGATCGGCAGCGTTCCTACAAATACCGCCCACCCAAGCCGCGAGGCCTCATCCTGCCTGCCGCCTTTAAAACTTTTCACCCATCCGCCAAACGCCCGAAAAAGATCGCTTCGAAAATAGATCAAAACCGCCGCCAGAGTGCCGAGCTGAATCACCGCAGTAAACGCCGCGCCCATCTCTTGCGAAGGATAATGCAAAAACGATCGCGCAATCTCCACGTGCGCCGTGCTGCTGATCGGAAGAAACTCGGTTAACCCTTGAACAACTCCTAAAACTGCCGCTTGCCACAAATGCATTCTGTTATGCCGCCAGTTTTACAACCAAAATCGCCGTCCCACACAGCACAATCGCCACACCATAAAGAATCAGCGCCGCCTGCCGTTGATTCAAACCTTTTCCGAGCAAAGCGTGGTGCAAATGCCGCTTGTCAGCGCGGGTGATGGGACTCTTGTTCAACAGCCTGCGAATCACCACCACGAACGCATCCCACACCGGCACGCCGAATACCAAAAGCGGCACCACAAACGCCACAGCCGCCGCGGTTTTCATCGCGCCCTGGATGCTCAAAGCCGCCAAGAAAAACCCCAAAAACTGCGCGCCGCCCGTGCCCAAGAAAATCTTCGCTGGATGAAAGTTATAACGCAAAAACCCGATGCACGCCCCTGCCGCGGATGCACTCAGCACCCCAACCAGCGGCTGATGATACAAAGCCAAAATGCACATCGTCATCGCGCTGATCGCCGCAACGCCCGAAGCCAAACCGTCAATCCCATCAATCGTGTCCATCGTTTTGGTAATCACAAACACAAACGCCGTCGTAATCAGAACCGAGTTCAAGAGACTGAAGTTGATGTAATGATGCCCCCCGCCGCCGAACGGGTCGGTAATCCCTTCGATGCGGATGTTTCCCAGCTTGTTGTGCGAAAGTGCGATGCCGCACACAATCAAAAAAACCGCCTGCAAACCCGCCGAAAACCCGTACTTGTCATCCAGCATTCCAAACACGACCACAGCGCCGCCGATCCCCATAATCCAAAGCGAATTCAACGTATATGGCCCGATCGAAGCCTGCCCCGCCGGAACTTTTGAAAGCGGATACACAATCAGCCACGCCGTCAGAACCGCCAAATACACCGCAAGCCCGCCCCAACGCGGAATCGGTTGGGTGTGCACCCTGCGCTCGTCATCCGGCACGTCAATCGCGCCCGATTTTTCTGCCAATCGCTTGGCAATCGGAGTCGCGAGCAAAACCACAATCAAACCCACACCCCCAGCCAGCACGAACGTATTCAACAGCCAGTTCACCGCTTCGTCTCCACAACCTCCAAATTCGACCCCGCGATTCGAAACACCTCCACATCCGCAAGCCCGAAAAGTTCTAACGCCAAGTCGTCGGGATAATCGCCTTCAAAAACCACACGCCGAATACCCGAATTGATCAGCATTTTTGCGCACACGTTGCACGGCTGACAGGTGATGTAAATCGTCCCGCCGTCGGTTGACACACCGTTCAAAGCGGCCTGACTAATCGCGTTCTGCTCTGCATGCGCGGCCAGCTGGCATTTTTGCGACGTGTCGCATCCATACTCCGCGCAATGAGGAACGCCTTTGGGAGCCCCGTTGTATCCCGTTGCCAAAATCCGCTTGTCGCGCACAATCACGGCGCCCACGCCGCGCCTAAGGCAGGTGGCGCGTGATGAGACCGCGTGAGCGATCTGCATAAAATACTCATCCCAACTCGGCCGAGCTCGCATCGCCAAATTATGGCTCACGAACCCAACTGTTCGATGCGCCCGCGCAGCCGCGTGATCATTTCTGCCTTCTCTTCCGCCGCCGCTTTGTCCCGCGCAACCACTTCCGGGTTCGCCCGCTGCAAAAACGATGCGTTATGAAGCCGCCCAAGCAGCCCATCCAACTCCTTCTGAAGCTTCTCCACCTCGCGCGCAGCGCGCTCGATCCACCGGTTTGAATCAAACTTCTCCAGCGGCAGATGAATCTCCACCCCTTCTGCGCTCGCCGAAACGTGCTTCCCTTTCGGCACGCCAAACTGCAGCCTCGAAAACTTTGCCTGCGTTCTGATCAGTTCCGCATCGCCCTCGAACCGTTCCAGCCACACTTCGTCCAAAACTTCGTTCGGCGCAAAACCCATATCCTGCCGAAGCGACCGCGCCGCCCGCACGATTCCCATCCGCTTGCGCATCATCGCTTCCGCTTCTTCATCTCGTTGATACTGCGACGCATCGGGCCACGTTTCACAATCCAAAAACGCATCCGCACGGACTCCCGGAAGTTGATGCCACAACTCTTCGGTAATGTGCGGCATAAACGGATGCATCGCCTTACAAAAAGCATCCAGCACTTTGAACAAAACCGCGCGCGGGACTCCCGCACTTGCCGCGTCGTTCAACCGCGGTTTCACCGCCTCGATATACCAATCGCAAAACTCACTCCAAAAGAATTCGTGCAGCGCCTTGCACGCCTCCATCATATTGTAAGCCTGCACGCTCGATTCGGCGACTTCTAAACAGTTTCGCAGCCGGCTCAAAATCCACCGGTCTTCAATCTCCAAATCGCCCGCGCCGCCCGATGCATCCCCAATATGGCCGAATGCAAATCGCGAAGCGTTCCAAATCTTGTTGCAAAAGTTCCTCGCCTCTTCGATCCTTCTGTCTCCAAACCGAATCTCCTGGTTATAGCCTGTTTGAACCAGCAGACTAAACCGCATCGCATCCGCTCCGAACTTCTCGATGTATTCCAACGGGTCAACCCCGGTGCCCAGCGATTTGCTCATCCGCTTGCCTTCTTCGGTCAACACCGTCGCATAAATATAAACATGTCTGAACGGAATCTCGTGCATCTGGTCCAAACCGTCCATCACCATCCGCGCAACCCACAAATAAATGATGTCCCGCGCCGTTACAAGCACATCGGTCGGATAAAACGTTTTCAAATCGCGCGTTTCGTTCGGCCAGCCGAGCGTCGCAAACGGCCACAACGCGCTGCTGAACCAGGTGTCCAGCACATCTTCATCCTGCGTTACCGGTTCACCAGCCAGCCGCTCCGCCTCTTGCATGTTCATCGCCGCAATCGGTGTGCCGCCGCTCGTGTAATAAATCGGCACCCTGTGCCCCCACCACAACTGCCGACTCAAACACCAATCCTTGATGTTGTTCATCCAGTTCAAATAAACTTCGGCATACCGCTCCGGAACGAATCGAATCTTTCCTGTCTCCACCGCCTCGATCGCCGGTGCCGCAAGCGGCTTCATTTTGCAAAACCACTGCTCGCTCAACAAAGGCTCGATCACCTGCCCGCTGCGATCGCTGACCTTCAACGGCACATCATAATCCTCAATCTTTTCCACCAAACCCTGCGCTTCCAAATCCGCAGTGATCTTCTTCCGCGCCTCGTATCGGTCCAAACCGTGATACGGCGTGCCTTCGGCAATCACCTTTCCCTTGCCGTCAATGCAGATCGGCACCGATTCAAAATCAATCCCCATCCGAACGCCGATCTCAAAATCGTTCGCATCGTGCGCAGGCGTTACTTTCACAGCACCCGTGCCGAACTCGGGGTCGGGATATTCATCGGCAATGAGAGGAATCACCCGTCCAACCAACGGCAATCGAATCTGCTTCCCAACCAAACCCGCATACCTCGTGTCCTTCGGATTCACCGCCACCGCAACATCAGCAAGCATCGTTTCGGGACGCGTGGTTGCAATCACCACATATCCGCTTCCATCTTCAAACGGATACCGAAAGTGATAAAGTTTGCCCCGCCGCACTTCGTCGTTTGTTTCGATGTCGCTCACCGTGGTCTGCAAGCCCACATCCCAATTCACAATCCGCTTCCCGCGATAAATCAACCCGCGCTGATACCATTCGATGAAAACTTTCAACACCGCATCGTGATACGCCGCGTCCATCGTATAACGCTCGCGCGACCAATCGAATGCGAAACCCAGCCGCCGGAACTGCTTCAGAATCATCCCGCCCGATTCGTCCTTCCACCTTTTTGTGCGTTCCACAAACGCTTCGCGCCCAATCACGTGGCGGTTCGTACCCTCGGCTTTCAGCTGCGCTTCCACAACCTTCTGCGTAGCAATTCCTGCGTGGTCGGTTCCGGGAAGAATCAAAACTTCATGCCCGGTCATCCGCTTGAAACGACCCAGCACGTCCTGAATCGAATAGCACAGAGCGTGCCCCATGTGAAGACTGCCCGTCACGTTGGGCGGCGGAATCGTGATGCAATAAGGCTTGCGGTTTTCACCGGCAAACGTTTCGGGAGCAAACAGTCCGTTTCGCTCCCATTCCAAATACCATTTTTGTTCCACCTGCTTCGGATCGTAGCGGGTGGACATTCCCGAATCCGTCATTCGCTTCCTCCTTCATGTATCGAAGTGAAAGCGAAGTGTACCCTAATAACGCGTCAGCTCTTGAAATCGTAATCCGGCCTGAACCATATCGGCCAGCAGCCATCGCTCCATTCGGTCGTCGGATACCCTTCCGCATCGTATCCCACGAAAGGCTCCACCCTTCGGTCCGTGCCGCTCGAACCGTCGCTTGCAAACGTCTGCCCCAACGCCTTGAACTTCACATGCGTGTCGCAATACGCGAAATTCATTCCGTGATGCGTTCCATCAAGCGTATGCACGTAAAAACTGCCGCCCGGCAGCGCGCTGCCCCTTTTCATATCAAACAGAACAGCCGGCTTTTCGCTCGATTCCGTCAGCGGGCATGCACCCTTTCCCGAATACGGAACATACAAGCACGGCTTATCCAACGTCGAGCATTTCATCAAAGGATTCGACATGGCAAACCCTTTTACCGCAGCGTTGCCGGTTCCTTCCCACAGCATACAAAGCTCCGCCGGATTCACGATGCCGCGCGCATCCCACGCGTGCAGCAAACCGTTGTAGGTGTAGCTGACCAGCGCAGGCGCCGTACTTGGATTCGGCTCAAGATAATCCGCAATCAATCCACCCTTATCCGCCGCGGAATTTGATCGCTTTCGCTCAAATCCCGATGGGCACGCAAACAGACTCCGGTTTTGAACATAAGGATAGATCGCGTTTGCCCATCCGCTCAAGTTTTCATTCCAACGCGCAGCGTTCTGGCTCGTCCGCCAATTATATGGAAACTCGATCAGCTGCGAGCCGTTCCACTGACCCGGAAACCGCCACTTGCCCGCCTGATGATCGAACGTCGTCGCCAGCGGATAAACGTCGTCCGTGTCTGATTTGTAAAACTCGATCCCTTCTGCCAACAATTTCAAATTCGAAATGCATTTCGCCTGGTTCTGTTTTTCGTTCCCTTGGGAAATGCCGCCGACAATCGCGCCAAGCGCCAGCATCGCGGCGCTGCCCAAAACCAGTTCATAAACGCTGAATCCACGCACCAATCTCATCGTTCTGCCTCCCATCTCGTCGCGATTCCGCTGATATCCCAGACGGATCGAACGGCCCGATCGTGCGAATCCTATGCCCGATTTCCCGTTCCCAAAGCCACCCCTTCCCGACCGACAGCCATACCAGCCGTCGGTCGGGGGTGGGAGATCATTACGGCGATTGCGAGAAGTCGTAATCCGGACGCGAAAGCCAAGTCCAGCATCCGTCCGTCCAATAATAACCGGAGAACCCCCAGCCGTTATAGCCGGTTCCGGGATCGGTGCTCCAGTCCGTATAAGGTGTCGGGCCGTTGTTCTCGCCGGGCAGATAGTTCGCGCCCAATCTTCGCCATTTGGCATGGGTATCGCAAAACGACCAGTTCTGTCCCCGTGTATGCACCCACGACGATCCGCCAGGATACGACAGCGTGGACTTCGTTCCGAAGTTGTAATCGCTCGGAGTGCCATAGGGGCAGTTGCCGACTCCCGAATAAGGAATATACGTGCACGGATTCGCAAGCGTCGTGCAGCGAATCTGAGGATTCGACATCGCAAATCCCAAAACGTTCACTTTGCCCATCGTCTCCTGAAACACGGCAAGCTCCGACGGATTCGTGATTCCAGAACTCGACCAGCCGTGGAGCAGACCGTTAAACGTTGGCGCAACGAGCGCAGGCTTTGCCGCGGGATTCGGGTTCGCATAATCCGAAATCACGCCGCCGCCGTCGGCTCGTCCATTCGTCCGAAGCTTCTCGGGTCCCGAAGGGCAGGAATAGATCCCTCGGCTGTTCACATACGCATAAATCGAGTTCGCCCAACCCGTCAAGTTCTCATTCCATCGGGTTTGGGATTGGCTCAACCGCCAGTTATAAGGAAACTCGATCAGTTTCGTTCCATCCACTGGGATTCCTGTGCGCCATGTGTTCGTGGATGTGTCCAAAGTAAACGAAAGTGGATACTTGCCGTCGCTGTCGTCGGTGTACATCATAATCGCCGTTGCTAACTGCTTCTGGTTGGCAAGACACGTGATCTGCTTCGCCTTCTCTTTCGCTTGCGCAAAAACGGGGAAAAGAATCGCCGCAAGAATCGCGATAATCGCGATCACCACCAGCAATTCTATCAGGGTGAATCCGCGTTGCTTGTTCATATCCGTTTACTATACAGGATTTTCGTGCCCGAAACCACGATCCACAAAAAAGTATGAAGCGCCCGCTGCCTGCACGCTGCGAGCGCTTCTCTCGCCAATTACGATTCCAACGTTATCGGAATCTTACGGCGTCTCGCTGAAGTCATAGTCGGGGCGATACAGCCACGCCCAGCAACCATCCGTCCAGTAGTATCCGGCCGTTCCGGTCGGGCCGTATCCGGTGAACGGA
>JAJPJR010000052.1 GCA_021324165.1 Armatimonadota bacterium
AGCGGCAGGTGATCAGCAGCGCAGTGTTGACTCACTTGTAACCGATTTTCTTCAATGGTATCCGGAACTTTGAAATGCCGTCGTTGTAATAGAATTCTGCTTCGTCGTTTGTATCCAGTTGCCAAATCCGCTCCAGATTTCCGGAATGTCCCGGTGCGAGTCTCACACGTTCAGTAAAGGTCTTGTCTCTCATCGTCCGACCGTGCGCCATCCAAGCAGCGCTGTCCCATGCCGTCGGAAAAAGTGGCGTTTTGCCTATTACGATCGTCGCGACCGCTGGGTAAAACAAAACACTCTCCTTAGATTTGTTGGACACCACCACCACCAAAGCATATCAAATTAGGTCTTTAGACCTAATTTTTCTTTGCATTGACATCGTCGCCATCTGGTCGGCACAATTTCCGCACTCTATGACGACTCGAGTCGGAGGAGGAGAGTGTGAACTTTAAACGATTGACGAAAGAAGTACGGCTGTCAGGCCTCAGAAACTACATAGCGGGATTTCTGTCGGTTGCGATCTGATCTGTGGCATCGCCAATGCCGTTTTGGACGGTGCCGCGCGTTCGTCTTACAGATAATGCCAATCCATATATGACTTACTCTTGTGAGGACAAGATCGTCCAAGTCAATCAGGAATTCTTCAAGAACGTCTATTCCGGCGACTTAGACACGATTGACAGCCAGCAGGTTGACAACTGTGCGTTCATCAACACAACCGTGCATATCGTAAACTCAGGTACGCAAATCTCATTCATCTATCGGGAACACACTTCCGGAACCCATAAACGGTGGGAACATAGGATTGTGGCCAAGAGCGTTTACGGGACATACTATGACTACTACTACTGTGCAGATTCTGCCAATAGTCCTTACAACGACGGCGGGCCTGCGGAGTTTAGCGGAAAGGTGACAGTCAACTCACAGGGAGGCGGAGGATAGAAGTGTTCATTGCAGCAGCGGTTTTTTCGGGTTTGCCAGGTTCAGTTTCTCCACAGCAGCTTGCTGAGAACATACAGAGACAATTCAAAAAACCCGTCGTTATCGAATGGTCAGGCGAAAAGAGCCTTCTTTTGCTGGCACGGACTTCGGATGAGGGGCTCGAAGCATGGTTGTCTCGTGAGGCGAGGGGCATTGATCGCGTTGCCTTAATCACGCCGAAGTACATCGCACTTAGGGCCTCTTGGATCCCGTTCACGCTGCGCCAATATGACCTGTTGAACGGTTGGTTGGTGGACCAAAAACGCGCCGAACAATCTGACTTTTCAAACTCCAACGGCCGCATCAGTTTTGTCCATTCTGAGGGGTGCAGTTCTTCTCCATCGGAATTGGCCGCAGCCTGATGGCTCAAATGGAAGAGCATTGACCCGCCATATCGTGATTACCGCTTCGTGTGCTCGGCTCCAAGCACGAATATCCCGACATTGGCGGAAGCGATCGCTGCATGTTTTGGCGCGGACATTAAATTGAGTGAAACAAGCCTGATGATCGATCCAAAGGCGCTGCGAGCGCGCCGCAAGCTGCAGGCGCAACAGCATATAACGAAATTGGGACCACTCGAATCGCACGAGTCGATCGTATGCAAGATTGAGATTACAGCGCTGGACCAAATGTCAGATAAAACGATCAGTTCACTATTCAAAAATCTGCGCTCTGAAGAGGTGATTACGCAGCCATCGGGAACAACGGGCCAAATGCTGGTGCTGCGGCTATGGGACCTCGTGTGCAAACTCGAGCAAAAGTCTGGCCGCGAGCCCGAGAAAGTACGCGACAATTCGCCCGTTCAAATTTGGGCGACGGGCAAAGGCACATTCGGAGGCCGTCTCGAACGGCCAGATGGCTACGGCATTTATTTCTGAGAGCGACCGGACGCAAGGCTCGCACGTTGCCCACTTCTATCGCGATAGTCATTCACTCCGAGAGTCTGACTGACCGAGAGAGCGATAACATCGGTGCGCATTCGGCGAGGTATTCTTTGTATGGCTGTGCTTGAATTTCGCTGGTGCAACTTACACGACGAAGCGGATCGGTATGATCGGGAGTACCGACTAAATCTCACGCCTGAAGCTCGTCTGGAGATACTTCTTCAGCTCATCGAAAACTACTATGGCCCTTCAAAAGGACTTGAAAGAGTTTATACAATCACTCAACTCGAACGAAGTTGAGTACCTGATCGTTGGCGCTTACGCAGTTGCCTTTCATGGCCGTCCCCGACTGACTGGAGACATTGATTTTTTCATTCGGCGTACTTCAGAAAACGCCTCTAAAGTCGTACGAGCGATTCAACAGTTCAGCAATGGTGCTATCATCATAGATCCGGGGGAGCTTCTCGTGCCAGATCGAATGCTGCGTATCGGTCATGAGCCCAACCGAGTTGACATCCTAACTTCGATCAGCGGTGTCGAATTCGACGCGGCGTGGATTAACCGGGTGGACGCGGTCCTCGATGGACTCCCCGTTCGTTTCATCGGGTTGGAAGAGTTGTGCAAGAACAAGCTCGCCACGGGGAGGTTGAAGGATGCAGCCGACGTAGAAGAGATCAAGGGAACGGATTAGAAAACTCTTATTCAAAACCCCACATTCGGATGGACGATCGGAAACCTCGGCACGTGACCTGCCATGGTTAGCATGAGAACACTGCACACACAGTTTGCAGCGATCTTCACCTCAAAATCATGACGACAGATCCTGTGCCTTGGGATCAGGTCTGGCAGCTGTCCCCATCGCGCCGTGTTTGGTTCTTGACGCGGCTGTTGACTCCCCAGTATTCAGCGTATTAAGGCAGCTGCAAGCGGGGATGAACTGCCACCATTAAGATATAATTTGCGCCTTCTGAAAACGAACAAGCAGACCGCCATCGCACTGCTCGCATCCGCGGCCATCGTCGTTCATCTGGCGATGCGGTTTGGGATTCCTCACCAGCAAACGGCCGCGCAGATCAAGCTCGAAAACGTGCCGTTGTTGGCCGCGCTGATTCTCGGCGGAGCGCCGCTGGTTTTTGACCTCGTTCTTCAAGCCATTCGGCGCGAATTCGGATCCGACCTTCTTGCAGGAATCTCGATCGTAACTTCGTTGATCGTTGGCGAATATCTGGCCGGCACCGTCGTGGTGCTGATGCTATCGGGAGGCCAAACTCTCGAATCGTTCGCGGTGCGAAACGCGTCGGCGGTTCTCAGCGCTCTTGCCAAGCGTCTGCCGTCGGTGGCGCACGTCAAGCACAACGACGCGATGATGGATGTGCCGCTTGAAACCGTTGCCGTTGACGATCTATTGGTCGTTCTGCCCCATGAATTCTGCCCGGTTGATGGGATCGTCATCGAAGGAAGCGGCGTGATGGATGAATCTTATCTCACCGGCGAGCCTTTCCTCATGCAGAAGGCTCCCGGATCGAATGTGATCTCGGGCGCGGTCAACGGCAGCGCCGCACTTACGATTCGTGCAACCAAACTCGCTCAAGATTCGCGTTACGCCAAGATTATGGAAGTGATGCGGTCTGCCGAACAGCGCCGCCCTCACATCCGAAGGCTTGCCGATCGGCTCGGTGCGATCTACACGCCCATTGCGGTTGGCATCGCGGTGTCGGCGTGGATTTTCAGCGGCGAAAGCATCAGGTTTCTTTCGGTTTTGGTGGTGGCGACTCCGTGTCCGCTGCTGATCGCCATTCCTATTTCCATCATCGGCTCGATTTCGCTCGCGGCGAAACGGGGCATCATCATCAAAGATCCTGCCGTGCTCGAAAAAATCGGTGTGTGCAGAACGGCGATCTTCGACAAAACAGGCACGCTCACCTACGGCGAGCCAAGGCTCGTCCGCATCGTTTCCATCGAAAACGTTTCCGAATCCGAAGCGCTCACGATTCTTGCGAGCGTCGAGCAGTATTCCCGCCATCCGCTTGCAGGAGCGGTGATTCAACGTGCAATCGCCGAAGGCATAACGTACAAACCCGTTTCGCAAATTGACGAACAGCCAGGCCGCGGCTTGAACGCATCGGTTGATGGCAAGTCCGTTCAAGTAACGAGCCGTGCCGCACTGATGAAAACCACGCCGAGCGTCGCCGCAACGATTCCACCGACCGAGGGCGGAATGGAGTGCGTTCTGATGCTCGATCATCGGCCGGCGGCGCTGTTTCAGTTTCGCGACGAGCCGCGCTCGGAAGGCCGCAGTTTTATCAAACACCTTCACCCCAAGCACGGTTTTCATAAACTGATGCTGGTTTCCGGCGATCGCGAATCCGAAGTCGAGTATCTGGCCGCGAAAGTCGGCATCACCGAAGTATATGCGAGCCAATCTCCAGAACAAAAACTGCAGATTGTGAGAACCGAAACTGCCAAGGCGGACACGGTTTTCATGGGCGACGGAATCAACGACGCGCCCGCACTCGCCGCCGCGACCGTCGGAATCGCATTTGGACAAAACAGCGACATCACCTCCGAAGCCGCAGGCGTCGTGGTTTTGGATAGTTCGCTGCAAAAAGTGGATGAACTGATGCACATCGGCAAGCGCATGCGCGCCATCGCCCTTCAAAGTGCCGTGGGGGGAATGGCGCTGAGCATCGGCGGAATGATGATTGCGGCTTCCGGGCATCTGTCGCCCGTGGCCGGTGCGCTGATGCAAGAAGGCATAGACCTTTTGGCGGTGCTCAACGCCCTTCGCGCTGCGCTGCTTCCCTCATCGCTCACCGATTTTGAAAACTGATCTGCGCCTTCGCTTCGCTTTGCATCGTCCCATCGCTAAGCAGTGAATCGGACCGATCCGCAGGCGGGGCTCGTTCTTTCGGCCATCGCGCTTCGAAAGATCATTGGATGGCTCGGAGCGGCGCTTCCCGTTTTGTGCGCGGCCTATGCGTCGGTGCCGCCGGTTGATTTTCTGCCGTCCATCAGCGATTACTACTACACGCGCATTCACGCGCTTTTCGTGGGCATTTTGTGCATTCTTGGCGCCAGCATGTTTAGTTATCACGGCTACACAAAGGCCGAAGACGGCTTGGCAAAACTTGGCGGTTTGTGCGCCGTGGGCACGGCGCTGTGTCCAACCGAACCGTTGTATCAACAATCGGCGCCAGTGGTTGCGCAGCTCATCGGCGAATCCGCAAAACTGTTCGCAATACTGCATGGCGTGTTCGCATGCGGGCTGTTTACGATCTTTATGGTGTTTTCCGCGGTCTTCTTTACGCGCACGTCGGAAAGCGATCAAAACGACCCTCTCACTTTCAGCCGGGGGTTCAACACGCTCATCGTAACGGTTTTTGGGTTTCGCGCGAACCCGTATTTCAATCCCGAACTCAATCCCGGCAAACGCCGCAGGAATCTGGTGTATCGCTTGTCGGCGCGGCTGATCGCATTCAGCATTCTTGCGGTGCTCATTGTGGCCGTTCTGCGCGCCATGCGCGTCATTCAATCCGATCCGTTTCAACAGTTCATTTTCGCGTGTGAGACTGTCGCCTTGTGGGCGTTCGCAGCGTCCTGGCTCACCAAAGCCGAGCAGTTTTCATTTCTAAAAGATCCGCCAATCTCACCGTCGGCGCTTGATGCCAATCATCTGCCGTAAAAGCGCAATTAAAATCGCCGGGAGCAGCAACACAGCGGTCAGGCACGACAGCCTCCGCGTGCGAACCGAATGCCCCGAATCGCGCAGCCCTTTCAAAACGTCTCGCATCCCAGCCGCCGATTGAACATCTTCGGCATAAGCAAGTCGGAAACCGTGTTGGCGCCGTGCCGACAACTCCTCAAAAAGCGCAGAAGCCGAGTCCACTTAGGATCAGATTATCCATTCGACCGCGTGTGCGTGAGCGTCACAACTTTCTGCTCTTTTTCTCCGGCCTTCGTCATGTACCACTCGATCACAAACTTGTCTTTATCCAGCCACTGCTTCACAATGCGAAGTTTTGCGGGCTTCATGGTCATCGGGTCGAACGAATCGGTCGAAAACTCATACCGCTTTCCGTCCGCCGAAGCAGAACCTGTGTAAAACACATATCCGGTGTTATCGCTTTCGATCTGAAACTCGAAAAACTTTTTGCGCAGGTTGTCGTATCCAAACGTCTGCTGAACAAAAAACGGCTGACCCATCATCTCGCTTTTATAATCTGCAAGGAAATATCTGCCTTCGTGCACCGGCTTGATTTCGCACGCCGCTTTGGATCGGCCCTCCATTGTGCCCATTTTGTACCAAACTTCCACATCCCACTTGCCCACGAACTGCTGCAAAAGCTTATGATTCGGCCCCGGCGTGCCGATCTCCATCAGTTTCTGCATATCGGGCTGATCTTGCGCGAGCGCGGCGATCGGAAAAACGATCAAAGGCACGAGAACTGCTGCTGTTTTCATGGGGCTAATGTACCCGCTTGACAAGACGGCCGGAAGGTACAATCCCCGGCCATGAAAGCCGCAGATTTTCTAATTGACGAAACGCAGCGCGCCACCGAAGCGTTCTTCGATGCCGCCCGCAAAGTGCCCGCCGACAAGCTCGATTGGAAGCCGCTCGACAATGGCCGCTCCGTGCTCGACCAAGCGCGCGAAATCGCCCAGTCTCCCAAATGGGGAGTCGCCGTCGTGAGTGCAGGCAAATTTGAATGGGACGATGAAAAAATGAAAGCCGCCCAAGCCGAGCGCGATCAGTGGAAGACCCTCGACGATTGCGAAGCAGCATGCAAACAAAACTCCGAAAAGTTGTACGAACTCATTCGCAGCACACCCGATAATCAACTGTCCGAAACCATCTATATTCCGTTCGGAAAAGATCACAACTGGCGCGTCATTGATATTTTGCATCTGCAGGCCTGGAATCTTCACTATCACACCGGCCAGATCAACTACATTCAAACGTTGTACGGCGACACCTCGATGTAACGCCGAACAACATCAAGAGGGAGGGAAGTATGAAAGCGATCTTCGCCGCCGCGGCGGTCGTGGCCCTTTGTGGATGCCACAAAGGCAACCTCGCTGTCGGCACAGAGCACACGTCGAAATTCGCCGGACGCGAAATCACGCTCCGCTTCAAACCGCATCCGGGCTACGCGTGCACCTACCGCGTCAGCACTCAAATCGGGCTGCCGAAGATGGATGCAGAAACCGTCTCGCAATTCGGCGACGAGGAAACCCAAAAAGCGCTCTCGCAAGATTCGCACGCCACCATCACCATCGAAATCCGATACCGCGTGCAAAACGTTTCGACAAACCGAATCGAAGTCGTGATGCAAACGCGCGTCCTGGAAGCGAAAGGCTCAGGCGCATTTACGGGAATGACCAACACCAATCCCGAACTCTCGCGCGAAAGGCAGCGTTTCTATAACGAATTCGGCGAACGAACCGACGTAGATACCACCGCCGATGAATTCGGCCCATTCTTGATTGCGTTTCCAAAAGACCCGATCAAAATCGGCGAGCCGTTCTTGCGAAAGCGGCAGCAGTTCGGAATCTCGTTCGTCGAGGAATACGTCGCCGAAGATATCGAACCCATCGGCGGCAAAGAGGTCGTGAGAATCGTCAAGCAGGTGCGCGATGAGGATCAGAAGATCATCGGCATCACCAAGGCCGCCTGGTTCGAACTCGATACCGGGCTGCTGGTCAAGGCCAAATACACCTTGGATTTCTCCCCCAGCGACCCCAACCGCTCCGGCCTTTGGTTCTATATAGATAGGTCCTGATCTGGGGTATCCTGGACAGGTAAAGCGGCTCCCGGCCACGGTTGCCGTTGTACGGAGCGGCCCAACCCAGGGGGGCCTTTGCGTAGAGCGGCTATCAGGCGGGGGTTGCCAGCAATATAAAAAGAGACATTTGATAGCAGATGCCACTGGCGCCTTCAGCAAAACAGAAAGTCATTCAGGATTATCGCAAGGGGGATTCCGATACCGGATCCGCCGATGTCCAGATTGCACTTCTCACAGCAAGAATCGAACAGATCACCGAGCACCTTCGCACAAACAAAAAAGATAAGCATTCAAGGCTCGGTCTCCTCAGGCTCGTCGGAAAACGACGAAGGTTGGAAAAGTATCTGCGCCGACAGGACGTCGTTCATTACCGCGAGTTAATTCAACGACTCGGCATTCGCGAACAAAAGTCTCAATAGGAGGCTTTCATGATTCAAACGACCAGTTTCGAGGTCGGAGGTCGAGAACTCTCGATCGAAACCGGACGTGTCGCCAAACAAGCCAACGCAGCCGTGCTTTTGGGCATGGGCGAAACCGTTGTGCTCGGCACGGCCACAATGTCACACGAACCCAGGGAAGGACTCGATTTCTTCCCTCTGCTTTGCGATTACGAAGAACGCAAATACGCCGTAGGAAAAATTCCCGGCGGATTCATCAAACGCGGCGGCAGACCAAGCGAAAAAGCCACGCTCACTTCAAGGCTGATTGATCGGCCCGTAAGACCCCTCTTCCCAAAAGGCATGCGCCACGATGTGCACTGCATCGCCATGCCGTTTGCGGTTGACCAAGAATGTCCGCCCGATGTCCTCGCCATCAACGCGGTTTCTGCAGCCCTCACGCTCAGCGATATTCCATGGAACGGCCCCATCGGAGCCGTTCGAATCGGAATGATTGACGGTCAATACATTCTGTTTCCAACCGTGCAGCAGGCCGAAGCGGGGCAGCTCGATCTGGTTGTTGCGGGCACCGCCGAAAACATCCTCATGATCGAAGCCGGCGCATCCGAAGTTACCGAAGATCAAATGCTCAAAGCGCTCGATATCGCCCACGAAGCGATCCGAACTATCTGCGCAAAACTCAACGAGTTTCGAGCTCAAGCAGGCAGACAAAAGCAGGATGTCCCGATTTTCAAAGTAGATCCCGATGTGTATGAAACCGTCAAATCAATCAGCGGACAAAAGGTTAAAGAAACCATCGTCAACCCCGACAAGGCCGCCCGCGAAAGCGCCCTTTCCGACCTGAAAAAAGAACTCGTCGAATATCACAAACAGAACAGCTTCGCCGAAGATGAAGCCAAACAGGCTCAACTCGGCGAAGCCGTTGATAAACTCATTGACAACACCGTCCGTGCCCTCATCATCGAAGAAGGCAAACGACCCGATGGACGCGGCACAACCGACATCCGCACCATCTCCATCGAGCCCGGACTTCTTCCAAAAGTGCACGGATCGGGTTTGTTCTCCCGCGGACAAACCCAGGTGATGACCGTCGTAACACTCGGCTCGCCCAGCGAAGGACAAACGCTCGACGGCTTAGAAGAAGTCGAAAACAAACGGTACATGCATTTCTATAACTTTCCGCCCTATTCTGTGGGCGAATGCAGGCCGATGAGAGGCCCAGGCCGCAGAGAAATCGGCCACGGCGCCCTGGCAGAACGCGCACTCAAAGCAGTGATTCCGCCCGTCGAACAGTTCCCCTACAGTTTCCTGCTCACCAGCGAAGTTTTGGAATCCAACGGCTCCACCAGCATGGCAAGCGTGTGCGGTTCCACAATCGCACTGCTCGATTGCGGCGTGCCGATCAAAGCGCCGGTCGCCGGAATCGCAATGGGACTCATTACCGACGGTCCCAAATACAAAATCCTCACCGACATCCAAGGCATGGAAGATTTCTGCGGCGACATGGATTTCAAAGTCGCAGGAACGACCGACGGAATCACCGCGCTCCAACTCGATTGCAAAATCGCGGGACTTTCCAAGCAGATTCTCACCGAAGCGCTTGCGCAAGCGCGCGATGCGCGCATGTTCATTCTGAACAAGATCAATGAAGCGATGCCCGAAAGAAGGGAAGAACTCAACCCGAACGCGCCTCGCATCGAAATCATCAACATAGATCCGATGCGCATCGGAGAACTCATCGGCCCAGGCGGCAAAAACATCAAGAAGATCGTCGCCGAATCCGGCGCCAACGTTGATGTCAACGACGAAGGTCAGGTGTTTATCACAACGGCAAACAGCGAAAGCATGGCAACCGCCAAACGGATGGTGCAAGGCCTCGTCATGACCCCCGAAGTCGGAATGGAGTTTGTCGGCCCCGTAACGCGGCTGTTCGGCCGCGCCGTGATGGTGGAGTTTCTGCCTGGACGCGAAGGCATGGTTCCGCTCGAACAGCTCACCGTAAAGCCGATACGCCGTCCCGAAGACGTTGTGCAATCGGGCGACATCGTGCGCGTCAAGATTCACGAAATTGACTCGCTCGGACGTGTGAATCTCACCGCGATCGGCCTTGCCCAAGAACTTCCCGCGCTCGAAGGAAACGCCGAAGGCACACCACCCCCGCCCCAGCAAAGGGAACCGCGCGGAGATCGCGACCGACGCGGAGGATTCGGCAACCGAGATCGCGGAGGACCGCGCGGCCGAGATCGAGACCGGGACCGAGACCGAGATCGAGACCGGGGCCCGCGCGATCACGGAAGAGACCGCGGCCGAGACCGCGAGCCTGCTCGCGAGCGGCGCGAAGAATCCAGCGACCTTCCTACACCTGAGTTCCGCCCTCGCGGCGAAGCCGGATTTCCGAAGCGCGAAGGCGAAGGCGACCAGAACGTAGGAGCAAGATTCAGACCGAAGCGTTAGCACTCCGCCACCTTCCCCCTAGACGCAGGGGGAAGGATGGAATGTATGCAATCCACGCCGCGCGATCTCCACGCTGCCGCATCTCCACGCTGCCCCCTGGAAACAGGGGGAAGCCCCGTGAGCGAAGCGAACGGTGAAGGGGGTGTGCACAAAACACCGACCCCCTTCCGGCGCTTCGCGCCACCTTCCCCCTAAGCGCAGGGGGAAGGACGGAATGTTCGCAATCCACGCTGCCCCCTGGAATCAGGGGGAAGCCCCGTGAGCGAAGCGAACGGTGAAGGGGGTGTGCACAAAACACCAACCCCCATCCGGCGCTTCGCGCCACCTTCCCCCTAAGCGCAGGGGGAAGGACGGAATGTTCGCAATCCACGCTGCCCCCTGGAATCAGGGAGAAGCCCCGTGAGCGAAGCGAACGGTGAAGGGGGTGTGCAAGAAACTCCAACCCCCTTCCGGCGCTTCGCGCCACCTTCCCCCTAAACGCAGGGGGAAGGATGGAAAACTGCCGCAACCGACCCCCTTCCGGCGCTTCGCGCCACCTTCCCCCTAAGTGCAGGGGGAAGGACGGAATGTTCGCAATCCACGCTGCCCCCTGGAAACAGGGGGAAGCCCCGTGAGCGAAGCGAAACGGTGAAGGGGGTGTGCAAGAAACACCTACCCCCATCCGGCGCTTCGCGCCACCTTCCCCCTAAGTGCAGGGGGAAGGACGGAATGTTCGCAATCCACGCTTCCCCCTGAAAACAGGGGGAAGCCCCGTGAGCGGAGTGAACGGTGAAGGGGGTGTGCAAGAAACTTCAACCCCCTTCCGGCGCTTCGCGCCACCTTCCCCCTAAACGCAGGGGGAAGGAAAGAAAACTGCCCGCAGATGCTAACCTTTCTCGACTCTCGCCCGAATCGGCTGGCCCGGAAAAATCCCGTCCAGCAAACGATAATCCTCCACCACCGCAACGCCGTTCACCAACAGATGCTTCACCCCCGAAGAAAAACGGTCTGGATGCTGATACGTCGCGTTATCCTTAATCGCGAAAGGATCGAAAACCGTAATGTCCGCTTTGCATCCGATGCGGATGCGTCCGCGTTGACGCATTGCCGGAACCCGGCGCTCCAAACGCCGTGCGGGCATCAGCGTTACTTTTCGGACAGCCTGCTTCAAAGAAACCGTTTTCTGTTCGCGCACATATCGCCCCATCAGACGCGCGAATGTTCCCGCCGAACGCGGATGTCCCACGCCGTTCGTCAAAGCGCCGTCGCTTCCAACCATCAGCGAAGGCGAGGCCATGGCCGCTTTCACAGCGTCTTCGGGAATCGCATGCGCAATTACCGTGCCGCCCTGCGCACGATACTTTTCAAACGTCTCTTTCGTCAAACGTTCACCGGTCGCGGCCCATTGAAGATCGCCGTAATCAATTCCAAATCGCTGCTGCCATCCTTCTTCAAACACCGCCGAAGAGATGCCGGTGGCAAAAGCCGTATAAGGATAGGCATCGCCCGTGATGTCCATTTTCGCTTTCTGCTTCGCCGCGATCATTTCGATCAGTTTTCTCGTATTTCCCAGCCCCATGCTCGGCACATGCACCACGTGCAGCGCGGCCTTTGTCTGCGATGCGTAATCCAACACGTCTTGCAAACCTTCCATCGCCGTGCCGGGCGGCTGCATGTTTCCATATCGCAGATGCACATGCACCGAAGCGCCGTATTTCGCCGCCAGCCTGAACATCTCCAAAACCTCTTCGCGCGATGCACCCGGACAGTATTCGATCGCCATACCCACCGCAACCGCGCCCGCTTTCAAGTTCCGCTCCAAATGCGCTGCCATCTGCGCAATCTGTTCGGCTGTCGCCTCTTTGTGTTCGAAATCCTGCTCGTCCGGAAACACCGAACGCCGCGCATGAAGATGCCCAGCGCTTGCGCCGTAATTCAAAATCCGCTTTCCGCGGCGTTCCGCATACCACGCATCCACATCCTCGGCGCCGCTTTCCAGTTCAAACACCGTCGTAACGCCGTCCATCGCCTGATAACGGTTGTTTTCGATGTCCATTCCGTGCGCCAAAATATCAATGAAGCCGGGGCACACAATGCACCCGCTCGCAAAAAGCATCTTGTTCGCAACGATCGGTTTTTTCGTAAGAACAACGATTTCGCCGCTTCGCACGCCGACGTTCAGCCATGTGTCGGTGTTGCTTTCGGGGTCAATCACCCAGCCGTCCAAAATCGCGATATCCAGGTCGGCTGCTTTAGACCCGCGCGCGATCGAGCCGCCAGCCAGCACCGCCGCTCCGACTTTTAAAAAATCCCGCCGATTCATCAATCAGAAGGATGGCACAAACATCCCAACAGATGTAAAATCCCATCCGTGAACGCCGAAGTTAGAGACCAGTTCATCAAACAGGCGCGCGAGTGTTTGAAAAACCGGCAGTATGTCGAGGCTTCGGAATTCGCCCAGCAAGCCGTTGAAATTGACCCGAACAGCGGCGATGCTTATATGCTGCTCGGCGCGTCGCTTTCGAACGCCGACGTTCCCGATGAAGCCGCCGACGCGCTCATGGCGGCGATCCGCATCAATCCAACTTCTGCCAAAGCCCGATACAATCTCGCCGTGCACTTTTATCGAAACGGTTGGAAAAACGAAGCGTACGAAACCGCCAAACTCGCCCTGAGTCTCGAAGACCGGCATGCGCCTTCGCGCGAACTGCTGCGGCAGATCGAAGCCGAACGCAGTTCGCCAGAGCCGCAGATGTTTCGTCCAGGTGCGCCGCTTGTTCCTCCAAGCGCTGTTGCCGCCACCGATCCCAGAATTGTGCCCGCTTGGGTTTCCAGCGACTACTACCTCCCCGTCAGCGGCTCAGGCGAGCATCGGGTTGCGCTGATTCACAAAGCGCCGATCGTGTGGGCGATCTGGGTTTTCGCTCTGCTTGCGGCGTGTGTGGTGTTCGCATTTCGGCGGGGGCACGAATCGTGGGCGCCGACGGCATACGCGCTCACCTATCTGTTTTGGCTCGGCTCGGCCATCATTGAGTTTCTCGATCAGCGTCCGACCGCGATGCTTGCCACGCTTGGTGCATTGTCCGCGCTGCTGGTCGGGTCGGGGGTTGTCGAGTATTCCGATTTCGGGTTCTTCCTAAGTCAATCCAAAATGAGCACGATTCTCATACCTCTGGGCGGGGTGTTGTTCGTGGCCTGTTTTGCCGCCCAAAGGCTGGCTTCTGCGTCACGCGAGCCGCGATAGTTCGTATACTATATTGAGATGTTTTTCGCAGCCGCTCTCGCAGTTCTGGCTCAAAAGCCTGCCGACCTCGCCGCGCCGGTAGAAGTGCCTTTCCGAATCGCAGATCGGGGGTCGGCGATCATCGTAGACGTTGCCGTCAACGGCAAAGCCTGTTCGCTGATGTTTGATTCTGGATTCTCCGGAGAGGTGATGCTTTCCAGCGCGATTGACATCGGCAAACCTACCGGCACCATGCGGCTGCGCGATTTCGTGGGCGAACTCGATGCGCCCGTTGTGAAAATCAACAGTTTGAGCATCGGTGCGTTGAAAGTGCAAAGCACCGACCTGAGTTGCATTCAGCAGCCCGAATCGTTCACCGAGTCTTATGGCACTCACTGCGACGGCATTCTTGGGTTTGGAGTGATCCGTGACTACGTGGTGGAGATCAATGTCGAAAAGCAGAAATTCGTCTTCTATCCGCGGTCGTATGACATCACCAAAAAAACACCCGACAACGTGAAAACCTTTTTGCACCGGCTGGAAGATCAAGGCTTGTCTTCGCTGGAACTGAAATGCGAAGTGAACGGGCAGCCGCTGACCATGGCGTTGGACACGGGGAACGCTTTTTATATCACCACGCACAAAGAGTCGCTCATCAGGGTCGGGGCTTGGGACGCAAAGAAAAAACCGTCGTTTATGAAAAGCAGCTGGGTGGCATCGGGGCCTGTGGACAGTTTCGACATGCTGCTTCGAAACACCAAAGTGTTTGGCGTGCCCGTCAAGGAGTCGGTTTGGAGCGTGATTGATCTGCCCAGCTCGAGCGTAGATTCCGACGGAACCGTGGGGTTCCAGTTTTTGAAAAACTTCAACATCACGTTCGATTTCCTGCGGCGATACGTGTGGCTCGAAAACTACAACGGCAAGACCTCGGAAGATCAAATGGGTGAACCCGGATTCTTGATCTATCCCGACAAGCAGGGAAGATACGTCATTTTGAAGGTGTATCCCGACGGGCCGGCCGCCCAGGCAGGCATCCAAGAAGGGGACATTCTGGTGATGGCCGGCGGCAAAAGCCTCTCGATGGTCTCCAGAGACCAGCTCAAGGCGCTGCTCGACGGGCCCGAAGGCACCATCTGCAAGGTGGCCGTATCCCGCAACGGCGTCCTCAACCGGTACGACCTGAAGCGGATGCTGATGGTCAACGGCAGATCATCCCCCTAAAGAGCAAGCGAAACTGCCGGGTTTGATTCAAAAAAGGTGGTTGAAAACCTGCGCTCCCGCGCACTTATAGTAGACTGATTTCTACTATAGGTAGACCAAGATGCAATCAACATATTCAAAGCCGACTGATCTTTTCTTAGCGAGCATCCCCCGGGACCCGGAAAGGCCCCACTACCCCGATACCTATCTCGACTACGCGCTCAGGCGCGACCGTCAGGTTCGCCGCCGCCCGTCGGGCTTCAGACCGCCGTGCGAGGCGGTCAGGTACCTGCGGCTCAGACATCTGATCGCCTCGATCCGCCGATCCAACCTAACGCGGCTTCAGACCGCGGTATTCACGGCAAGGCTCCGAGGCGAAAGTTGGCGCGAAATCGGCGCCAGCCACGGTCACACGCACCAAGCCGCGCACCGGATCTTCAAGCAGGCAGCCGCCAAAGTGCGGAAAGCGTGGATCGAGTCTCCGTTCGTTGACTTTCACATCGTGTATCTCACCGAACTCAGGCGCGGCTGCCCCATGCGGGTTTTTGACGCATAGCCGCCCAGTCGGGAACTGGAATTGCGGCTCGATTCGTTCGTCTCATAATAGCAACTGATGATCGAATACGAGGAGCGGCAGAAACTTTTCGAAGAGGCGCGCGCCCATCTGAATGAAGGGAGGGCGAACGCGGCGGTTTCTCTGCTGGAACCTTACGTGGCCGAACATAAGAACGATGCCGAAGGCAGGTCGCTTTTGGGCACCGCCTACCTGCGGCTTGGAATGTTTTTCAACGCCGAAGAGCAGTTTCAGGAGTCGCTCGCGATCAACTCGGATCAGTACGAGATCAAAACGATCGTGTGCCGAATGCAGATGCAGCTCAAGCGTTGGGAAGACGCATTGGAATGGGCCACGCAACTGATCAAAGAAGACCCCAACGACTTGGTGGCTCGCACGATGTACGAATCGTGCATGGAAAACGTGGATCGCCCTGCGGTCGGATGGGAACGCGACCGGGGCCGCACGGACGTCGAGGTCCGGTTTACCAACGAATAGACCTTGCAGGTTGGCTGACCGGTATGCTGGGAGCGTGAGAACGTTCGCAATTTGCATCGTTAGTTTTTTGGGTGCGGTTTGCCGCGCCGATGTCGAATACCGACTTACGTATGTTGCGAGTCCGAGCAGTTTGAAGGTCGAGATGAGCGCGGCTGCCAACGCCGACAAATCAGACGCAAAAATTCCGAACTGGGCGCCGGGGGCGTATGTTTTGGCCAACTTCGCTCAAGGTGTGCATGATCTGAAGGCTTATGCCGACGACCTATCAGAACTCAAGGTCGAGAAAGTCAAGGACAATGACTGGCGGATTGACACGCAAAAAGGAAAGCCGTTCAAAGTTGTGTACTTTGTAAACGTTCCCGCCGCGAATGAGATCATTCATTTCAGCGGGCCGAGCACGTACCTTTACATCGAGGGCAGAAAAAATGAAAAGTGCAGCGTGACCATGACGCTGCCGGACGGATGGAAACTGGCGACGGGGTTGGATCCTTCCGGTCGTGGCCCCATGGAGTTTTCCGCGCCGAACTATGATGTTCTGATTGATAACCCTGTAACGGCCGGGAAGTTTGAATCGGACACGTATGTTGTGGAAGGCAAAACGCACACGCTCGCCTATCGCGGAGCGGCTGTTGCGAAACTCGATCGCGCGAAAGTGACGGCCGTGTGCAAGCAGATCACAGAAATCTGTTCGAAGTTTTTTGGCGGTTTGCCGTACAAACGTTATGTGTGGCATTTCAATGTGTTCGATGCGCCGGACGGTGGCGGCGGGCTGGAGCATCTTTGCAGCACTCAGATCTCGCTTTCCAGCGGTTTTGGTCCGGGCGCGCAGCACGTTTGCGCACACGAATTCTTTCATTTGTGGAACGTGAAGCGGATTCGCAGTTCGGTTTTGGGGCCGTTCGAATACGATTTTCTGCCGAAGACCGGCGCTCTTTGGTGGCTTGAAGGCGTTACCGACTATTATTCTGCGCTTCTGCTGTATCGTTGCGGACATTTCGATGAGAAATGGTTTTGGGAAGAGGCGATGCGAAACATCAACGCTTTCCGCTCCAATGCCGAACGGTTCAATGTGAGCATTTATGACGCTTCGTTTCGCGTGGGCGAGGCGAACGATGGCCGCGGAAACAGTTCGGGCTACAAGCAGAACTACTACAACGCGGGCTGGGTCGCAGGTTTGTGTCTGGACTTGGAAATCAGGGCGCAATCTGCAAACAGAAACTCTTTGGATTCGATCGAACTCGCGCTTTGGAACATGTGCCGCGACGGGAAGCCGGGCTTTTCGGAAATGGAGATTCGAAGGTTGTGCAAACTTTACGGCGGCGAAGTTGTGCAGCGGCTGTACGATCAGTGGATCGCACTTCCGGGAGACATCCAGATCGAGGATGCGCTCGCGAAGGCCGGATATCAGATCGTTTCGCGCAAAGAGGATTATGCGGGACTGGGAATCGAATATCGGCCGGATCCCGACAGAAAGGGCGTCCGCGTAATCCGTGCTTCGGGCCCTTCGGAAGGCAAACTGATGCCGAACGATCTGATCGTTTCGATCGGCAATCAGCAGTTGGCGGGATTGACTCCGCGCGGCATCAGCGCGGTGTTCGACTCAGTTTCTGCGAACAAGCCAGTGCACGTTGTGGCGGTAAGGAAGGACGGGCAACAGGTGAGCGTTGATCTCGTGCCCGCGCTCTATACGCGGGATGTGAAGCTGGTGACCGACCTGCCTCGAATCTCGGATGAGCAGAAGGCGGTGCGTACCGACTGGCAGAGAGGCGGCGTCGGCTTCAATCGTTAGCTGAGGGCTTGCCAGCAGAATGAGATTAGACCCCCTTCACCGTTCGCTTCGCTCACGGGGCTTCCCCCTGCAAGCAGGGGGAAGAAGGGGGACGGCGCAAGGTCGGGCCATTTCGAAATCGGGTCGGCGCGGGTAAATTATCGCGCGAACCTCACACCCTCCAGACCGATGGCATCTCTTGCGCAGGAACCCGGCCTTGTTACGATTACGATAGACGGCACTGAACTGCAGGTGCCGAAAGGCGAACTGGTGGTCGAATCGGTCAAGCGGTTGGGGAGGGAAATCCCGATCTTTTGCTACCACCCGCGGATGAAACCGGTGGGCATGTGCCGGATGTGCCTGGTGGAGGTGGGGATGAAGCAGCCCGACGGCACCGTGCGGATGATGCCCAAACCCCAGGCAGGCTGCACGCTGCCTGCAAGCGACAACTTGGTGGTCATCACCGATTCGGAATCCGTCATCGCTGACCGGCGCGGGGTGCTCGAGTTTCTGCTTATCAATCATCCTTTGGACTGTCCGATCTGCGACCGCGGCGGCGAATGTCCGCTTCAAAACAACACGCTGTTTTATGGCCCTTCGACCACGCGGTATGTGGAAGTGAAGCGGCATCTGCCCAAGGCGTTTCCTTTGAGCAGACATGTTACGTTGGATTTGGAGCGGTGTATTCAGTGCGGGCGATGCGTGCGGTTTACCGAAGAGATCTCCGGCGATGCGCAGCTTGCGTTTCTGTTTCGCGGCGCGGCGATGACTCCACGGACTTTCGAGCTCACCGATCTGGATTCGAAATTCAGCGGCAACGTGATCGAAATCTGTCCGGTCGGCGCGCTGACCAGTTCCGATTATCGCTTTCGGGCCCGGCCTTGGGACTTGGAGACTCGGCCCTCGACGTGTCTTGAATGCGCGAACGGATGCAGCGTTTGGTTCGATCACCGCGGCGGAAAAATGGTCCGCATCAACGGCCGAGTCAACGATGCGGTGAACGAAGAGTGGACGTGCGATAAAGGAAAATTCGGCCACGGTTATTTGAATGCGCCGGACAGGCCGGCGAAACCTCTGATTAGAAAAGAGGACGTTTTGGCGGCCGCCGACTGGTCAACCGCCTATCAACAGATCGTGGCGCATTTCGAGGACGGCAGAACGGCTGTCGCAGGTTTAGTCGGTGCGAAAGTTTCGAACGAAGATCTGTTTCAGTTCAAGCGGATGTTCCATCGGCATTTTCACAGTCCCAATCTCGATCATCGTTGGACGCGCATTCTGCCTTCGCAAACGGAAGGAGTCCGCGGGCTGCACGGCATTGATGAGGTTCACACACGCATTGCGGAGTGGGAGAGCGTGAACGCCGCGCTGGTTGTTGGAAACGATCTGGCTTCCGACCAGCCGATGGTTTATCTGCGGTTGAGAAAGGCGTGGCAGAGGCATGGCGCAAAGGTTGTGGTGATCAGCGAGCGGCCCACGTATGCAGACCATTTCGCATCGGCCGTGATTCGATGCGAAGAGGGGAAGCTTTTTGAAGCGGTTGCACGGCTCAGCGCGGCTGTTTTGCAAAACCGAGAAGGAGCCGACGCATTGCGCGCTGCGCTGAAACCGTTTGCTCCCGATGCGAAAGATCGCGCCGCGGCCGAAGCGCTGAAGGGAGAGTTTTTTACCGTTTGCAGCGAATCGGTTTATGCAAAACCCGATGGCGGAAAAACCGTTTCGGCGCTTGCAAACTTGGCGGTCGGCACCGACAACGCGCAGAGGTTCAATCTGTATCCGGTGGGAGCGAACGATATGGGTGCCGCGCTGCTTGGGGTGCATCCAGGCGGTCAGGGCATGAACACGCGCGAGATTTTGGAAGGATGCATCCAAGGCAGAATCAAATCGCTTTGGCTTTTGGAGTGCGACCCGTTTGCGCTGTGGCACGACCATCAGCAGGTGCAGGACGCGCTCGAAAATGTGGAGTTTTTGGTGGTGCAGACGAGCGCTCCGAACCAGGCGATGCAATATGCGAGCGTGGTGCTTCCTTGCTGCGCGCATGTCGAAGCCGACGGAACTTACACGAACATCGAGCGGCGGGTGCAGAAGATCGAGGCGATTTGGCGTCCGAAGGGCGATGCCAAACCGAGTTGGAAACTGTTTACCGAGCTGATGCTGAGAATGAATCCTTCGAGGCCGATCTTTGAACCGAGCGAACTGATGGAGATGATCATCGCCGAAGACGAATCGTTTGCGCCGGCAGCGTATCACAACCTGGAAGGAAACGGCGCGTGTCTGCCGTTGGGCGTGGATGCCGGTGCGCAGCTATTCATGGAGATTTACCAGTGACGCCTGAGTTTTGGTGGGGAACTTTGCGCGCTCTGATCATCATCGCGTTCGTTCTGGTGGGAGTTCCGCCTGTGATCTGGTGGGAGCGTCGGCTGCTGAGTTGGATGCAGGATCGGGTTGGACCGAATCGGGTTGGGCCTTGGGGTTTGCTTCAGCCGATTGCGGATGGGGTGAAACTTTTCTTTAAAGAAGAGGTGATGCCCGCCGCGGTTGACAAGTTCGTGTATTGGCTTGCGCCCGCGATCGCTCTGTTTCCAGCATTCGTGATCGGCGCGACGCTGGTTTGGGGGCCCAATCCGATGTTGACTCCGGTGGCCGACGTTGACATCGGCATTTTGTGGGTCTTGGCGATCTCGTCGCTGGGCGTTTATGGCATCGTGTTGGGAGGCTGGGCATCCAACAACAAATATTCGCTGCTGGGTGGATTGAGAAGCACTGCGCAGCTGGTGAGTTATGAACTTGCGATGGGTGTTGCGCTTTATAGCGTTCTGCTGGTTACCGGCTCGCTGAAGATGACCGAAGTGGTGGCTCGGCAGCAAGCGCCGCTGTATGACGTTCTGCCGTGGGCGCAAAACTGGTTTATTTTGACTCCTTACGGTTTCGGCGCAGGAGTGATTTTTCTGATCTGCATGATCGCGGAAACCAACCGCGCTCCGTTTGACCTTCCCGAAGCGGAATCGGAGTTGATCGCGGGATTTCACACGGAATACTCTTCGATGAAGTTCGCGGTGTTTTTCATGGGCGAATATGCGGTGATGGCGATGTTCGGCGCAATTTTCACCGACCTGTTTTTGGGCGGCTGGAGTCCGCTGCCGCTGAATTGGGATTATTTGAGCGCGCAGGCATCGGCCGCGCATCTGGGATGGCTGTCTTCGGCGTTGAGTTTCATCGGCGGTGCGTGGATGGCTCCGGTGTGGTTCATTGGAAAAGTGTTCTTTCTGCTGACCGTTTATATTTGGATTCGAGCGACGCTGCCCCGGCTGCGCTATGATCAGCTGATGAACGTGGGATGGAAATTCCTGCTTCCGTTCGCCGCTTTGAACTTCGTTTTGACTGCGGTTTGGATGCTGTTCGGCTGGCTGGCATTTGGCATTGCGGCTGCCGTGGTCGCTGCCGGCTATCTGATGGTAGTCGGCTTCGTTCTTCGTCCTCGCGCATTCAAAGACGCCGCGAAAGTTCACTTGGTGGACGTTCAAGCGAACACCGCGCAGACGATCGAGGTGCAGCGTTGATTCTGTTTATCGTTTTGGCGGTGGTTTCGATTGCCGCGGCGGTAGGAGTGATCGCGGCGCAAAACCCGATCCGATCGGCGATGGCGCTCGTGTTGAATTTTTTGGTATTGGCCGTGATCTATTTTTCGCTGAACCTGCATCTGTTGGGGATCAGCCAGGTGTTGATTTACACCGGATTGATTATGATGCTGTTCCTGTTTTGCATTTTGCTGCTGAACTTGAGCGCGCCGCAGATGCTTACAGAACCGAGTTATCTGAAGCGGTGGGCGGCGGTGCTCGTTACGGGTTCGCTTCTTGTCGTTCTGTTTTCTCAAATTGTGGGGCCGTGGCTGGTTCCGGTTCCTCCAAACAACACGTTCGCCGGAGTAATTTCCAATGCGCCGGACGATTTCGGCACGGCGAAGGCCGTGGGCAATGCGCTGTTCAACCATTGGGTCTATGGGTTTGAAATCGCGAGCCTGCTGCTGCTGGTCGGAATCGTCGGTTCGATTTTGGTGGCAAAAAGAAGAGGATGACCGAAGTTCCGCTTGCAGGGTATTTGACGTTGGCTCTGATTCTGTTCGTGGTCGGAGCGGTTGGGGTTGTCATCAAGCGCAATCCGATTGTGATTTTCATGTGCATCGAACTGATGTTGAACGCGGCAAACCTCGCTTTCTTGGCGTTTGCAAAATATCACACCACGCCCTTGGCGCCGGATGTGCCCGCGTCGTACACGTTTATGAATGGACAGATGGCGGTGATTTTCGTGATGGCCGTGGCAGCCGCCGAGGTCGCAATCGGCCTCGGAATCATTATGGCGATCTTTCGAACGCGCGAGGAGATTGACATTGACGAAATGAATTTGATGAAAGGATGAATTACGATCTGATTTGGGCAGTGCTGCTTCTGCCGCTTGGTGGATTTCTGTTCCAAGCGGTGCTGGGCAAGCGTGTCGAAACCGTTCTGGGGCGGTCGGCCGGCCGCCGCGTGTTGGGCTGGGCAGCGGTTCTGCCCCTTGCCGCGGGCTTCGTCATCGCTGTGGGATTGGCGATGAAGCTGGCAGCAGTGGATGCTCCAAACCGCGTCGCAATCAGCACATGGTTCAACTGGATTGATCTGCAAACGCTCACGGTGCCGTTCGAACTTCGTGTTGATCCGTTGTCGCTCACGATGGCGCTGATCGTAACCGGGGTGGGAGCCCTGATTCACGTTTATGCGACGGGCTACATGGCCGACGACCGCGACTACTCGAGGTTTTTCACCTACTTGAATCTGTTCATTGCGTTCATGCTTCTTCTCGTGCTGGGCAACAATCTGTTGTTGGTTTTCATCGGGTGGGAAGGCGTGGGATTGTGCTCGTATCTGCTCATCGGGTTTTGGTACGAAAACATCGAGAACGCGAAATGCGCAAACAAGGCGTTCATCGTAAACCGCATCGGCGATTGGGGCTTCGTGCTCGGCCTTCTGCTGATTTTGGTGTGTTTCGCGTCGAACCGCGACCTGATCGGCGGCGAAACTCGCTGGCTGAGTTTTGACGTGATCCTGCCCCATGCGCGGAACGTTCTCATCGGTTACGATTGGAAGATCGTTTTGGCGGTGCCGCTTCTGCTTTTTGTGGGGGCGATGGGCAAATCCGCGCAGTTTCCTCTTTATGTGTGGCTTCCCGATGCGATGGCCGGTCCGACTCCGGTTTCGGCGCTGATTCACGCGGCCACGATGGTCACTTCGGGCGTTTATCTGGTTACGCGGTGCCATGTGTTTTTCGAACTGGCTCCCGTTTCGATGCTGGTGGTGGCGGTGATCGGCACGTTCACGGCGCTGTTCGCCGCAACGATCGCGTTCGGGCAGACCGACATCAAAAAAGTGCTCGCGTATACAACCGTTTCCCAGCTGGGGTACATGTTTTTGGCTTGCGGTGTGGGCGCTTTTTCAAGCGGCATGTTTCACGTAACCACACACGCGTTTTTCAAAGCGCTGCTGTTTTTGGGCGCAGGCGCCGTGATCCACGCGATGGCACACAACCAAGATCTTCGCAATTACGGCAATTTGAGAAAGTATCTGCCGATTACGTATGCAACCATGCTGATCGGCTGGCTGGCGATCGCCGGCATTCCTCCGCTTGCCGGGTTCTTCAGCAAAGATGAGATTTTGGCCAAAAGTTTCTCAAGCTCGCAGTTTTGGAAGGAGAACGGCTGGCTGATAGATCCTCGGCTGTTGTACGGCGTGGGGCTGTTTACAGCTCTGCTCACCGCGATGTACATGACGCGGATGTTCTGGCTGACGTTTTTGACAAAAGAAGAGAGATGGCGGAATCTGCATCCGGCACACGAAACGCACCCTCACGACGCGGTGCCGAACGAACTGCACCACCACGAAGACGAACACGGATTCTTTTATTCTCAAGAAGAGATGGCTCAGTTAGCAGAGCCGGCCGAGGAGCATCATGAACTGGATGCGCACCACGAGCCGCGCGAAGTCATGCCTTCGATGTGGGTGCCTCTTGCCGCGCTCGCACTGCTTTCGCTCATCGGTGGAGCAGTTCTTTCGGGGCTTGCGCCGTTTTCCGAACTGCTTCACCTGAACATTCCAAATCTGTTTTCCGAATGGAATGCGCCTGCTGCCAAGCCGATCTTTCTGCCCAGCGATATGTTTGAACTCTCGCACACAACCGAATGGATATTGATTGCGGCATCCGTCGGCGCTGCCGTCGCGGGAATTCTGATGATGCGTGCGCGATACGTGCGCGGACTGCCCGAAAACGAGCGCGAGATTTCGGG
>JAJPJR010000027.1 GCA_021324165.1 Armatimonadota bacterium
TGTAGCCATAACTTACTCCCACCAGAAGTCGCCCTTCGCTGGATCGTTTCACTTCGTGAGCGAGCCGCTGAATGCGGGCAACGGTCGCATCGCTAAGGAAAAGATGATAATCCACCCATCGGCGTTCTTTGCGCTGCGCGCGAAGGAAACCTTCTCCCGAAAGCGGATACTCGCTGTAGTCGGGAACTTTGACCGTTTCGAATCGCACGCGGCCATCGAACCACGCGGCTTGCAGCGCCACCTGATTGTTTCCATAACGGAATCTGCACCAATCGCGGAACGCTTTCTCGCCGGAAGGACTGGTGTCGTACCCCCATTCTGCATTCTGGAACCACTCACCGCGATCGAGATGAATGCCGATGATTCTGCGCGCGTTTTGAAGACCTGACAACCCGCGCACGAAAGCCCCGAGCAGACGTTGGGCATCCGACCAGAACACGTCATCGGAAGCGCTCGGCTCGGCTGGGCTTCCATCGGCGTACCGGTACGCCGCAGTCGGATATTTCTGTTCCCAGCCTGCGGCCCCGGCGAACACCAAACGGAAAACGATGTAGATTTCGGGATCAATTTCGACGCATTTTTGCAGCAGATAGTCGGCCAGGTCGAACGCGTTTTGCGCGTGTTCGCTGTCAACGGGAAACTCGATCAACAGACTGCAAAGGTGAATGCCGTTTTGAGTGGCCTTTTTGATCTGCTCAAAACAGTTTTCTGCACGTGCTTCGTCATAAGGAGCGCCGAAAAACATCACGGGCGGAACGATGGTGTTATTGATAACTATTTGCGGCAGACCGTTGATTTTTACGACGCGGGGCGCGTCATCGGGAGTCGGGATTTCTGGAAGATCGGGAACGAATCTTTTGACCGCTTCGGCTGCTGCGAGGGCGTCATCCGATGCGCGTTCGATTTGGCCGCCTTCGGCGAGTTTGCTGCTGGGAGTGCTCTTGGCGGCCTTCGAAGGCTTTTGTTTTGGGCGTGCGGGCGGCTTTTGCTTCTTTGCAGGCTCGGGCTGCACGCGGGCGGTCTGCTCGGTTTTGCGAAAATGAATCCCGATGTTCAGTCCATAAGAGTCGTCGTAATCGAAATCTTCCGCCGACTCGTTCACCGCGGATAACGAGCCGAGATTGAGTCCCGGAGGCGCGGAATCTTGAGCGGGCGGATTTTTGGCTCTTTTTGGCCGGCGCCTTGGCCGAGCGGATGGGATATCTGCCGGCCCTGGGCTGGCATGCGAAGCGTCATCCGCTTCTTCGTTGTTCTTTTTTGGCATCAGCGTTGAAACCGTTCGCGCCGCTCATAAGGGGTGCTCATAACGATCCCGGTTGCGGGCGCAGCGTGGAAGAGTTTACCTGTCAGCCGTTCCCTCCGCCGCCGGCTCCCAACGATTCGCCCTGCCTGCCGATTCCGAACGGGCTGGCGAACGGCAGCGCTTTGATTCGAACGAAAAACAGGTATTCGGTGCCGGGGCGGAAACCGGTGCGGTTATCAATGATCTGAAACACCGCCTCGGCGCAGTGCAGATCATAGGTGAACGAAAGATGCATGGTGTCAAACCGTTTTAGGTATCCGTTGTACGTTGCGATTGCCGAAAAACTAAGCCTGCCGACGGTGATGGCATCAAAGAATAAGTTGATGTTTCCCCAAGAGTTTCTTCGTGCGTCATACACCGCTGAGGCTGCGACGGTGGAACGGCCCGGCTTCCATCGAAAGTCGAGCCGCACGCTGTTCCACTGCTGGTTGTCGGAATCGTAAATGGCGAGCGCGCGAACGCGAAAATCTTCTCTTGTCGAATATTCGAGCCGGATGGAAGGCGAAGTCCAGGCGATTCTTCCCTGATCCTGCCGCCTGAAATCGAAACCCACCTGCCCGCCGAATTTGAGTCCGGGAAGCGGCTGCGTCATCAGATCGAACGACGTGAGGTTGTAGGCGCCGGAACGGTCCACCGCGAGCGGCGTGAAGCCGAACATCTGCGAATAGTTGTAACGAAAGTTGGCTTGGAGCCAGTTGCCCGCCGAGTAGCCCAATCGGATGTTCGCTTTTGGCGTGTATTGGGCGGTGTTGTCGCTGTAAAAACCTTGGCGGAATCCCAGATCGTAATCCAGCTGCAGCCCCTCGCGCTTTTTCGAAAACGAACTGGTTCGGAAGTCGAAGGCGTAACGGGTGATGTCGGAGTTTGTGAAGTTGTCGAGATAGTGCCCGACGAATGCGGCAGCCTCGAAGTTGAGCGGAAAGTTTGGACCGTAAAGTTTCTTGCTGTCGGTTTTGATCGTGATTTCGGGCGTGCGGTCTACTCCCGATGCGAAGTTTTGGGTTTCTCCGATGGGCACAACGCGGTTGTAGTCGAGCTGGGCAGAATAGTGAGCCTCATCGAACAGACTTGTGAACCTGACGTCCAGAGCCTGCCGCGCGATGAGCGTCGAGCCCGATTCGGACGCTTGATAATCGGTGTAGGTGAGGCGCACAACGGAACGGAGTTTCTGCGTCCAATTCCGCGTTTCGGAAAACTGAAGATCGGACTGCACGCTGCGGAAGTTTGTGTCCAACAGTTCGCTTCGTTTAAAGTCGAGCGCCATCTGATCCTGCCTGCCCAGCTTCGGCACAAACTGTGCGAATGTTGCATTCGAAACGGTTTGCGGGCCATCGAGGTAGCTGAACTGCCGAGTGGAGTGTTCGATTCTAATGGTGCCGAAATTCAGTTCCTGCTTGTGCTGGAGTGCGGCAGTCATGCTGATGCGGTTGGTTCCGGGATCGAAGTCAGACAAAAATCTAACGAACGATTTTTGATGCGTGCGATCAATGAGATATTGCGCTCCAAGCGAGTAGCCGAGTTTCGAACGGAACTGCGCGAGCAGCGTTCCGGTGTCATCGCCAATGGGAAAATTGTATGCAAGTTTCACGTAGAACCCTTCGTCTGCTGATTCTCCGATATCGGGCGCGTAGTTGCTGGCATTTCGCGTGAGCGGAATGGTGAGGCTTGGCAGTCCCAGGATCGTTTTATCCAAAACCCGAAGCCTGAAGCCGCGGAAAACGATTCTTTTTTCGGGAATGTAGGTGAGGGAATCGCTTTCGAGCTTATAGTGCGGATCGTCGAGATCGCAGGTGGTGGCGTTCGCGTTTTGGGCATCGGCTCGGTGGCGGTCGCCATAAATCAGCGCCGCCTGAAGATAGAGATCGCTCAGCAGACGCTGCTGCACAAGGGCCGGTTTGATGTCCACGTTCGCGTCGAATGCGCGCCAAATTCGCGAATCGAAATTGATGTAAACCGCATCGCCTTTGATCACGGCATCTTGTCCAAGCAGGTCAACATGGCCTTTCAGAACGAAATCCTGCGTTTGGAGATCGCCGACGAGTTCGTCGGCATGTCCGCGGTATCCGCGGAATTCGAACACGATCGTTTTGCCTGTGATGTTTTTGTCGTCAATGGAGGATTCGGCTGAAGAGATGATTTTGAATTCATAAGATGCCGCTTCGGGCGGCATGGGCGGAGGCAGCCGGTTGTCTTTGGGTTTATTGAGAGGAAAGCCCGAAGCGTCGAGCGGGTTTTGCGATTGCGCGCAGATTGGCAGCCAAAAACCCAACAGCATCGAAGCCGCGGCGCACCTTATTCCGATTTGACCAACGCGAATAGGCCTGCGGCCGCGAACAACAGGTTTGGCATCCATGCTCCTACCAGCGGGGTCAGGATACCAGCCGGCGCGAGAACTTGCGACGTGATGATCCATGCGTTGTAATAAAGAAAGACGATCACGATGCTGATCAATGCGCCGACAAAAGCGCCTCCCCTGGCGAAATGGAACGCAACGACCGGAGCAATCAGGGTGAACACCAGGCACGAGGCTGGGATGCTGAACCGGTTTTGGTATTCGATTTCATATTCCTGCGCGGTTTGAACGAGTCCTCGTTCGCGAAGGTCGGCGATCGTGGCTTTGAGCTCCGCCGCGGTCTGTTCCTTTGCGGGCGGCTGGCCGAAAAACGTGTCGAGCGACATCCTCTGCGTAATTTGCAGTTTGTCTCTTACTGTATAGATCACGGCTTGGTCGTGATCGAACTGGCGGATGGTGGGCTTGAGAAGGGTGAGCACTCCATCTTGATACGTTCCGTTATCGGCGTGATAATGCCAGATTTCTCCAAGTTTTGGTTTATAAAACACGTCTACGTCGCTCATAGCGATCGCCCCATTTTCGCTGGGAGCAACGTTCGCAATATTCACGTAGTACCTGCCGTTGTCGAACTTCAACAGGACGTTCGAGCGCAGGCCGATTCCTTCGCCCGAGGCGAACATTTTCCGCAGCGTGTCGCTGAACCGGATTTCGCTTTTGGGCACCACCATTTCGGAAAGATAAAACGCAAATGCAGAAACGAGCAAACCGAATGCCGCAATCGGCGCGAAGATTCTTCGCAACGGGATTCCCGCCGCGCGCATCGCGCTGGTTTCCGATTCGCGCGTGAGCCGAGATGCGGCGACCGCCGCCGACAGCGTGGCGGCCACGGGAAGCGTGAGCTTGAGAGTGCCCGGAATGCTGAACAGAATCAACTGCGCAATGGCGGTGAGTTTGAGGTCTTTTCCAGACAGTTCCTGCGAAAAACGCAGAAGGGTGTTGGCGATGAACATGAGCACCACCGACCCGGCCCCCACCACAAACGGCACGAAAAGTTCGCGGGCAACGTACAGGTCGAGTTTTCGAATCATCCCTGGCCAACCGCGCCGCGGGCGGTTCGGTGCATCAGCAGCACCGCCAGCAGCACGAGTGCAAGGATACACGCCGCAGCCACGGGAAACGGAAGAGCAACCGCGAAACCGGGCGCAAGAATCACCAGCGACACAGTAATCAGCCAAACGTAAAACATTTTCAGCGGTGCGGTTCTCAAAACGTTCAACCCACCCGCTTCATAAATCAGCACCGGGCCTGTGCACTTGCGGCAGTACCGTTCGTTGGCGGGGGTCAGACCACCGCACCGCAGGCACCGAATCTTTCGACCTTTGGGCGATTCGCCGTGAAGCGACTGCCAGATGCGCAACGTGCGCGCTTCCTGATCCATCCCTTCGGGGCCCGATTGAACGGCTTCGGCAAGAAGCCCGATTGCGGTTGCGTGAGCGCCGCGCTTATACAGCACGCGCGCAAGCTGAACTTTGGCGCCGATGTCGTTGTTTTTCTCGTCCAACTGCCGATACGCCGATTCCATAATCTCCACATCAATTTGAAGGTTGGCTCGATTGATCATTCCTAATCGGATAAGAGGATAAAGAACTCCGGCGACCCACAATCCGATGCACGCCCCAAGGCTGAGAAGTTCGATTTTTGTCGTGAATGCAACCACGACCAGACCGACGACCGCTCCGATTCCGGTCCATCCTTCCACCGATCCGATTTCATCGGTAATCATCCAGCCGACGAGGGCAAACGCCCACACGGCGGCAGGCAGAATGGAAAGCATTCCGTAAAGAAACTCTGGTCTAAAAACTTCGTTCATTTTTGAATCGAATCGGCGTTCACCCTGGAGACGGAAGCCAGTCTCGAAAGGTTCCCTTGTGCCAAATGTTATTCCATCTTGGAATCCGATTTCCGCCCGATATTCAGGCTGAATTTGGGTTCGGCGCCTTTCAAAAGCCGTTGAATATTTGCGCGGTGCCGGTAAACGGAAAGCAGCGCCAAACCGGAATACACCAACGCCGTTGCCGGCCCAAAACCGAAAACGAACGCAAACAACGGCAGGCAGGCCGCGGCAACAAGGCTCGCAAAACTTACCCACCGGAACGCCAACAACAGAATCAAAAACAGACCGAATCCGCACAACGCGACCAAAGGGGTTGCTGCGATGATAAAGCCAAGCGATGTGGCGATTCCTTTGCCTCCTCGAAATCCGATTGCGGGAGAATACATGTGTCCAAGCACCGCCGCGATTCCGCAGACAATCGCCCACGCGCTGGAAAAACCTTGTTGGTCGAGCACGCTGCCTGCAACAGCCGCGGGTACATACCCCTTGAGAACATCCAAAACAAACACAAGGTATCCGGGAGCGCCGATAGCGCGAACGACGTTCGTCGCGCCGATGTTGCCCGAACCGGCACGCATGATGTCTACGCCTTTCGCCCTGGATATCCAAACTCCGAACGGAAGCGCACCGAGAGAATATGCCCAAATCAAAAACAGCGCTGCCAGCATCGTATTTACCAATTCAATATCAGTTTGGCAATTCCTTCAACTGCGGATTGGGTATCGCGGACTTCGCGCAGCAGCGCGTTGCCCGAATCCAGTTGAAAGCAGCGCGCAATTTCGTCGAGTTTGTCGGGGTTTTCGGGAAGAATGGCATCGGAATCCGATTCTAAAAGATACAGCACGTTGCGCAGATTGGAAAGAAACAGAAACGCCGACTGCAGCCGTTCGGATTCATAAGGGTTGAGGCTTCCCTTTTCGGCCAAAAACCTGAGAGATTCGACCGTCCCGCTCGGGCAGTTTTGCGTTGGGCCCAGCCGCAGTTTGAGAATCGCGGCGAGCCACTCGATGTCGAGCAGGCCGCCGGGACCTAACTTTATGTCGCGGTGGAGATGTTCCGGTTGAATCCGTTCGGTTTGCACGCGCGAACGCATCTGCGCCGCCTCCAGTTCGTTTTGATTCGTCCACGGCGCAGCGATTTGAAGAGCGTTTTGCGTGCCGAAATCGCCGCGGAGCGAGCGCGCATGCGTCAGGGCGATCCGCTCCCACGTTTCGAGCCTTGTTTCAACATAGGTTTGAAACGCCGAATGAGAACACGCGAGCATCCCGGATTTTCCTTCAGGGCGCAAACGCACATCAATCGGAAAGTTTTGCGAGGCAAGGGCGATCGCGCGCGAAGCGCGCATGAACTGTTCACACGCATGTTCGGCCATGCGTACCGGCACCGCATCATCGTGCAAGAACATGATGTCCCAATCCGAAGGCAAAAGCAGATCGCTGCCGCCCAGCCTTCCGACTCCAACCACGTCAACGCGGCTTCCTCCACACAAATCGAGGGCGCTTAGAATGGCCGAATCGGCGATCTCGGTAAGCCGCCGGGATGTACGCAGGCAATCGTTATGAAAGGCGTGCTTGAGGCAGGCCGCTGTCTTTTCGCGGCGAAGGAATTGAGCAAGGCGCTGCTCCCACTGCCTGCCCGAGTCGGCAAGCGCGTTTTGCAGGTCTTCGGCAGGCGAAGTTTCGTCCTGCTGTTCATGTTCGGGCTGGTCGGAAAACGCGATGTCCCAAAGCTCAGAGTGAAATGCGATCCACGGAATGACGACGGGCGCACGCAGCGCAATCAGTTCGACGCGTTTGCGCGCTTTCGGATTGGCTTTGAGTTCGTGCGAGAAATTGACGCGATCCGATGAAAGATCAATCAGCCGCGCGATTCTTGTTCGTTCGCCCGAGCTGAGATTCTCGAACGCGTTGAGCGCCTCATCTTCGGCTGGTGCGCGCGAAGAAAGTTGAGGAATGCGCGACTCCAAAATCGAACGGACTTCGTATCTGATGGATCGGTATCGGGACAACAGTTCGCCGCCGCTGTGCAATCCCATCATCATGGCGATCTGCTGTCGTTCGAACTCGTCAGCCGGAATCAAATGCGTCTGCCGATCGTGCGCCATCTGAATGCGGTGTTCGAGCTGACGATAAAACCTGTAGGCTTCGGCAAGGGTTTTTGCCTCGCGCGATGCAAGCAGCCGAAGCCGCCCGCCGCTTAGAATCTGAATTGCGCGCAGTGTTGATGCCGATTGAAGTTCAGGATGCTTGTCGCCTGCAACCAGCTGAAGCAGCTGCACCAGGAATTCGATGTCCCGAATGCCGCCCGTACCAAGTTTCACGTTCGCGCCCTGCTCACCCTTTTTTTGGGTGTGTTTCTCGTACCTTTGCTTTGAGGCCACAAGCTCGTCGAGGAAAGCCTCCGACCGCGCGCCTCGATACACAGTTTTGCGAAGAAGGTTCAAGAAACGCTCCGCAACTTGGATATTTCCTGCGCACGGCCGGGCCCTGATCATAGCGAGAATCTCCCACGGTTCGGCAGCGGAGTTGTAGTAAGCCAGCGTGGCCGATTCGGTCTGAACGATCGGGCCGATCGCTCCCATGGGCCTCAGCCGGCAATCGAGCCGATAAAGAGCGCCGCGGCTCATCTTTCCCCCGACTCCGCGGATAAACCGCTCGCAGAACCGAGCGGCAGCCGGGTTGTGTGCGGCATTGTCATCAAGCACAAACATCACGTCAATGTCAGAGGAGTAGTTGACTTCTCCTGCTCCGTGTTTTCCCAATGCGATCACTGCGACGGGGTTCGGCTCGTTTGAAATCTCCCGCCAGATTCGACCTGCTGACAATGCGAGCAATGCATCGGCCAAAGTCGAGAGAGATTGCCACACCTGTTCTGGAGCCCACGCGCCGCTTAGGTCATTCCACACGGTTTTAATCATTGTGCGCTGTTTCAGAAACCGCAGACGGTCTAATTCGTGGCTTAAAGAAACGGCCTGCGCCATTAAGCTTCTTCCGGACAAGGACAGCTCCTCAAAATCGAGCGCTCCTGAAAGCTCGTCAACATCGGCAAGAATCATGGCGAGCTGGGGCGCGTTTGCGATTGCGTTTGCGCACGCTTGGCTTGCTCCGCACACGGTTAACAAACGGTGCAGAAACGCGGGATTGTCGCGCAAGGCGGCGCAGCGTGCAGAGTCGGCCCCGGGTCCGCCGATCCACAGTTTTAAACTGGCGGCGGCACGTTCGGCAAACGGCACTCCATCGAGAGCGTCAGCAGCCGACAGCCCGACGCTTTCCTGCCCGCGAGCGGCGAACCAGGCGGTCAATTCTTCTTTGAGCGCGTTCATTGGGTGAAGGCGGGAATCCAGTCGGCGTGTGCCTCGAGCAGATCGTCTACCAGCGGCCAGATTTCATCGAGCGTGAGTTCTGCCGAAGTGTGCGGGTCGAGCATGGCGGCATGATAAACGTGCTGCCTGCTGCCCGTGAGCGCCGCATGAACCGTGAGCGATTGCACATTCACGTTGGTCATGATGACCGCAGCGAGCTGCGGCGGAAGCGCGCCGATTTTTGTGGGCTGAATGCCGTTCTTGTCAACAAGGCATGGCACCTCCACGCAGCATCCGTATGGCAGATTTTCGATCAACCCGTGGTTGGGAACGTTTCCATACACCACGCGCGGAATCCCGGTTTCGATGCTGTGAATGATCTGCGAACCGTATTCGCTTGTGCGAACGTGTTCAATCGGTTCGTCGTTTTCAAACGCTTTTTGCATGGATTCCCACTGCTCGATCTGATGTTCGCACCTGCGGATGTATTCATCAATCGGAATGTTGAACTTTTCGATGAGGTCGGGACGGTCTCGCCGAATGAAATGGCTGCAATACTCGCTGAAATGTTCGCTGCTTTCGGTTACGAAGTATCCGAGTCTTTGAAGCATCTCATATCGAACGCGGTTGTTGTCAGGGGCGCGGCCCTCTTGGGCGATTTTCAGCAGGTCGGGATAAAGGTCGCGGCCATGGTGACGCAATCGAAGATAAAACGCCAGGTGATTGATCCCAGCGCAAAGATAGTCAATCTCCTGAAAGGGCAGTTCCAAATCGCGCGCAAGCTCCCAAACGGTTCCCTGCACGCTGTGACAAAGGCCGACGCATCGAATATTCGACGCACTGGAGACTGCCCAACAGTTCATCGCCATCGGGTTGCTGTATTGAATCAGAACCGCTTGGGGGCACGACTCTTCCATGTCGCGGCAGATCGAAAGCAGAACAGGAATGGTGCGCAGGCCCCTCATGATTCCACCGATTCCCATGGTGTCGGCAATGGTCTGTTTCAAACCGTATTTTTTGGGAATTTCAAAATCGGTGACGGTGCACGGTTTATATCCCCCCACTTGGATCGCGCAGATCACGTAATCCGCGTTTTTCAGCGCCTGCCTGCGATCTGTGGTTGCGGCGATGTGTGGATTGGATTGCGTGGCGGAAGCAAGTTTTTCGGCCATGCGGTGCGAAGTCCGAAGCCTCTGTTCATCAATGTCCATCAAGGCGATCTCGCAATCTTTCAGCTCGTCAAAAAGCAGCACGTCGCCCAGCAGGTTTTTTGCGAACACCGTGCTCCCGGCTCCAATCAACGCAATCTTGGGCATGTTTTGAGGATATCATTCTCTGAACGCCGTGGTGTTGAGATCGGTGTGCGCTCGGCGGCCGCATCAACGCATGGATCGTGGGCTAAAATGGAACGGAATGGCCGGAGAACGGAACTTTTATATTGATCCGAGCCGATGCATCGGCTGCAACGCTTGCGTTCAGGCCTGTGCGGAGTGCGAGACCCACGCCGGCGTGCCGATGATTCACCTTGAAACCGTGATGCGCGGAGATTCGGTGCAGACCACTCCGGTTATCTGTATGCACTGCCTTGAGCCGGCCTGCGCGATGGTCTGCCCGGCCGATGCTATCAAACGCACCGATGACGGCGTGGTGCAAAGTTCCCTAAAGCCGCGATGCATCGGGTGCACCAACTGCGTCTATGCCTGTCCGTTCGGCGTTCCAAAATACGATGCAAAAATTGACCAGATGATGAAGTGCGATATGTGCTACGATCGAACTTCGGCAGGAAAAAAACCGATGTGTGCCACGGTGTGTCCTTCCCAAGCGCTGTTTTTCGGCACACCCGAAGAGATCGCCGAACAACGCGGCGGGACGCCGGTCAACACGTTTGTGTTCGGCGGCCGCACCATCCAAACGAAAGTATTCTTGATGATGCCGAAGGGCACTCACAAGCTCGAAGTTAGAAGCGACATTCAGATCAGGAAAAGCGACCTTGCCGCTTCGGCGAGGACTAACTAAATGCACGATAAAGTGAAAGAGGACTTTCCCATAGACTGGGAAGCCGATCAGTATGTGTGCCGGCGCGAGTTCTTGAAGTTCATGACGCTGGCGAGCGGAGGATTGGCAGTCGGTTCGGTGTCCATCGCCGCGCTTTCGCGGCTGAGGCGGAGCGGTGCACAACCAGCCGCCGTATTTGTCTGCACAAGCGACGAACTGCGCACGACCGGCTGGCGTGAGTTCTTTTATCCGGGCACCGAAGATCCGTGTATCGTTGTCCAATTAAAGTCCGGAAAAGTAGCGGCTTATTCGCGTCGCTGCACGCATCTTTCCTGCCCAGTGTTGTGGCAGGCGAAGAACGATCGGTTTTATTGTCCGTGTCACAACGGCGCATTTTCCGCCGAAGACGGGAGCGTTTTGCAAGGGCCACCGCCGAGGCCGCTTACCAGGGTGATTCTCGACATTCGGGGCGGGGAAATCTGGGCTGTGGGAATCGAATCTGAACGATGAAGGAACGCAACCGTCAAAAATCGCAAGTGGTGGCTGCGATGCAGCTGTTCAACTTCATTCTGTTGGTATTGCAGATGTGGCTGTTTGTCGGTTCGCTGGAAAATGCGCTGCGGGGAGATTTCGGCATGGCTCTTCCCAGCGCGGCTGCAAGCGTCTTGATCCTCGGAGTCAACATCTGGATTCTGCTGGGGGTATTTCGTCTGGAACGCGAACCGTAAGAGCAGCGGATGCTTTCACCCCACGAATGGAACGCCGCTGATTTGATCTGCCTGATTCAGTGCGATCAACTTCCGCTTCTCGGCGGGTGACAGCGCTTGATGACTGCCAAACGAGATTCCCACCTGACGCATTACCATCGAAAGGTCGTTAAAGTGCATCTCCGATTGGAACGGTTCACCCGAGCGCGGACAAACAACGCGCGGACCGTTTGCCGCCTCCTGTTTGTAATAGGCCACGCCTAACTGAGCAGGCCGCTGGATTACATGAAACAGTTTGCCAAACGGAAGCCAAAGAAGCAGAACGACGACCGAAACCGCATGAAGCAGCGAGATGAAGGCAAAATGCTCGCCGCGCATCAGTTTGTAGCTGGCCGTGAGCATGAGCCCGGTCACCGCTGCGGCGAAAAGAAGAAATAGAGGAACCAAGTCGCTCGAAAACGATTGAACCGCTTGCGCTCCCCGATCGAACAGCCGCCTGTGCATCGCAATGCCCACCCCAAGCAGCACTAACACAGCGCTGAAGTTCAAACCGTTGAACATGAGGAATCCGATCGGTCCATGGGGATCAAACGAAAACACGCGAATTCCCCAGACCTCCACCCAATACGCATCTTGCGTTCCAGCCGAAAACTGAACCCATCCCCAACTTAAAGGGAAGGTGATCGCAAATGCGAGCAGACAGCCCCATGCCAGGCACAGATGCGCTGCCCACCGCCGATGGCTCCGCTTTTCGATGAACCGCTGCGCCACGATGTTGCTCCACAGAAGTCCGAACAGGGTCGCGACGTTTCGCGGCAGGCTCTTGGGGCGCAAAAAAATTTTCCAACTCGTTTTGAAGTAAAGCCAGGTGGGGGGCCGCTGCAGCCACATGGCATAACGATAGACAATCGCAAATGCCGAAAAAATCGTTGCCGCGGCATACGGAGCAAGCGGCGGATCAAACCGCTTGAATCCACCTGAACCGACGAAGATCAGCCCCAGCACAAGACCTGCGGCTGCCACGCCGCTCCATAACGCAATGCCTTGCGAACGACTCATTGCCATGCTTTGCGATGATCATAGCAAATTCAGGTAGGTTGGCATCGTGAAGAGCGTGGAAGGTGTGCTGCTGACCGGTGGGCGCAGTTCTCGTATGGGCGCCTTGAAAGCGTCAATCGAAATAAACGGCGTGCGGCTCGGCCACAAAATCGCGAACGCTCTTGCGGCGTGTTGTCAGCGGGTTGTGGTGCTCGGGCGCGAACCGATTTCCGGGTTCGATTTTCTGCCCGATGCGGAACCGTTCGCGGGTCCCCTCGCCGCGCTTGCGCGGTTTGATTCGACGAAGGAGTGGGTGTTCGTGGCTGCGTGCGATCTCACGCGGTTCGAACCGGCTGTGTGCGCGGCGCTGATTGCATCGGCAGATAAAGCGGCCGTGATTCCTATGGTGAACGCACAACTGCAGCCGTTGTGCGCGGTGTATCCTGCTTCGGCTCTCGCCGCCATGAAACAGTTGGCTGCCGAAGGCAGGCGGAGTATGATGTCTGTGCTCGACGTGATTCCTTACGAAGTCCGCGATGAAAACGAGCTGCGCGCGGCAGGCATCGAGCCGATTCAGGTTCTTGGAGCAAACACGCGCAAAGAGTTGGAATCGTTTTCCAACCAACTGCCCAACGGTTAGTCGTGCTTCAGCTCCGATCGCCGTGCCATTTGCAGAACGGTCAGATGCATCCAGATCATCGAAACCGCCGCGATGAGCGCCATGATGAGCCAGCAGGTTGTCCAGATACCCGTTGATTTGAGTACTGTTCCGAACACAATCGGGAAACAGAATCCGCCTAAGCCTCCGAACACCCCGACAAGGCCGCCCACTACCCCAACATCGTTTGGAAAA
>JAJPJR010000039.1 GCA_021324165.1 Armatimonadota bacterium
CGATTTGCATCCGCAAGTTGATGCGACGATTAAACTCGAAGTCGCCGATGAGAACGGATGGCTCGGCGTGGAAACCGCGGAGTCACTCATTGAAGAAACTCCGCAGGAAAACAAGGAATCCGCGCCTGGCTCCGAATCAGAAGGAACTGAAGCGCAAGTGTAGAATCACTCCAAACGGTGTCCACACTCGAAGGTCTTCTGCCGCCGCACAGCGAAGAAGCCGAGGCAGCCGCGCTCGGTTCGATGCTCCTTAGCAGAGACGCATCGGACAAACTTCTTGAAAGGCTTTCGGATCACGATTTTTACAATCCTGTTTACCAAGAGATTTTTCGCGCGATAGAGGCGGTCAACCGCAGCTCCAGGGCGGCTGATCTGGTTACCGTAGCCGAGGAACTTAAAAATCGAGGCAGACTCGATGAGATCGGCGGGCCCGATCTGCTTGTGCAGATCGCCACAGCAAGGCACTCAGCCGCGAACGCGGATTACTACGCCGACATCATCATCGAGATGTCCACCTTGCGGGGGCTGCAAAACGCCGCCCAGCACATCGAGAAGATCGTTCACGACCCTGAAAAGTCGGTAGATGACAAAGTGGACGAGGCCGAGCAGAAAGTGTTCGAAATCGCTACGCGAAGACTCGGCAAAGAGTTCGTGCCCATAGAAACCCTCGCTCACGACTTCTTCGAAGAGGTAGACCGCCAACTAGTTGAAGGCCAGCCGATGCAAGGCGTCAGCACAGGGTTCGAAGACCTCGACCGCAAACTGGCCGGCTTCTATCCCGGCAACCTGGTGATTCTTGCGGCCCGCCCCGGCGTGGGCAAAACATCGCTTGCTCTGAGCTTCGCTCTGACCGCGGCGCGAAAAACCGGCAAGCCGGTCGCGATCTTCAGCATGGAGATGTCCGACATCGAAATTATCAGGCGGCTGGTTTGCATGGAAGGCCGTGTTGATTCGAACGTCTTGAAACGTTCCAGGCTCGCAAATGAGGATTACCAAAAACTCGCAGACGCGTGTGACAGGCTGTATAAGCTCGACCTTTTCGTGGATGATTCCGGCGATGTGAGGCCGCTCGATTTGCGGGGCAAATGCCGCAGGCTGAAGCACACAAAAGGCGGGCTCTCGATGGTGGTGGTGGACTACCTTCAGCTGATGCGAGCCGAGACCAAGTCAGAGAATCGCGTGCACCAGATTTCCGAAATCGCAAGGTCGTTGAAAAACCTCGCAAAAGAACTCGACGTGCCGATCATCGCGCTCTCGCAGCTTTCGCGCAACGTTGAAGGCAGAACCGATAAAAGACCGCTGCTCAGCGACCTGAGAGAGTCAGGTTCGATCGAAGCGGATGCCGATGTGGTGCTCTTGATGTACCGCCAGGATTATTACGACCGCGATGACCAGAAACTCGAATCAGAGTACCGTCCCGACAGGGCAGTTCCGGTGGAGATTATCATCGGCAAGAACAGAAACGGCCCTGTGGGGATCGTCGAGCTCGCGTTTCAACAGACTTACACTCGGTTCACCAGTTATCAACGGGGAGCACCGTGAACGTTTTGGTGGTCGGATCGGGAGGGCGCGAACATGCGCTTGCCTGGAAACTCGCACAATGCGAATCGGTGCGGGTGTCTGCCCTGCCGGGAAATCCCGGCATTGAAACCGCCGCTGCTTGCATTCAGGCCGATCCGATGGAGTTCGACGCAGCGGCTGAGGCGTGCCATGCCCGTCAAATTGACCTTGTGGTCGTGGGTCCCGAAAATCCTCTGATTGCGGGAATGGCCGATGAGTTGACTCGCCGAGGTCTATTGGTGTTTGGCCCATCGAAAGCGTGCGCGCGGATTGAAGGAAGCAAGGCGTTCGCAAAAGCGCTCATGCGCGAATGCGGAATACCGACCGCCGAATTTGAAACGTTTTCAGAAGTCCAACCCGCGGTTGACTATGCCCGCGGCAAAACTGCTGCCGAGGGCGGGGTCGTCGTCAAGGCCGACGGCCAGGCGCTCGGCAAGGGGGTGTTCGTCTGCGACACTTTTGAGCAGGCTCGCGAGGCCATTCACGCGATCTTGGTTGAAAAGCGGTTCGGCGATGCGGGCAGCGGCGTGGTGGTGGAATCCAAGCTTTCTGGAACCGAACTCAGCCTGATTGCGGTTTGCAGCGGCACAAAGTATCGGCTGCTGCCGGTCTGTCGCGACTACAAGCGCGCTTTGGATGGCGATCGAGGATCGAACACCGGAGGCATGGGCGCTGTTTCTCCACTCGATAACATTTCGACCCAAACCGCAGGCGAACTCGGTGAGCAGTTCATTGCGCCTGTTCTCAGGCGGATGGAGGCCGGCGGCACGCCGTATTGCGGGGCGCTGTTCGCCGGGCTGATGCTGACAGATTCCGGCCCGTTCGCGCTGGAATACAACTGCAGGTTTGGCGATCCCGAGACTCAGGCCGCGTTGCTTAGGATCGAATCGGATTTTGCGCGGCTGCTCGCGTGCGTGGCGCAGGGAGAACCGCTCCCAGAGATTCATGTTTCGGCCCAGGCGAGCGCTGTGGTGGTGATCGCCGCGAAAGGGTATCCCGGAGATTACGCAAAAGGGATCCCGATTCCCGATCTCGCGATGAGCGGCGTGGAGGTTTTTCACGCAGGCACAAGCCGCAGCGGCTCGCAGTTGGTGAGTTCGGGCGGCCGGGTGTTGAATGTGGGCGCCCTCGGAGAGAACGTCGAACAGGCTGCGAAAAAGGTCTATAATACTATTGCCGGAAGATTCGGCTCCGAGTGGCAATATCGGTCCGACATCGGCGTAGCACAGTTCGTGCGTCATGATGCGTAACCCGGCAAAAGTGCGACCCGATGGGCTCGATTTCGAATAGTGAGGTGCATTCTGCCGAGCGGCTGGTCCGCTTGCATTGCGGCGTTATCCGCGCGGTGGCCGCATTGCGCAAGTGCGATGTTGGTTCGCTCATCGCAGCAACCGAATCTGGATTACAGGGCAGGCTGTCGGAGTTTCTCGAATTTGCGGCTGGAACCAACAAAGACCGTGAGCAGGCGTTGAGCCTTGCGCTTGCCGCGGTATGCGCCGCATCCGAGTCGCGAAAGGCCGCGCAGCAGTCCGACTTTTCCAACCCTCTTCCTCTCGCAAAGCAGATTGATTCGCTGCGGTCGGACAATCACAAGGATGCGCTGTTCGGAATCTATTGGAACAAGGAAACCATTGAAGAGGTGGCTGAGGCCGAACAACTCAAGCCGCTGACGATCGCGCAGAATCGAAAAAGGGCCGAGAAGGAGCTGCGACAAAGAACCCAGTCACCCATCGAAGTCGAATTGGAAAAATGGCTTTCCCGCGAGCCCGGTCGAGGGCCCGTGAGCGACAAGCCCGAGGATCTGATCGAGGCCGCGTTCGGTGCCGGCCGCCGCTCGGTTTCACCTGCCGGGTGCGAAGCGATTGTGGACGCAATGGCGGCGCGCGCAAGAACGTACGCGTTGGCAGCTGCGTTCTCGATTCGACCTCGAAGCGCCAACAGCGTCGCGGGCCGTCCGCACATCATCGAGCCGCCAAGGCTGGGGCTGTATGAGATTGAACAGATGGTGGCGATGGAAGAGCGGGATACTTATGACCGCACACGCACCTATACGTTTTCGAATCCGCCGGAAGGGTGGGAGGTGCAGGTGGTGCACATCGCAAGCCGCGAGGGCCCGCATCAACTCAACCTTGCGTTGAAATCCCCGGCCGTGCCGATCGTTGTGACCGACGAAGGCGGCGACGTTTTAGGGGTGTGCGACTTGGATCGTCCGTTTTTGATGTTGGCCCCCTTGCGGCTCCCGTTCGAGTTTTCGATTCGCGGCGCAGTGTCCGCGGTTTAGCGGTTTTCGGGTATCACGAAGACCCCCGATGATCGAGCGATACTGCACTCCTGAAATGACCGCCGTCTGGTCGCGGGAGGCGAAGTACAGGCGCTGGCTGGAAGTTGAACTTGCGGTATGCCGGGCTCATGCGGAGTTGGGGAACCTGCCGAGCGAGGCTCTCGGGGCGATTGAAAGCAGGGCGTCGTTCGATCTTGAGCGCTGCGACGAAATCGAGCGGCAGACGCGGCACGACCTGATGGCGTTCGTGCGGAACGTTTCAGAAAACGTGGGCCCCGAAGGCAGATGGATTCATTTCGGCATCACGAGTTACGATGTGATTGACACCGCGTTGGGAATGATGATGCGCGATTCGTGCGCGCAGATCGTTTCGAGCCTTGAAAAGTTGGGGAGCAAAGTTGCAGAAATCGCAAAGCAGCATGTTCACACTCCGATGATCGGCAGAACTCACGGGATTCATGCCGAGCCGATCAGCTTTGGGTTTAAACTCGCGGGTTGGCACGCCGAAATCCAGCGGAGCATGGAGAGGGTGGAGTTTGCGAAGCGCGGGATCTCTGTGGGGAAAATCAGCGGCGCGGTGGGCGTGCACGCAATCGTGTCTCCCGAATTGGAAAAGCGCGTGTGCGAACTTCTGGACTTGAAACCGGACGAGGCGAGCACTCAGATTGTCAGCCGCGACAGGATGGCGCATTTGTTTGGCGTTCTTGCGACGACTGCCGGAAGTTTGGAACGGTTCGCCACCGAACTCCGCAACTTGCAGCGAACTGAAATCTTAGAGGTGCAGGAAGAGTTTGGAGCGGGTCAAACCGGAAGCAGCGCCATGCCGCACAAACGGAACCCGTGGAACAGCGAAACGATCTGCGGGCTTGCACGAATCGTTCGGTCGAACGCGGCGGCCGTTTTTGAATCTCAAGCCACTTGGCACGAACGCGACCTCACCAATTCGAGCGTGGAAAGAGTTGTGCTTCCCGACACGTTTCAACTGGTTGATTTCATGATTCAAAAACTCACTTCGATTTTGAACGGGCTGAAAATTTTTCCTGAAGCCATGGCCGAGAACATGAAGCGGCTTGGCGATCTTGTTTTTAGTGAGCACCTCATGCTCGCGCTCATCAAAAAAGGTTTGACGCGCGAAGAAGCGTATGCTGCCGCGCAACGCAACGCCGCAAAAGCGTGGGCCGGAGAGGATTTCAAAACCTGTTTGAAGCAAGACGAAGAGATTCGTTCCAAACTCAGCGAGGCCGAGATCGAAGAGTGTTTCGATCTGCGCCGCCATCTTCGTTTTGTCGAGCACACTTTGCGGGCCGCGGGTATCTTGTAGCCGCGCCCTCGTAGCTCAGAGGATAGAGCGCCGCCGTCCTAAGGCGGGCGTCGGGGGTTCGAATCCCTCCGAGGGCGCCAGAAAAAACAGAATGATTACAGAACCTGCATACACCGACGTTACTTGGGACCTTGCGATACTTTTCGACGGCATTGATGATCCAAACATCGAACGCAGTTTGAAAGAGATCGAGGCGCGCTCCCACCGTTTTGCCGAAACCTATCGCGGCAGGATCGCATCGAGCGGAATGAGCGCGAGCGAACTTGCCGATGCCGTTCGCGAGCTCGAGTCCATCGCCAGCGACCTTGCCAAACCGCTTGCGTTTGCAGAGCTGACGTTTTCCACCGACACGGGCAACCCGAAGTGCGGCGCGTTTCTTCAAAAAATGATGGAACGGGCGAGCGAAATTCAGGTCGTTTTGATGTTTTTCGAACTGGAAATGCAGGCGCTTCCCGATGATAAGTATCAGCAGCTGCTCCAGGATTCGTCGCTGCGGGGCTATCTGCATTGGGCAAAAAAACTTCGCGCCTATTCGCCTTTTCGACTGAGCGAAATCGAAGAAGTTCTTCTGGAAAAGACCGCAAATACCGGCTCGCGCGCGTGGATAAGGCTGCACGACGAGCTGACCGCCAACCACGTGTTTGAATACCGCTCTCCCGATGGCGAAACCCAAAGCCTGAGTCTGCAAGCGGTGCTCGATCTTTTACGAAACAGCGATCGGGCCGTGAGACAGGCTGCCGCCGATGCCCTAACGAACGGACTGCTTCAACTTCAACGAACCTTGACGTTTACGTATAACACTTTGCTGCAAGACAAGAAAATCGAAGATCAACTTCGGGGATACGCATATCCCGAACAGTCGCGCCACTTGGCCAACGAACTGGATCGCGAGATTGTGGACACGGTCATCGCGCTGTGCGTTGAAAACTTCGGCTTGGTGCACAGATTTTATGAAGTGAAACGAAAAATCTTGGGGCTGGAGCAGCTCACCCACATTGACCGGTACGCCCCGCTGTTTCCGGCTGATGAACAGATAGATTTCGAAAAAGCCAAGGCGATTGTGCTCGATGCGTTTCAGGAGTTTTCTCAGCAGATGGCCGCGGAAGCGAAGCAGTTTTTCGATAAACAGTGGATTGACGCCGCCCCGCGTTCGGGCAAAACTTCGGGCGCGTTCTGCGCTTCCGTTACGCCTGACACAAATCCGTTCGTTTTGCTCAGCTACATGAACAAAATGGACGACGTGATGACCCTTGCGCACGAACTTGGGCACGGAGTCCACGGTTCGCTCAGCAGAAAACAGTCGTATTTCAACTTTCACACCACCCTGCCCCTTGCCGAACTCGCAAGCACTTTCGGCGAAATGCTGGTGTTCGATAAGCTCGTGTCAAATGCCAATTTGAAGGACAAAGTGGCGCTGTATGCCGAAAAAATCGAAGGCATTTTCGCAACAATCTTTCGCCAGGCCGCAATGTATCGCTTCGAAAAAGCGTGTCACGAAAGGCGCCGAACCGAGGGCGAGCTTTCCGCCGACGATTTCGGCGAACTGTGGCAGTCAAACATTCAACAGATGTTCGGTACTTCTTTAACTTTGGGCGAACAGCATAAGCATTGGTGGAGTTACATCGGGCATTTCATTTTCGCGCCGTTTTATGTGTATGCATATTCGTTCGGTGAACTGCTGGTGTTGTCGCTTTATAACAAGGCGAAATCCGAAGGAGCCGTGTTTGCGCAAAAATATATCAACCTGTTGTCACTCGGCGGCTCGATGACTCCTGTTGAACTGATGAAAACCGTGGACGTTGATCTGAAGGACGCAAACTTTTGGAAAGGCGGATTCGCTGCGCTCGAACGGATGGTAGCGCAGTTCGAACGCCTTTGGGCGGAATTCGAAGCCGCTAAGTGAGCGAACCGGAACAAGGAATGAACGCCACCCAATCAATGTCGAGCGGAGCCGAACCGTTTTGATCGGCTGGAGCATCGCCCCTCCAAAACCGCACATGAAACTCCCGAAAATTCGTGCGGGAATGATCCACGGTCATTCGGATGGCGGTTTCGGCGCCCAGCCCGGGAGTCGAATTCACCGGCATCACAATCGCGCTCGCAAACTCCGCGGAAATCAACCGGGACGCGTTCTCGGTAAAGTTGAACGCGCTCTTCCAAGGCACCACCAGGCTCAACTCCCCATCGGGGAGCGACACACCCGAACAGCGTCCGTACAAAACGATCGTCTGGGACACAGGTTGACCTCCAAGAGCCACTATAACAAATTTTTGGGCGAAATCCACGTATTTTTTCCAAATTTGCAAGGGGAAAAAGCATGAGCCGATATAAGCGTGCGGCCGTTTCCGGCTTCTTGTGGCAGGGGGTCGGTCTTGTCGGCCAGCGGCTCGCTGTTTTCGTGGCCTATATCTTCTTCGCCCGGTTTCTTTCTAAGGGCGAAATCGGAGTCGTGGGGGTTGCGGTTTCTATCACGGTGTTCGTCGAGATGCTTCGCGTAGGAGGCATCTTGCAGGCGCTCATCCAGTTTCATCACAACGATCAGATCGAAGATGCGGTGAACACCACGTTTTGGATGACGCTTTTGTCCGGAATCGGCTGGACGCTGGCGCTTGCCGCCCTTGGCGTGTTTTTGGGAAGATTCGAAAACTCGCCTCAACTTGGTTCAGTGATGATCGCTCTTTCGATCACAGCGCTCATTGACAACCTGCGCCTTTGCTCCATGGCGATTCTGTCGCGGGAGCTTCGATTTGGGATGCGCGCGATTGCCGACACGATCGCGTCGGTGGCCGGCGGAATCATCGGTGTCATCGCTCTTTATCGTCTTCCGCATGAGCAGCAGATCTGGTCCATTGTGATCATGTTCGTTTCACGCAGCATCATCGCCACGGCATTGCATCTTCTGTTTGCGCCGGTGCGCGTTCGAGGTTCGTTTCACCGCCCCATCGCAAAACAACTCGCAAAAACCGGATGGGCGAATCTCAGTTCGAACCTCGCCAGCGGGTCGCTTGAAAACCTTACGCTGGTGGGTGTCAAATGGCGGACAAACGACAACGCAGCGACTGGCGTTTTCGATCTTGCCACCCGCGCGATGAGTCCGCCCACTTCGATCACCCATGCGGCAAACAACCCGCTGTTTCCGGTGCTCGCCCAGTCGGCGTCTGATCCGATCAAAGCGCGCGATCGTGTGGTGCGCTCGATCAAAGCCGTGGGCATGATTGCGGGTGCAATTCTTGTGTGGCTCATCGTCATTTCGCCGTCTGCAATTCCGCTTGTGTTCGGCGCGAAATGGTCGAGCGCAGTTGTTTCGGCGCAGCTCATCGCGCTCGGCATTCTGCTGCGCACATATACATACATCTGCACCAACGCCTTGCTTGCGGTTCGTCACGCCGCCGCGGCGAGTTTCACTTGGTGGACGACGTTTGCTATCGCAGTGTTGTTGATGATCGCCTGGCCGGGAACGCGGAGCGATCCCAATCAAGCGGCGCTCATTTTTGTTCTGTTCAACTTTTCTGGTGCGGCGATCGGCATGGCTTGCGCTGCTCGGCGGTTTGAAATCAGGTTTCCAGCGATCGGCAAGGCTGTGCTCCCCATGGTTGTATCGTGCGGCGCAGCCGGGGCGTGCGCCTATGCGGCATTGCGGCAGAGCGGTATCAGGAGTTTGGTTGCGGATCACCTGCCCGCCGGCGCTCATGCCAAACTGGCTCAAGTTCTGCCGTTGGCCGCCGAAGCGGCGCTTGGCAGCGTGGTTTTCGGGCTGTTGTTCCTGCCGCTTTGCGGCAAAATGATGGGTGGGAGTTGGAAATCGCTGCTCAGCCTTTCGGGGGCCAAGGAGCTGTTGAGGCTCAATTAGGAACCACCGGCCGCCGGCTGAGCGTCGAAACTATACGAGAAGATGAACGTTTGTCCAAAATGCGGGCAGCCGCTCGCACCCACCGCTGCGTTCTGCACGAACTGCGGGTACACGCTTTCGGCCCCTCCGCGCTCCGGCGCGGCGAAGTGGGCGGCTGTGGTCGTCGGGCTGGCTGTGGTAGGTCTGGTGAGCTGGTCGTTCGCCTCGGCTGGCATTTTGCGGCTTCCCGGTGCGAAGCGGGATGCGAACGGCATGGCGGTACAAGGTTCAAAGGGCGGCGCAAATCTTCTGGTCCCTGCGAGTCCCAACGCTCCCAAGCTCCAAGTGGGGGCGGCAGGAGATGCGTCGAGCGGGCTTGCCGAAGGCGCTCAGCCCGGATCGCCGAATCTGGCCGTCGGGTCGGAGGGCCAGCCTCCTTCGTTGGCAGAACCTGCCGAACCGGATCAGCCGAACTTGGCCGCCACCGACGGAAAACTTCCCGATGACATCAGCGATTGGCTTGCGCATCTGAAGCGGTGCGATCAACGCCGCGAAAACCTGAACAGTTCACTTACCAAAGAGTTTTCCGGAGTTCCGGATGATCTTGCGAACAACAATCAAACCACGCCGGATGAACTCGAGGGGTTTCTTGCAGGGCGGGAAGGACAGGTTGATGCGCTTCTTGAACGCGTAAGCCGCGAATTCGCTTCGCTTCGAACGCAGTTTCTTTCGAAGAAACCGCCGCCTTCTTGTCAAAGCCTTGCCAACGATTACGATGCCGTTCTGACCGACACTTCGAAAATGTTTCACGAGATTTCCGAGGCGATGCGCTCGCTGGATATTGATCGGCTGATGAACATGTTGGGAACGAGTTACGGCAGAATTGATCGCAACATCCAATCGGCGAACCGCACTGTGCAGCGGATTTGCGATCAGTACGGCGTACCGAACCGGTACCGGCTGTTTGTGGATAAGCCTGGGAGCGGATTCGGCAGCATGCTTGGGGTGGGCAGCGGCGATATCGAGAAGATCAAAAAGCAGTACAAAGACCTGTTGGGCGGCGACGGCGGCTGATCCCGGCTTCGGCGTATGATAAACTAACGGTTCGATTGAGCAGCACTCTCCGAATCTTCGACTCGCTTTCCAGATCGCTCGTGGAGTTTCATCCGCGCGAACCCGGAAAAGTATCCATTTACGCTTGCGGCTTGACCCCTCAGGCGCCCGCCCACATCGGCCACATGCGGGGAGCGGTGTTCTTCGATGTGGTCATCAAATGGCTGACCCACCTGGGATACGTTGTAGATTTCGTCCAAAACTTTACCGACATTGACGACAAAATCATCCGCCGGAGCGCGGAGGAACGGATTTCGCCAGCCGAAGTGGCAGCCAAGTATGGGCAGATGTATTTGGAGGATTTGAAGGCTCTGAACGTGAAGCCCGCGAGGTTTGTGTACGTTACGGAGCACATGGGCGAAATCATCGCGATGATTCAAAAAATCATGCAAAACGGTTTTGCATACGAAGTGGATGGCGACATCTATTTTCGGGTTTCACATGTTCCTGATTACGGCAAACTGAGCAATCGCGATTTGGAATCCATGCAAGCCGGTGCGCGCATCGAGGTAGACGACCGCAAAGAACATCCGATGGACTTTGCTTTGTGGAAGTCGGCAAAACCTGGCGAACCGAGTTGGGACAGTCCGTGGGGCAAAGGCAGGCCGGGTTGGCACATCGAATGTTCGGCGCTTTCTTTGCACGAACTCGGGCCGAATTTTGACATCCATGCCGGCGGGGTTGATTTGGTTTTTCCGCATCACGAAAACGAAATCGCTCAATCCGAAGCGTATCTTGGAAAGCCGGAGTTTGCGCGCATCTGGATGCATTGGGGAGCCGTGCGGCTCGACAAAGAGAAGATGAGCAAATCCATCGGCAACGTGTTTGGCGTGCGCGATGTGCTCGAAAAGTACTCGGCTGGGGCGCTCAGAATGCTGTTCTTCGGCACCCGGTACCGCTCGCCGATTGATTACCAAGAAGATCGGATGCAGGAAGCACAAAACAGTTATTTGCGAATCTTGACCACGCTTGCGCGCGTCAAACAGATCATAGGCCCCGTTGAGCCAGGCGAGCCGGATGCGGCGACGGCTTCGCAGGTGGCTGACGCGATGAACAGCGACTTCAATACCCCAGCCGCGCTCGCCGTGCTGCATGGCACGCTCGGCGAGCTGAACGAAATTGTGGCCGACGGGCTGGCTGGGAATTCGGAACGCGCAGCGGAACTTTATCGAAGCGCCGTCTGGATCAGCGACCTTCTTGGCCTGCCGCTGGAAGAGCAAAAGCGTTCGACAGAGCAGATGGATGTACTGATGCAAAAAGTGATCGAATGGAGAAAACTTCTTCGAGCCGAGAAGCAGTACGCCATCGCCGACCGGATTCGAGACGATTTGAAACAGATGAACATTACATTGGAAGACAGCGTCGAAGGAACGACCTGGCGCGTGGGATAAGAATCAGGATGAAAGCAAGCAAGTTTTTGTGGTTAGGATCTACCGCTTTGTGCGTGGGAGCTGGCGGTGTTGCGGGCTTCGCGGCATTGCAGCCCGTAACGACTCCCGAAGATTTCAGATTCGGCGAGATTCGATTGGGAGGGCTCACCCAAACTGAAGTGCGGGAACGATTGGAAACGTGGTGGGAAACCGAAAAGCAGCGAACCCTTCGGCCCGTAAGCACAAAGTTGGAAGGCGAACCTCCGCGCTTGAGCCTTGAACAACTCGGCGTGCACCCGGATTTTACGAAGACCATGGACGGAGTTCCGTTTCAAAACACGTTTGGCCGATGGTTTGCGAAGGATCATCCGCACGACCTGAAAATTGTATGGACGGTTGACAAGCCGGATTGCAGCGCGCTTATCGCCTATGTGAAACAAAAAACCTCGATGCCCAAACCAGCATCGGTGCGGTATGAATCGGGGACGATCATTCGTCACAATGAGATCACCCGAACCAGTCTGCTCACCGATCAAGTAGGTAAAGAGGCCCTCCAGGCGGTGGAAAACGGCCTCGATCAGTTTGAAATTCCGCTCAAGATTGCTCCGCCGAAAATCTCGCCCGAAGATTTGGCGCAGATCACCGATGTGGTGTCGGAATTCACGACGCATTTCAACGAGGGCCAAGAAAACCGCAGCGGAAACATCCGCATCGCCGCCGAAAA
>JAJPJR010000036.1 GCA_021324165.1 Armatimonadota bacterium
GAGGGAATCCTCCGCCTGCCGGAGCGGGAGAGGGTTGCGCAACCGACAACTGTGTGAGCGGGACAGACGCTTGCTACACCACGTGCAGTCCGTTGCCAAACCCGCTCGGTAAGTATTACCGTTACCTGCCTCGTTACGTTGAAAAATGCATTAACGAGAACACTCCGCCGTGCTATTGGGTAACGTGCAAATATAGGCAATATGACGATTCTGGCTGCACGGTGATTTGGCAAACCGACGACGTCGACAAAAAAGGTTGCCGAATTCCCCAGCCTGATTAGGGCAGGCAATCAAGTGACAAGCCGACGAAATGCCGGGCTGACGCTGATCGAAACGTTGATCGTTTTTCTCGTGATAGCGATCATTGTTATGATCGCGTATGGTGTCATAGGGCGCTTACGCCAACGATCAAAAGTGCTTACATGTGTGAGCCAACTCAAACAGTTGGCAACTGCTCTTTCCTCATATTCGGCCGACAATGACGACCTTGTGCCGCCGTGGCCGACGCAATCCACCTATGTTCCCGAAAGCAAGATTAGGCCGCGGCCGAAAATCCTGGTCGGCGAACCCGAAAAGTGGCGAAAGAGTCTGATGGAACGCGGCGCTAACGAAGAGGCGTTTTGGTGTCCTCTCGATCCTCATCGCAACACAGATTTTGTGGCCGAGTACGATGGGAAAGATGATCACCGAGAACGGTTCACAAGTTATCAAACAAACTACGCTTTGCACCATGAAAAACTAGTAGATGGAAAGGGTCATATTTTTGCTCGTCCCTCTTTGGTGAAAAACGGTTCCGAACTCCCGTATCTGATCGAGCACTGTTGGGATCCCGACGGCGATCCGGAACATCCGAAACTGATCACTCCCCACGGCGATCTTGGCTACGCCCTGTACTTCGATTTTCACGTAGATCTGTCGCCTGGAAGCAAGATCGTTCTTGGAAAAGCGCGTTAGCGTTTTTTCTGCACGGGTTTTGACGGTAACTCCGGGCCAGGAAGGCAAATATGGCCGGTCAGGCGGCAGGGGGCTGATCTGCGTGGCCAATTCCATTTTCGAAAGAATGGCACCCTGTGTGACTATTCACACTTGGTTACTGCCAGCCGGCCGCATCCGCCGCGATCATCTTCCCATCTCCTGATCAAACTAGTACCGCGAGAGCAAACCCCAAACTCCTCAATCTCACGGGTAACAAGTAACCCTTGGCACGACGCGTGGATCGCAATTTCCATCCTTCCCGCTGCATTTAGGGGGAAGGATGGATTGCAAGAATCTTCGAGGCTTCGCCTTGGGCGTATGACCCGTCTTGTCATCACTTGTTTGAACTGTTCGCGCGGCGTTTCACGAAGCCGTTCTGTTTAGCGCTCGACTGCCGCTTCAAACAGCGGCAGGTTGGAGAAGCGAATGCAAGCCGTTGAACCATGATCTGCACGGCCTGCGAATTCGAATCAATGAGCACGCAATTTCGGTTAAAGCGTTCGGCGGCTTCGCCAAGTGTGCCGCTGCCGGCAAAAAAATCCAAAAGTCTGTCACCAGGTTTTGAATGCACCCTGACAATGCGATTGATAATCGTGAGCGGCTTTTGCGTTGGATAGCCGGTGCTTTCGCGGCCTCCTGGACTCACGATCGTATTCCACCAAACATCCGTGGGCGTCTTGCCGCGTGCGGCTTTTTCTGGCCCGGCCAGTTCGGGCGCCATATACGGAATGCGATCAATTTCATCGTAATTGAATGTGTAGTTGTTCGGGTTCTTCGCGTACCACAAAATATTATCGTGCTTCGGAGGCCACTTTTTGCTAGTCCGTGCGCCGTAATCATACGCCCAAATGATTTCGTTGATAAAACTTTCGCGCCCGAAGATTTCATCAAGAAGAATCTTGCAGTAATGCGCTTCGCGATAATCAATGTGAAAAAACAGACTGCCGTCTGCCTTTAGAATGCGATGTGCTTGAATGAGCCGCGGTCGCAGGAATTCAAGATACGCATCGAACGAATCCGCATACGCGTTTGATCCGACTTTGATGGTTTTGTACCTTTTGCCCGCAAACCCTGTTCGGTCCCCGTTGTCGTCCCGCACGGTTTTGATTCGAGTTCTTGCCTGCTTCTTGCCGGTGTTGAACGGCGGATCAATGTAGATGAGGTCGAAGGAAGCGTCCTCGAACGATTCAAGAATCGGCAGGTTATCGCCAAGATAGATTTCGATCATCGGATGGCGAGAGTGTACAGGTTTTGACTTAGGAGCAGCGTGGATTGCAAAGACCCCGTCCTTCCCCCTGCATTAGGGGGAAGGTGGCGCGAAGCGCCGGATGGGGGTCAGGGTCTTGTGCACACCCCCTTCACCGTTCGCTTCGCTCACGGGGCTTCCCCCTGATTCCAGGGGGCAGCGTGGATTGCAAAGACCCCATCCTTCCCACTCTTTTCAGCCGGAAGAAGGTGCTGTCTTCGTTCCAGGCCAAACCTTGCCAGAAGTTTCGTAAGAAACCCGTTAGGCAAAGAACACGGGCAAAAGGCTGCCCGTGGCAAGAGAACTCGCGGGCGAGAAGAAAACAGTAAGGCTTTGACCTTACGACTTCTCTTTTGGGTAACGTGCAAGTTCAGACAATATGACGACGCCGGCTGCACGGTGATCTGGCAAACCGATGACGTTGACAAGAAGGGCTGCCGGATTTCGCAGCCCGACTAAACGAAAGAAGCGGCGAGATGAAACGCAAAAACAGTGGACTGACCATTTTTGAAATGATGATCGCGATTGTCGTCATCGCGATCGTTTCAACTGCTCGGCAGCGATCAAAGGTCAACGGAGAATCAGCGGCGGCGTTTTGAAACAAAAATTATCCCCACTCCGACCAGCAGAGGCAGAAGCAAGGCTGATGACTGTTTCAACGGAGACTCGGGAGAGCGCCGTTTATAGAAGTAGATATCATCTGCTGCAGGGCGCGGAAAGTTGTTGTCTACGAACGTTTCCACCTGCGCATAAGCAGGGATTGCGCCGGCAGGAAGGTTCACCTGTTTTGCGAGCAGTGCAGACGTCTCTTCAGAAATCGGCGCGATCCATTGGGGCATCTGCCAAATCTGTCCATTTCCGATTCTTGCTTCGTAATTGCCGACCGAAACGAAGTAAACGCGCAGCGTGCCGCCGCCGTTGATCGGAATGTTTGTCTTTGGCACATAGAACGGATTGAACGGTTTGGTCGTGTGGAAACTCATTCGAATCGTTCCGGTGGAGGCTGCCGACTTGGATTTGTCAATCACTTTGAACGCGGTGAGATACCATCCCCGTTTGCAATACCTTTCGGCCCACTGTTCGACTTCGGGTGTCGAAACGTAGCCGTGCGCGTTCATCCAATCGTTGATGGCATGCGCATCGAGACTCCACAGCGTTGCGGCGTGATAGCCCGCTACGTCGGCTTCTTGAATCACGCGCACTTTTTCGACAGGATACGCGCCTCCAAAACCTCCGCCGAATCGGCTGGCGGTTTGGGGTCCGAGTGCTGCAAGCGTGTAAAACGCTTGGGTCGAGGCTTCTTGAAGCTCGGGCTTTCCTGGCGTCGGTGCGATGAATCCAAAGTCGTCGGCACCCGATTTGAAACTCGCATTGCGAATGAAGTGCTCCATCAGGTTGGCCTCGTCCCAAATGACGATGTTGGTCTGGTCGCCGAACACGACCGGCTTGCCCGGAGGTCCCACACCGGAGCAGGCAAGCATCGGGCTGGTGATTGCGGAACAGGCTACGGCGACTGCGCACGCTCTGCGTAAAAGGTTATCGGTTGGGCGAAAGGATTTGCGAGAATTCAGTTCGATCAGGTTCATGAACGCACTGACGCGCGGGATTTGTCCCGGTATCGCCGAGCTGCAGGTTCTGAGGTTCCGTGAGGTTGTTCACCGCTTAGGCGATTGAAAATGAACGAAGTCCCTTAGGGCAGGATGCGCGCACTTTCCCCTTCGAAGAGGAAGCACATTTGCGATCCTTCGGCCCTGTAAAACTCGTTGGCTTCTCGGACAGCTGCGCACTACTTCTCTGGCGTGCGGAGAGACCTGCGCAGGAGCGTTCTGACACTAAAAGTTCCTAGCAGCGCTTCACATTTGTACTTGAGCAGGCCTTTAACATGCCGATCCACCGCCACTAGATCTGCCCGCGCTCGTTCATCAGATTTCCTCATCTCGGCCACCTCAAGAATCTTGTAATGAAGAAACCCGTTCTTAACATCGGCAATTGGTCCGAAGCTCCTCTGAATCGATAACTCGATGGGCACGTTTGCATTCCTCCGCTCGTCTTTTTGGGGTCAATTGTGCGCAGGAGAACCATCGTCTCAATTACAGACTGAAGGCTCTCGTCTGCATCGGTCGTCCCGATAGCGTTAATAACATCCAGCGAGCCACCTAACGTCCTCAGATCTGCTGGAATTACCATTTCCACCATTCGCATTCTCGACGTCTTCGGTATCCTGCACCCCGCCAAGCTACTGCGGACTGGCGGGACCCCGGTGAACATACGAAATTTGCCGGTCATCTCACCGCACCTAATTTGGTATGCTTGACTTGCCGAGTACAATCCTTTCTGCGTCACCGTCACAATCAGCCATCACGACTGGGTCGGACGTCTCGTCGGTCGCGAACCAGATCGAACCCGTCACACTTGCATGAGGGCTGAGTTTGTCTAAAATCACAACGTAGCCACCAGCTCCCGCAGACTGCGACTTTATCATGTTCTCTGCCTTGATGTCTGGCGCAACAAGCACACCGGGAAATGTAATTTGGATGTGCACGTTTCTAGCATCGATCCGACCCATGTTAATAACGCGAAAATACAAAACGTGATTAGGATTAAGAAAATCCCGACGAATTGCATCTGCGCTTTCAGTCAGAAAGTCCTGCGTGACCGCCGACAGAGCCAATGCAATGACAGTTTTCTCGTTCGTTGTGAACTGACCGCTCTCCAGGAAGCTTCCGTCTGCCGATCGGCTTCCCGTACGAGACTTCGCAAGAAAAGCATCAATCTTTTCGGGTGCAAGTCCGTATCTTTTCAGTCGAGAGCGGAGCCTCGCCTCAATGGTCCGCGACTGGTCTTCCGTCATCAGCCTTTGAACAAACTGGTACAAGGAGCTTTGGTATTTAGCGTTCTGAGTTAGGGAAAAGTGGCCACCTACTGCGTACAGCTTCGGGCTCAACCACCAGTTCGACAGGCATTGTCCGAGCCCCAGCATTGCGAGGGCTGCTACGATTGTCGTAATAAACCATTTTAGGTCCCACTTCACGAAGCATTTACCTACTGTGTTGTCCGGCGATCATGGCTGGCATCGAAGCTATAACCCAAGTCCGCCCCTTGATTCTATCACGTGGGATTCAAGCAAGAATCCTGGCTCTAGTTGGTCCTCAGGAATCTGCTTTTCCGCCGGAAGGTATATCCAAACCTTAATTCCGAGCCGAACCATTGACTGGCATAGAACTGGGCCAACTTTCTGCCAACTTAGCCGACCGAGACCACACCCGAGCGCAGCCATGGCCAGCGATTTAATGCCCTCCTTTGCATGGTTTGCTTCTAACCAGCGCAACCCATCGATGATGCCATCAAAATCTGCCGGATGTCTCCAGTCGTCTTTAGTCGCGAACAGCAGAAACCACGTTTCCCTGTCCTTGTCTCCATTGACAGCTTCCGGAATATCTGCCATCTCTTCCTGAAGTGAAGTTTCGCGCTTGTACAAAAAAGGTCGTCCCATTTTCAGTTTCCTTGAGCGGCAAGCATCCTGATACTCGACGTAAACATCGGGAAATTGATATTTTGCTCGCGACGCAAGGCCTTTCCCCATAATCCCCTTTGTGTTAACGCTAACAGTGAGCGTCTGCAGACGCGAGAAAAACAGGTCTCCTTCAACAAGGTGAACGTTATGGTTCAAGCGTTTACGATGTTGCGGTAGCCAAAACAGAAATGGCTCGGGTATCACTGATACTCCCGACACTTTTTGGAGCAGACTCCCTCGCACTATCGGGTTCGCGACGTAGATCGCGCTAATCATCTCCGATGGGATCATGTCCGGAACCAGAATCTCGGCCATTGTGCGTCTCTTTGAACCATCTTCCTCTTTCCAGTACTGTCGTTGCAGATCCTCCCGTAGACCTCTAACGACTTCCTGATACTTTGATGTTGGGAAAAAACTGGTCAGTGAGTGGGCGGCGTTACCATCTGTCACAAGCGCATCTCGCTTTCGCCTAATTTCCTGTTTGACCGCAACTATTGCCAGCTTGTCAACGCCAACTTCGCTGATTACTCGCCACAACATCGGGTTCTTCGCGCGCAAAAAGAGGTTTGCATAATCGCCGAGCACGGCACCGTTCAAAGACCTCTCTCGCCGCCTGGACACGATGCCTAAATCGTAGATTGGCGTATGCGCAATGCCCATCTGTTCGCGCTTGTTGTGTGACAAAATGCCGTGTTGCACGATTGACGGAACATTGTCTATGTGCGTGATGTAGTAGTACTGGTTCTGTCGTTCCGTGGGCATGTTTTTCAGTTGGCGAGCGCTGTACGCGGACACGGATTGCTGTCAGGCAATTCGTGTGCATGTGAGCCTCGCCAAGGGCCCTCTGTCCGGCTCATCTTAGTTCTCGCCTCCATAATCGGTCAACGCATTTCGCTGGCTCGTTAGCCAATGGAAATCGCTCTGAAGATTATGGAGCTTTCTCCCATCAATGCGCCACATTCTAGACCGGCCGTTTCATCCTTCGAACTGCGAAAAGAATCCATACTTTTTTGTCCGGATTCGTGCCATAATTACCCTTAGAACCATGCCCGAGATTGACGAAAGCACCCAGGTCCTGGAGACCTTCGCCGACCGCGACTACAAATGGGGTTTCGAAACCGCCATCGAAACCGACGTCGTGCCGCCCGGACTTAATGAAGATGTCATTCGGCTGATCAGCGCCAAAAAGAACGAGCCCGAATGGATGCTCGAATTCCGGCTGAAAGCGTTCAAGCATTGGCAAACGATGCACGACCCCACATGGCAGAACGTGAAATATGAAACGCCCGATTATCAGGCGATCAGCTATTACGCCGCGCCAAAAAAAATGCCCAAACTCAACAGTTTGGATGAGGCCGATCCCGAACTCATCCGCACGTTCGAAAAACTCGGCATCCCGTTGGAAGAACAGAAGATTCTCGCAGGCGTCGCAGTGGATGCGGTATTCGATTCGGTTTCGGTCGCAACCACTTTCAAAGAGAAGCTGCGCGAGCAGGGCGTGATCTTCTGCCCCATCAGCGAAGCGATCATCGAGCATCCCGACTTGGTGCGCGAGTATCTTGGTTCAGTGGTTCCTTACAGCGATAACTTTTTCGCGACTTTGAACAGCGCGGTTTTCACCGATGGTTCGTTCGTTTATGTGCCCAAAGGCGTTCGCTGCCCAATGGAGCTTTCCACTTATTTCAGAATCAACGAAAAGAACACCGGACAGTTCGAGCGCACGCTGATCATCGCCGACGAGGGCGCCTACGTTTCTTATTTAGAAGGATGCACCGCGCCGATGCGCGATGAAAATCAGCTGCACGCTGCGGTGGTCGAGCTGATCGCGCTCAAGGGTGCGACGATCAAATACAGCACCGTGCAAAACTGGTATCCGGGCGATAAAGAGGGCAAAGGCGGAATTTACAACTTCGTGACCAAGCGCGGAATCGCGCAAGAAAACGCGAAGATCACCTGGACGCAGGTGGAAACCGGTTCGGCGATCACGTGGAAATATCCGGGCGTGATTCTGAAAGGCGACAACTCCATCGGCGAGTTTTATTCGGTTGCGCTGACGGCGAACAAACAGCAAGCCGACACCGGCACCAAAATGATTCACATCGGAAAGAACACCCGCTCGACGATCGTTTCAAAAGGGATTTCGGCAGGCAATGGTCAAAACACGTATCGCGGTTTGGTGAAGGTTAACGCAGGCGCCGAAAACGCGCGCAACTATTCGCAATGCGATTCGATGCTGATGGGCGACAGGTGCGGCGCGCACACGTTTCCTTATATCGAGGTGAAAAACCCCACAGCGATTGTGGAGCACGAGGCTTCGACTTCTAAAATCGGCGAGGATCAGATTTTTTACTGCCGCCAGCGCGGCATTCCCACCGAGGATGCGGTGAACATGATCGTCAGTGGTTTTTGCAAAGATGTGTTTCGGGAACTGCCGATGGAGTTCGCCGTGGAAGCACAAAAGCTTCTTGGTGTGAGTTTGGAAGGAAGTGTTGGGTGAGTTCGGCCCACTCCCAAGTGCATTCATAATGCTTGACGATGGTCGAACTGTTGCTTTCGGTCTGCTTGAATGGCGGCAGGTGGCATTTTCAAACGGTCGGTTCGTTTCAGGTTTACGGTTCTTATGCTGCTTCGGGGCCGTTTTTGTCGCGCGGCGGTTCGGTCGGGCTGTCGGTGCCCGAAAAAAGAACGTACCGATTCGATGCAAAAACCAAAAGCGTAACGCTGCTCAGCGTGCAAGCCGTGCATGTGGGAAATGGGGTGAATTCATCTTCTCAGGCAGATTGCGATGCCGGGATCATCAGCGCGTATTTGCAAAAAACCGACGACACCGGAACGCTTCTGAGTTGGGATATTGAAACCGGACGTCAACTGGTTTCGAAACCTGTTTCGTGGAACCGATTTCGCAGAGTCGGCCCTTTGCTCGACGGGTCGTTCAATCTCGCTGCCGGCAAAACGGTCGAAATCCCGTTCAGCGGCTGGCCGGTGTGGGCAAACGAAGACTTCGTTGTGCTGCTGGAGCCAAGCAAACTTGCGCGGCAATATGGGCCCTATTCCGTTGCGAGTTTGGTTGACATAAAAAGTGCAAAACCGCTGCACTCCCAGTTGGTGAGTCCCTACGAACAAGGTTTTTATCGCATCATCGGCGATCCGCTGCATCCGCCGTGTGCTTTTGAATTCGGGTTCTCGGGGGTTGGGGTCGAAGTCTACTCTTATTCGATTTTGAAAGCGGGGTGGGCGCCCTTCGCGCGGAATTATCCGAAGGTGTGGGATGCTTCGCCGATTGGGGTTCTGGTCAGCGTGGTGGATCGCGGTTATCCTTCGAAAGGGCCGCGATATCCGAGCGTTTCATTCGTTGATCCGGTTTCGGAAAAAGTTTTGTGGACGAAGCCGGCAGGAGACGATGCGTTTTTGTTCGACGGCAAAGTTGTGTTGTGTGATAAAGAACGTTGGGTGGTGGCAGAGCCACGGTCGGGCAAAGTTGGTTTCACATTGCGCGTGGCCGGACGTTTGGTTGCGCGGCGCGGCGCGTTGTTTTTGTTTCAGCTGAAGGCGACCAAACCCCGCCACGTGCGATACGAACTGCGCCGCGTCGTGTCGGGTTGAGAGTTTTTCACAGCTCCGGCAGCCCGACGCGTTTCAGATAGGCGTAGGTTTGGTCGTAGAACTCCGGGCTTCGCGTCCAGTCGGTTTTATCGCCGTTCGGCACCACGATCACCATGCCCTGCCTCGCGCGAGTGAGAAGAACGCGGTAAGCGTTTTTTTGATACTTTTGCGATTCGATATTCCTGATTCGCTCCCATTTGTTCCCTCGAAAACGGAAGTTTTGAAACGTTTTGTCACGGAACCGAAGATCGGCATCCCAAACGACGCACGACCAATCAACCTCCAGCCCTTGAATGTGAAACTCCGTTGCAACGTCTTCAAGATAGAATGACGAACGGACATCGTCCGGGTCACCGAGAAACCAGTTCACCGGTCTTACGGGAGCCTTTACGTGAATTCCTTGTGCGCGAAGGCGCTCGGCCTGCGATGAGGCAATCATTCCGAATCGTTCACTTCCTCGCGCATTGCCGCGGACCCACTCCTTGCCTTTTTCCAGAGATCGGGTCAAAAACAGTGGGTATTTCTGAGAGATTTGGTGCAACATTTCTTTGGCACCAGGATCTTGATTCAGCACCTGATGCACAAATTGCGAAAGTTGTTCTGCACGGAATGATCGCATGGAAACCGACAGGTGAAGCCGTTGATCTTCGACAACTTCGTTTGGAATCCCGTGCAAGATTTCTGCAACTGCGTATTCGTCGCGATTCAAGTGTGGAGAAATGTGAACGCGCCAATCGCGGAACCGTCTTCCTATCGAGCACAACCATTCACCGATCCCAGCTTCGCCTGTGTGAATCTCCTGACCGCCGCCCACCAAACAGATGATTACTGCCCAATCGTCATGACGGTCCAAACATGAAATAAGAAACTCAGGCTCTGAGTAATGAAAGTTAGGGATTCTCTTTCGCCTACGCATGAAGTCTCTGGTTTTTTCTAATGTCCATGCTCTTTGAGCTTCATCGAAAATGGCCACGTGTTCCACGGGCGGCTTTTCATCCCTCCAGCAATCATCTCGGAATCTGTGCACGTTTTGTATGAAAGCCTGAACTGAACGACGCGCTTCCAAAATTCTTCGCCTTGCTCCCTGACTTGCATCGCGAGCCAGCGCTTCCTGAAGTACTTCCACCAGCGGCCCATTTCCCGACATGAACACGCTGTGCATGTTGGACGAGCTATCGAGGTACTGCGTGGCTAAGTTAAGACCTGCGAGAGTCTTTCCCGAACCGGGTACACCCGTGACAAAACAGATGGATTTCCTTCGATGCGCACGTGACCGTTCAACGATTTCGGATAGCGCCTGATTTGTGGAAGTGAGATTTGCCGCACCGGCGTCGCTGCGTGCAAGGTCGGCAACACTGTGATTCCTATACAAAGCCGTTGCCGCTTCAACGATGGTTGGGGTCGGCCAGTATTGTCCGTTGATCCAGTTGTGCGCAGATATCGGCTGCCCCAAAGGTTGTGCGAGCATATGTCGAAGGAAAGGTGCGAGATCGTTTGGGCTTAAACAAACGGGATCAAAGACGCGGTCGTCTCTTGCCTTTGGAAATGTTGAAAGCGGAGGAGCCGTTGCGGCGGTTGCGATTAGGATCGGGACGATCGCCGCATGTTCGCTGGGTCGGTGGAAATACTTCAGGTCTAACGCGTAATCCCAAACTTGTTGGATTGCCTGACTTTCGAACGAATCTGCCCCAACCTTAAACTCGATCACAAACACCACCGCGCCGATGATGAGCACAACGTCAATCCGTTTGCCGAGTCGTGGAACGGTGAACTCCATCACCACGTCGCCTTGGAAACCTGCGACGCTGCGCTTGATGATTTCGACTTCGGTGCTCCAAGCCTCGAGTTCTGTGCCTTTGACGTCATAACCGCTCGCCAGCGACAGCTCTCCGACGACGGCCTCGGTTGAACTCGAGCAAAAGTCCGAGATGGTTTTGTGGAGGAATTGCGCCATTGCTGGTAAGAGATTTCTTGGGGCCCCGTGAGTTTATCACGTTGGTTTTCTGATACCCCCTACCCGTTCGCTGCGCTCACGGACTTCCCCCTGATTCCAGGGGGCAGCGTGGATTGCATAGAATCCATCCTTCCCATTGCATTAGGGGGAAGGTGGCGCGGAGCGCCGGAAGGGGGTTTGGGTTTTATGCACACCCCCTTCACCGTTCGCTTCGCTCACGGACTTCCCCTGATTCCAGGGGGCAGCGTGGTCAGTGTTGGGTACCCCCTTCACCGTTCGCTCCGCTCACGGGGCTTCCCCCTGATTCCAGGGGGAAGCGTGGTTTGCATAGAATCAATCCTTCCAACAGATTCCAGGGGGCAGAAGGAGTGTGCGACGATTTGATTACGACACTCCAACCGCAAACCTTTTGCCCTTCGCCGAGCAGTAGGAAAGATGAGTGTTGCAATGCACAATCCGCGTGCCTGGACACACCATCTAAAGCGCGAAGCAATCATCTCGCACTCCAAAAAGCGCGCAATATTTGACGCCGAACAACTCACAAATTGTTCCCGCCGCGAAACAATCAGCAACGCTGTTTCGTCAAAAATATTATGCCAGAACAAAAAACTGTTCGCAAAGCGAAAGAAGACAAAAAGAAAGGAAAATCACCATCAACTCAAGCCGGCGAGTTCGTAAAAGAAGAGATCGAACACGTTCGAAAAGGCAAACATGGCGCACGCAGCGCAAAGCAAGTCATTGCAATCGGATTATCCAAAGCGCGCCGCGCCGGCGTGAACGTTCCTGCTCAAAAAGGCGCCGCGAAAACCGGCCCCACAAAAACCAAAACAAGCGTCTCCAAAACACGCTCAGCTGCAACGAAAAACGCCCTGAAAAAAGAAGGCAAAGCGGCGGCAAGCACAACGGCGCTTTCGCGTCAAGCCAAGGCGGCAGCAAAAAAACGCACCGCCACCCAGCGCTCGACCAGCGCGAAAAAAGCCGCGAAAACCCGCAAGCGCACCAAAGGCTAAAGCACAGACCTGGCTGAACGGGAAAGCTCGGCGGGCTCCACCGCACGAAGAACGCACTTGGCCCGCGCCGAACGGATGGACGACGCCTCGCGTTCCGGCGCGTCGAACCAGAACATCGCGTGCTTGCCCGATGCGTCTATGTCGGTTCCCCGCCTCAGGTCATAGATCGTCTCCCACGGTGTGGCGGCGGTGCGGAAGTTTTTGTGCTGCGCGTGAATGAAAAAGTGGCCGCCCTTCAACAAAAACAGCCGCTCATCTTCGTGGTTTCTCACCTCGATCTGGCCGTCTTCGCTGCGAACTACAATCATGAACTCATGAGCCTCGCCGTCGTGACAAACTTCGGGGTTGTGAAACTCGAACTCAAATTCATACGTGCCGGGTTCGGTGAACACCTCGTAGCCGTAAACGGTCGTGTCATCGCCACGATCCCAGCTGCTTTGCATCACTGCTTTAATTGGCGCCATCGGTTTCCTCCTGGATTGAGCGGTGTGCGAACGCGACGCTTATCGCCGATACATGCGGATCAGCGGGAAGCCGATGAGCGATCCACCATAGTTGCCCAAAATGATCGGCCCGCCATAAAGCTGCACAAGCGATCCGTTGTTCCAGCCCAAAATCCCTGGGCCCAACTGGTCGGCATAACCCTGATTGAAATACATCCAATCTCCCAGCGCGTTGAAATCGCCATACCACCCGCCTTGCGGCTGAGCGTAGCCTTGTTCAGAAGGCTGTTCGGGCGTCGCATAACTCGGCGGAGTCAGGTCGGCTTCGGTCCAAAGCGCGTGTCCGTCGTCGGTTCGCACGGCGGTGGTTTTTCCGTTCATCACGATGCGGTGCGCCACCACATAGGCCTGCTTGCCCGAATAGCGCCAAATGCCGATGGCCGTGACTTTGTCTCCGAGTTGAAACTTCAGATTTCGATCCGCCAAAAATTTCGCAGGCGCAATTGCAACTTCGATCGCCCGCCCTGTGGGCTGCGAAACCAAAATCGCCACCGGATCGCCGGTCAACACTCCCACGATCTTTCCGCGAACCGAAATCTCTTGGCTGAACGCCGGCGCGAATGCGCAAACTCCCAATGCCCATGCGCCCACGATTTTGAAAATCAGTTTCATGTCCGCCTCCTGTTGCAAGAATTGGTATCCAGTCAGACGCTGTTTGCTCGGGCGGAGTTCCTATGATGGGGCGGCCGCCCCAGCAATGTTTGGGGGTTTCCGAATTTCGAGCGAAGACACCTCGAAATAAGGTGCCGGACTCAGGCCTCGGGCTCTGCCGACAAAAGCCGCCGGAAAGCAAGCAAGAAGCGTATTGAATTCCCGCACGTTGGCGTTATAAAACCGTCGCGCCGCGGCGATGCGGTCTTCGGTGTTCACAAGCTCCTTTTGCAGCTCCAAATACTGCTGGCTGGCCTTCAAATCAGGATACGCCTCGATTCTGGCGATCAACTGGTTGACCGATTCCACAAGCCTCTGCTCGACTTTGGCTTGAACGTCCACCGCCCCGACCTCGTGCATCGCTGCGGCGCGCAGGTCGGCGACTTTCTGCAGCAGCTCGCTTTCATATCGGGCGTACGCTTTGACGGTCTCTACCAGATTCGGGATCAGGTCGTATCGCCGCCGCAAAACCACATCCACATTCGACCAACTTTCAAGAATCAGGTTTTTCAGATGCACGAACCGGTTGATCGTAAGGAACCACCAGATGACAACGATTGCGCCGACAGCAGCTGCGCCGCCGCAAACATAAATAACGATCTTTAGGGCGTCGTCTGTCATGGATCGTATGGAGAGGGCCAGTATGCTTGAAAGCCGATGTCTTGAACCAAGTATTCCGGAATCGTTTCAAGAAACGCTTCCATGTCCAAAACCGCTTCATAAACCTCGTTGGGAGCAAAGTTGGGGGCAAAGGTCATAAAATAGCATCCGAAAAACTCAAGATGTTTGAGTTTCCACTTCAGCAGCAGTTCCATCGCTTCGGGGTGCAAAAGGTCATAAGCGAATTTTAGATCGTCGCTTTGAACCAGATACCGATCATTAAATTCGGCCGATTCGAATTTGATGGCGTGAACACCAAGGCTGTCAATCCACGTGTGCGGTTGAATCATCAGATGTTTGAACAGCAGCGCACAACGAACTGCGACCACAGAATAGGAAACCTGCTTCTTGTTGCGTCCGCTTTTTTCAGTCCAGGTGCAGCGAAAACAGTACCAGTCTCGCACGCCGCGGCGCCCTATCATCAATTCGGAAACCGTGACGGTGCCTGCGCGTTTGAACACGCTGAACCCATCGAAACGTGCAAGAAAAACGGCATCGGCTTCATTGGCGGTTGGAAACCAAGACGGGGCAAAGTCGCTCTGCTCGCTTCCACCCAACCCGTTCGGAAACCAGCCCAGCCCGAGAGAGCCCGCCACGCTGCACAAAAGCTTTTTCCGCTTCTGTTCGGCTGCGAGGGAAACGGCGGAAAAGACAATCGCCAAAATGACCAGCGCCCCGAACAGAATCCATCCCATCATCTCCCTTTTGGAATTGTGGCACGGCATTGCCGAATGGGGGTAAGCCGCCCAAAAAGCGCAAACCCGCTGTATCCTATTGATCATGAACGCGATTCGCAGGTGGATCGCCTGGGGCGCTGCCGCCGCAGGCCCGGCTTGGATGGCGCTGTCCAGCCCGGCGGCCCAAACGCCGACCGAAGTCCGCTTCGAAACTCAGATATGGCCGAACCTCAAGGCCCGGTGCGCATCGTGCCATTCCGGCGCGAGCCCGGCGGCAGGGCTCGATCTCACCACCAAGGCAGGAATCGAAAAGGGCGGAGTTTCGGGCAGGCTTGTGAAACCTGGCGACCCAGCGGGTTCGGTTTTGTATCAACGTCTGACTGGCGCGAACGGTTTGGCACAAATGCCGATGGGTTTCGCTCCTCTCACACAAGACGAATTGAAAACGGTTCGCGATTGGATTTTGCAAGGCGGCAAACTTGCAAAGGGCGAATGGAAACATTGGGCGTTCGTTGCGCCGGTGCGTCCGAAAATTCCGAATGTGAAACTTGCGAACTGGGTTCGCAACCCGATTGACGCTTTTGTGTTGGCAAGAATGGAGGCCGCAGGATTGAAGCCCGCGCCGACCGCAAGCAAAGAGCAGCTGATCCGCCGCGTAACGCTCGATCTGATCGGCGTGCCGCCCACCGTTGAAGAAATTGACGCGTTTTTGAATGACCACTCGCCGAACGCCTATGAAAAACTGGTGGACAGGCTGTTGGATTCTCCGCATTACGGTGAAAGGCAGGCGCGGGAATGGCTCGATTTGGCGCGCTATGCCGACACGAACGGTTATGAAAAAGACGGCAGTCGCGTGGCATGGCCCTATCGTGATTGGGTGATCCGTGCCTACAACGCCAACATGCCCTACGATCAGTTCACGATCCAACAACTCGCCGGTGATCTGCTTCCCAATCCCACGCTTTCGCAGCTTGTTGCCACCGGATTCAACCGCAACACCATGAAAAACGAAGAAGGCGGCGTGGATCAAGAAGAAGCGCTGTTTGAAGTGGAGATTGACAGGGTGACAACCACTGCGACCACCTGGCTTGGCGTAACTATGGGATGTGCGCGCTGCCACGATCACAAATATGATCCGTTCACGATGAAAGATTTCTACAGCATGATGGCGTTCTTTGCCCATCCCGATTATGCGAAGCTGGGCGATGCGAGCGTGAGCGAGCAGAAGTTCACAGAGCCCTCGATTCAAGTGCCATCGGCTGAGCAGTCGAAGCTGCAACAACAACTGGAATCCAAAATGCAGTCGGTGCAAAAGGAGATCGCTTCAAGAGCTGAGCAGCTGCAAAAAGCGCAAATTGAGTGGGAAGCCGCCGCAAAAAACGGAATCAGATGGTACGCGGTTGTTCCAACCGGAATGCATTCGAAGGCGGGCGCCGCGTTTCAACTGAAAAGTGACAGTTCGATCTTCGTTTCAGGCACGAACCCCGACCGCGATGATTACACGATTCAATTCAGGATGCCTGCGAAACGTCTTAGCGCAGTTTGCATCGAAACCGTTCCGGATAAAGCGTTTGTGAACGGCGGGCCGGGGCGAAGCGATTCCGGCAACATCGTACTGTCGAAGGCGCGGCTGAAAGTCGGCGGCGTCGAGCAACCGATTCGCGCTTCGGCAGCCGATTTCATTCAACAAGGATATGCGCTGGCGGGAGTTACTGACGACGATCCGGAAACCGGTTGGGCGTTTTATCCAGAAGTCGCAAAACCCCACCGGCTGATTTTGGAGTTGAAAACGCCTGCGCAGGCAGCCCGCAGCCAAACCGCCGAACTGGTTCTGGAATTCGAATCCGTGTGGAAGCAGCACAATCTGGGACACTTTAAGATTCTTGTAACAGCCGACGAACTTGCGCGTGCCGACATTGTGCCAAACGACATCCGCGCCGTTCTCAACTCCCCAACACGTTCCGAGGCGGAATCGCAGCGGCTGAAAGAGTATTACAAAAACGTTGCGCCCGCGCTCGATGAGTTGCGAGACGAACTTGCCGATCTGCAAGCAAAACTGAATCGGCTGAAAGCCTCGATTCCCACAACTTTGGTGATGCGCGATGACCCCAAAGTGCAAAGGTTCACTGCAAACGTGCACACGCGCGGCGAGTTTTTGAGCAAAGCAGAAATTGTGGAAGCCAACGTGCCGCAAGCGCTCAGCCCGATGCCTTCAAACGCGCCGAAAAACCGTTTGGGCCTCGCCAAATGGCTTGTAAGCAAGCAGAATCCACTCACGGCGCGCGTGGAGGTCAACCGCATGTGGGAGATGTTTTTTGGACGCGGCATTGTGGAAACCACCGAAAACCTGGGCGTGCAATGCAGCCCGCCTTCGCATCCTGAACTTCTCGATTGGCTCGCAACTGAGTTTATGCAAAACGGATGGAACCGCAAAGCGATTCAAAAACTGATCGTGATGTCGGCGGTATATCGGCAAGACAGCAAGCCGAGCGCACAGGCGTTGAAAACCGACCCCGAAAACATTTTGCTTTCGCACGGGCCGCGTGTGAGAATGGAAGCCGAAATGGTGCGGGATGCCGTTCTAAAAGCGTCGGGCCTTCTCAGCGAAAAAATGTTCGGCCCAAGCGTGTTTCCTTATCAGCCCGAAGGTGTGTGGGACAGCCCGTTCAGCGGAGAAAAATGGATGACCAGCAAAGGCGAGGATTTGTATCGAAGAAGCCTTTACACGTTTATCAAACGCACCGCGCCTTTCCCGATGTTTACGACTTTTGATGCGGGCAGCCGCGAATCGTGCATCGTCCGCCGCGTGCGAACCAACACGCCGCTGCAATCGCTCGCGCTGCTAAACGATCAAGGCTTGTTCACCTCGGCGCGCGCTTTGGGCGAAAGAATGCGAAAGGCAGCAGCAAAATCCGACCAAGAAGGAATCATTTACGGTTTCCGCGCGTGCACATCGCGCAAACCGAACGCCGCAGAGCTGAAACGAATCGAGGATTATCTTGCGCTGATGAAAAAACAGTATCAGGCGCATCCGTGGGATGCACAAAAAATCGCAGGCGATGCAAACGGCGCCGTGTGGACGATGGTCGGAAACCTGCTGCTGAACCTGGATGAAACGATTACCAAAGGATAAATCAAGATGAACGAACTGAGAGAACTGACGCGAAGAACGCTGCTCAAACAGATCGGTTTCGGTGTGGGTGCCGCGGCGCTCACGGCGCTGTTGAACGAAGACCTGTTTGCGCAGCAGGCCGCGTTTCCCAATTTTGCGCCGAAAGCAAAGCGCATCATTTATCTGTTTATGGCGGGCGCGCCCTCGCAGCTTGATTTGTGGGATCCGAAGCCGGTTTTGTCGCAGCACGACGGTCAAGATTGTCCCGAAGAGTATTTGAAAGGTGAACGGTTTGCATTCATCAAAGGCGTGCCGAAACTTCTGGCCTCGCCGCACAAATTTGTGCAAGCGGGCGAAAGCGGTCAGTGGATTTCAACACTTCTGCCGCACACCGCCGAAATTGTTGATGACATTGCGGTGATTCGTTCCATGCACACCGATCAGTTCAATCATGCGCCCGCGCAGATTTTCATGAACACCGGCAATCAACTTCCGGGCAGGCCGAGCATGGGTTCATGGCTCACCTACGGTTTGGGTTCCGAAAGCCGCGATCTGCCCGGATTTGTGGTGCTGATTTCGGGCGATTCAAATCCCGATGGCGGAAAATGTTTGTGGAGCAGTGGGTTTTTGCCTTCGGTGTATCAAGGTGTGGAGTTTCGTTCGAAAGGCGACGCGGTCTTGTTCGTTTCAAACCCCGATGGTGTGACGGATCGAGTTCGCCGCGAGATGCTCGATGCGCTGAAAGAGTTGAACGCGATGAAACTCAAAGAGACCCTCGATCCGGAAATTGACACGCGCATATCGCAATACGAACTTGCCTATCGCATGCAATCCAGCGTGCCCGAACTGATGGATATTTCTAAAGAGCCCGCTTCGATTCACGAGATGTATGGAACGTCGCCCGGCGAGAAAAGTTTTGCCAACAACTGTCTTTTAGCGAGGCGTTTGATTGAGCGCGGCGTGCGGTTTGTGCAGCTTTATCATCGCGGATGGGATCATCACGGCACCGGCGAGTTCGAGGACTTGACGCACGCGCTGCCGCGCAGATGCAAAGAGGTTGATCAGGCTTCGGCGGCACTCGTCAAAGATTTGAAGCAGCGCGGAATGCTCGATGACACGATCGTGATTTGGGGCGGAGAGTTTGGAAGAACTCCGATGAAAGAAGGCCGCGGCGGATCGCAGCTTCCAGGGCGCGATCACCACCCGCGCGCTTTCTCTTTGTGGATGGCGGGCGGCGGAATCAAAGGAGGCGTTTCGTTGGGAAGCACCGACGATTTGGGATACAACGTTGTGGAAGATCCCGTTTCCGTTCACGATCTTCACGCGACCATTTTGCACCTGATGGGCATTGACCACACGCGGCTTACTTACAAATACCTCGGCCGCCAATTCCGCCTCACAGATGTATACGGGAATGTGGTTGGGAAGTTGTTGAAGTGATGGGAGGTTCACCGGTTAGCAATGTCGTTCTATACTAAGCCCGTTACGGCTCTCGAGTTTTGTGACCTCCAATCGCTGTTGGACGAACACGCAGTCGAAAACGTACGACTTGAGTTCAAGCAGGAGGTCATGTCGGACATCCCGGCGCTGAAGGAATTGAGCGCATTTGCCAACACTTATGGCGGATACTTGATAGTTGGCGCGACCGAGGAAGCCGGAGTATTGAACGGCCTTCCTGGTGTGCCGCAGCGAAGCAACTACAACCAGACAATCGTGCAATTGTGTACGGACCGCGTGAGTCCTCCAATTTTGGTAGAAGTGTCACAGCCAATTGGCGTGCCGGGCACATCAAAGGTTCTCTACGTGTTACACGTCCCGGAGAGCCCCATTACACCGCATTTCATAAACGGTCGCAACGGCTGCTTTATTCGCGTTGATGAACACAGCCGACCTATTACCCCAAAACTGGCTGAAGAGAGAGAGATTGTGCACCTACTTGGACGAAGAAGAGCTGTGGATGAGAGGAAGCAACGGCTGCAAGAACGCACCAGCAAACGCTACTCTCAATTTCGTTCAACGCAGATTTCGGTGGAGAATTCCAACACAGGGTCGGTCTTCGGCGGCGCGAGCTTTACTATTGGTTTTTGGCCGCGGTACCCGGCCCAACCTGTACTTTCGCAATCCGACCTCAAGGGTAGTGTTAAAATGTGTCAGCTCCGTGTCCACGGTGATTTCTATCCTGGAGAGGTAGGTGCTTTGATCACCCAATATGAAAGCGTCATAACATTCGAACCTCAATACATTCCCAGCTATTTCGAAGCCAATATCTATGGAGGACTTTTCTACGGAACGGATGTCGAGCTTTCGCAAAGGGGCCACAACCATCCGAGTGGGATACATGTCAACCATTTTCTCGCTAAGTTGCTGCTGTACATCAAGCACGCTGCCACGTGGTACGAAAAGACTGGACTTCGGGTCCCACTCGACATCGTGTTTTCAGTTGAAGGCATCCGAGGTGCAGAATGGTTACACTTCCCAAATGGATTCCCCGATACGTTCCCTGCCTCGCCGTTGGACGATGAATTCACTATTCCACTGTCCACAAACACAAGCCAGCTGATCGCTGACCCGGACAGAATCATGAAAGACCTGCTCTTGCAAGTCTTCTTCGCAGCAAACAGGGCGGAGTGGGCAACCGAAGAAGAGACCGGAAAAGCAGTTCATCTTGCGTATCAGTACAACAAGTGGAATCCTGGCACCTCGGTCAAGAAGTAGGCATCGTCGTGGATTGTCCTAGGCGCGACCGCCGCCAGCAGCGGTGCCGGTGACACCATTCCACGCCTGAAGTCCTACTGCGACCAGGTGCCGTCGCGAACGTACACCCAACTCCCCCAAGTCGTGTCCTCGTTCACAATGTGAAGCTCGTTGCCGACGCCTTCCAACTCCATGATCATCTCTTTGTTGCGCGGATCTACCGACTGCTCGCTTCGCGGCCCCGTGTACTCTTTCGGCGTCAGCGTAATCTTGCCGTCGGCCATCGCCCACGTCCCGCTCACGATCGGTGTATGTTGAATGAACGTGTAAGTGTGGTCGGCTCGCAGCTCCAGCTTGCGGTCAACGACCATCAGCGTGTCCCCCGCGGTGTTCGTCAGGCGCCCTGTGTAGTTTCCAACAGGATCGCCCCCGCCGCGCTTGCACCCCGACAAGGCGACGGCTCCCAGAATGATCAAGACCAGGAATCTCATACCCGGAATCTTACTGCAACTTTCAGCCGGTTTTGGGAACAAACAGCCGCAGGTATCCATTTATTGAACCAGGCAAACCCTATGAGTCGGCACACTGCTGTCCAACTGTCTCTTGCCCTGCTCCGCCTGGTCAGCGGGTTTTTATTCATTCAGCATGGCGGCATGAAACTGTTCGGCTGGTTTGGGCAGATGCCCCACGCGCCCGAGCCGTTCACACTGATTTGGGTTGCGGCCGTGCTTGAGTTTTTCGGCGGGATTCTGATCCTGGCCGGCCTGTTCACCCGCATCACGGCGTTCATTTTGTCGGGCGAGATGGCTTACGCCTATTTTCACGCCCACGCCCCCAACGGGTTCTCGCCGATTCAGAACAAAGGCGAACCCGCCGTGCTGTTCTGCTTCATCTACCTGTTCCTGGCGGCATATGGCGGCGGGGAATACAGTCTGGATCACTGGTTCAAGGTGCCCAGCTTCCACCCGAAGCGGCGGAAGAGCGACTATTAGTCAGGAACGTCTTCGGGCCGGGTTTCGGCGGCCTCGATGTTCTCGTGCTTGATCTGGCTGTAAATCTCCTGCCGGTGCACGGCCACGTTTTTGGGCGCACGAATCCCCAGGCGCACCTGCTCGCCGCGAACGTCCAAAACGACGACCTCGATTTCGTCGCCGATCATGATGCTTTGTTGAACTTTTCGGGTGAGTACGAGCACGGGATTTGCCCTCCATGGCAAAGCGGCGCTGGCCGCTTCCCTGCATTTTAGCCGGTTTGCGGCGCCTATGCCGCGGCCTTGCGGTCCTCCTGATCTTGAATCGAGACCACGGCGTGCTTGGTGCCCCACCGTTCGTCGTCAATCACCACCTGTCTGCCAATCTGCTTTTGGGCGTTGATGACGATCGGCCCAGCCAGGTTCACGGTCATGGCTTGGGGGTTGCCCCGGGGTATGGACACCACAGCGTAAAGTTGGCGCGGGGTGTGCTCATCGAGACCGAGCGCGCGCGCATCCAAATCGTTGATCTCCGGCTGATAATCGCCGCTGACCTCTTGCGGGTCGAGCACCAAAAACGCAAGCGATGCTTCTTCCACGCTCTGAATCCATCGAAACGGGCTGCCTGGTTTGTGATTGATCACCACAAACCTTGTGTATTGAGGAAAGCCCAAAAACCCTTCGGGCATAACGAACAGGTCGTCTTCCGAACATTCAAGCGTGCCGAACCGGGTTGTGTAAAACGTCATGGTTTAAGATAATCGAGCAAAGTGAGGCCGTTCGCCACAGTGAGCGCAGCCAAAGACGCCTGATAAGCCGTCTGCGCGCGCTGAAGATTGGTGACGGTGTCAATCAGATCGGCATCCTGCTTGTCAGAAATCTGTTTCGTAAACTCGTCGGATCGTCGCGTTGCGGCGGCTGCCGCATCGTCGAACTGCTGAATCATCACGCCTGCCTCGCCGCGAGTGTTCAACAGATTCGCTGCCGCATCGTCAATCTTCTGCAACGTAACGCCGCTCAGGCCGCTTGCATCTCCAGCTTGCAATCTTTGCTTGGCGTCTTCCAACGCGTTGTACGCATCGGTGACTTGTTGGTCAATCAGCATGTTGCTTTGCAGAAGTGTTCCGGGGCCGGCTTCCACAATCTGCTTGCCTTGATCGCCATCGTAACGAATGTAGTTGTTGACCACCGAAGAGTCGGGCACAAACGGTTTGGTCGTAACTTTGTATCCCGCAAACAGATAGTGGCCGCTGCCGTCCTGACCGTTTGCTGATTGAACCAAACGCTGCTGCAGCGCATCAATCTGTGCCGCGAGCGCGATTCTGCCTTGTTGATCGGTTGCGCCGTTTGCGCCCTGAATGACGATCGTTTTGGCCTGCTGCATCACGTCGGTCATTTCGCCGAGGCGGGCTTCGGCCATCTTCAGGTTGTTGGAGGCCGCCGTGGCGGTGGACTGGTGCTGATCGGATTTCGATTTGGCCGAACTCAACGTGAGGATGCCGAGCGCCGCGAACGGGTCGTCGCTGGGCTTGCTCACGCGGATGCCCGTGGACATGCGCGTCTGATACAGGTCCACCCGCTCTTGGGCGTCCATGATCTGCTGCTTCAGCGAAGCGAACTGTTGGCTGGTGCTGATTCTCACCTTTAGGGTTCCTGCCTGCCGGCTACCTTCCGAACTGGCTGATTAAATCTTCGGTCGTTTGATCGAGCACCGTGAGGAATCGGGCCGCCGCCTGGTACGACCTTTGGTACTTCAGCATATTTGCCAGCTCCTCGTCCATGTTCACCCCCATCACCGACTGCCTCTGCTGGTCAATCTGGCTGAGCATGGCCTGCTGGGTTTGCAGTCCGTTCTGGTAGTACGCGCTCTCCTGGCCCAGCTGGCTGATGGTGTTGGCGTAGTAGTCCATCACGCTTCGGTTGCCCAGATTCGGGTCGGGCAGATCGCGAACTCCGGCGATCGAGGACGCCAACGTGCCATCGCCCGGTTCGCCCGAAGTGCCCGCAGCGATGTTGCGGATGTCATCTTTCATCTCCTGCGAAAGGTCGAGATCGCCGGCTCCCACCGATCCGGCAAAAAAGTCAATTCCGGTTGTGCCGTTCAGGTTGATGCCGGTTTCGTGCAACAGATTGACCTGAGTGCGAACCGAATTGACAAGCGAATCGAGCTGCGTTTGATAGTTGCCCAGCGCCACAATTCCGCCGAACTCGCCCGCCAATCGGCCGCCTTTGATCTGAATCACTTTGGTGCCGTCGGTTACCGTTGAACTGTTCGCATCGTATTGCGAAGGCAGGTCATACGATCCGAACTGATCAACAAGCGTGTGGCTTCCAACATACACCGTTTTTGTGCCGTCCAGATGGTCAACCGTCCGCACATCTACCAAATCCGTAAGTTTTTGAATCGCCAAATCGCGCTGGTCCATCAGATCGTTTGGAGAAGCGCCCGACACCGAAAGCGATCGAATCTGAATATTGAGATCGGAAATCTGTTTTGCGATCGCGTTGATTTGTGTGATCGTCGCGTTCACTTCCCCATCCAACTGTTTGCCATATTGAGCGAACTGCGCGTTGATATCGTGCACACGCTGCACAAACAGCTGTGATTGAAGCCGCACTTGCAGCCGCGCCGCATCGTCCGCCGGGTTAGCGCTGAGCTGCGACCACGCATCGAACATCGCGCTCAGCGAACTCTGAAGTCCATTGGGGCCGGGCTCTTGATAAATCCCCTCGATGGTGCCGAGCGACGTGCTGAGCTGCGAAAGCCTCGATCCTTCATAGTTGGTTTGCAGGTATCTGCCGTCAAGAAACTGGTCTCTCACCCGCATCACGGTGTTCACGAACTGTCCGGTTCCCAACGTCAATGGCCGCATTCCGAAGAACGTGATCGGAGGCGTTTGTTGAATGTCAATCCGTTGGCGCGAGTAACCTTCGGTGTCAACGTTGGCAAGGTTGTGGCCCGTAACGTTCAGCGCCATTTGAAACGCACGCAGTGCGCGCGCGGCGATGTCAATTCCCATGAAAGTGTCGGGCATGTTCAGGCCACCTGATCAACGAGCACCGCGGCGTACGATTTCGCGGCGAAACTGCCTTCGTCTTCTTCGACGGCTTTTGCGATGAGGGCGAGCGACCCTGCATTGAACGCCATTTCGTTTTCGATGAGCGTTTGGTTTTTGCGAATGATTCCTTGAACCCGCTGGGCGGCTTGAATGACTTTGTTGGCCATCGCCTGAAGCTGGCGCCCCTCTTTTGCGTCGAGGGTTTTCACCAAACACCGAAAACTTGGCTCGCTTCCGATCTGCTCGGCGATTTGGCGCGCGCAGCCTATGGCGCGTTCGTCAATCGTGCGGACCTCGGCGATCTGCCTCTCCAGTTCGGGCTGAAGCCTTTCCAGCCGAGCCGGATCGCGCAGGATGACTGCGGCCGTTTGTTCATGCAGCGCCTGAAGGAGTTTGTTGGTTTGAGCCAGATACTCCGTCCAGATTTCCTGCAAAGGTTGACTAATCATTCGCGTTCCTTTTTGTGTTGCGCGAGGCGGCTGTGCGGCGCGCCTCGCGGATCTGTTTGAGCAGGATGATGGATTTACCCGCCCACATTGGTGGTTGTCGTCTTAGCGTATTCGGCTGCGGCGGCTCGTCGCATCACAACGTTTTGCATGCTGTTGTAAAGCGCTTTTGCGATTCCGATTCCGCCTGCGCTCGCCATCTTGTTGGCGATCGCTTCGTTCATCATGTCGTCATGGATTTTGGACTCCATGTTGTCGCCGAACAGCCCTTTGCCCGAAGTTGCGCGCATCTTTGCAACCAGGTCTTTCAGCATCACGCTTTCCACACCCTCGGCTGCGGAGTGCAGTTTTTTCAGCTCCGCTTTCACCGAAGGCGCCGAAGCGGGATCAATCGCGCTGTTCGGTCCATCCCACGGAAGAACGCTCACCTCGCCGTCTTTCGGCGTGAGCGAAGCAGGATTGAACAGTCCGGCTGCAAGAAGCGGATTCTTGTAAACGGGCTGCGGTTCGACGATCGTGTCGGCGGTCGTTGCCGACGCCGGCGAAGCGCCGATCTGAATGGGTTGAGGAACCTCGAACACGTTGTTTGACAGCGCGGCGGGGTTCGGAGCGACAGGTGCAGCGACCGTTGCGGGGCTTGCGATCAAGGTTGTCGAGCCGATCGCTGCTGGGGTGTAGGTTCTAATTTCCATCCCTTGGACCTCCATTTTTGGTTTTCGGATTTAAAAACACGGTTATTGAGTTTTGATGACGGCTTTAATCGCGCCCTGTGCCTTGAGCGCCTCGATAATCGCGATCATGTCGCGCGGGCTCACCTTCAGGGCTCGAAACAGTTTCGCCAAATCATCGAGCGTTGCGTTAGGTTTCATCACACCGATGTTCACGGTGGTTTCATCCACTTTCACATCGCTGTTCTTTTGGGTTTCTGTCGTGCCTTTGCTGAAGGGCAAAGGCTGAATGACTTCGTTGTATTGGTTGATCTTCACGGTGAGGCCGCCTTGGGCGATCATCGCTGGGCCGATCTTCACGTTGCCGCCGACGACGATGGTGCCGGTGCGTTCGTTGATCACGATCGTGGCCTCAACGTCGGGAACAACGCTCAGCAGTTCGATTTTGCTCAGCGCCGTTACGGGATCGAAATTCGCGCCTGCCAGCGGAGTGATTTCAACGCCGCCTCCATCTTGAGCGGCAGCCCGCACTTCAGGCATCGCTGCATTGATCGCATCAGCAACGCGCATCGCGGTCGTAAAATCAGGATCGCGCAGTTCCAAATACAACGACCCGTTGAATTCGATCTGCGTAGGCACCGCTTGTTCCACGATGGCGCCATCGGTAATCAACCCGACGTTGGTGTGATTCTTCTGTCGGCTTGTGCCTCCGGAAGAAAAGTTGAAACCTCCGATGCTCACCGGTCCCATCGCAACCGCAAACGCCACACCTTTGTTGCCTGGCGCATACAACGGGGTTTGCAGCAGATAACCGCCCTGCAAACTTTTCGCGTCGCCGATCGAGCTCACCGTAACGTCAATCCGATTTCCTGGGCGCGCATAAGGCGGAAGCTCCGCGGTTACCATCACCAGTGCCACGTTTTTCAGATTGATCTGTCCGGCATCGGGCTTCACGCCGTAATCTTTCATCAAGTTCACGATCATCTGCTGCGCCCAGGGCGAGTTCTTTGTGTCCCCGGTTCCTTCCAATCCCACCACAACTCCGATGCAGCTCAACTGGTTGGATCGCACGCCGCGAACGCGCGCAAGATCTTTAATGCGCACCGAAGGGCCGTCGTTCGATGATCGGTCGTTGACAATCGGCTTTGCCTTCTGCGAAACGCCGCTTGCGCACAAACTCAGCACTGCAATGCTAAACAACATCTTCATCCGTATCTCCTAAAAGAGCCAATCCAAAAGCGTCGAGATGATCCCTTTGCGCTGGCGGTCGCCGACGGTTCCCTTGCCGTCATAAGTGATGCTCGCCTGAGCGACCGATTCACTGAGAACCGTGTTGTCAGAACGGATATCGTCGGAGCGCACGATGCCTTGAATCACCCACTTTTGGGTCTCTTTGTTCACTTGAATAAACCGCGTGCCCTCGATCAAAAGATCACCGTTGGGAAGCACTTTTTTCACCAGCACAGTGAGCCGGCCTGCAACCGAACCCTGCCTTGTGGTGGATCCCGAACCCGACATTTCAAACGTGTCTTCGATGCCCAATTTGGGAATGAGTGCGCGCAAAACCGGACCGACGCCCGGAGTAACCGAACCTTTATCCGACTTCGAGCCTTTGGTTGCGGCCGTAGCGGATGCCGACGAGGTTTCGCTCACCAAAATCGTGAGCACATCACCCGGCCTGCATGCGGTTCGATCCGCAAACGGGCTTCGAGCTCCGTCGTTCCAAAGCGATCCCGGATTCTGCTGTGCGCCCGCCGAATTGGCGATTGCGAATGTCAAAAGAACGATGTGCAGTTTCATAAATTCACCTCCACGCTTCCGTCAGATTTCAAACTGCCGATCAGTTCCGCCCGCGTCGGCTCGACCACAACTTTCACATGGCCGTCAGTTCCAACCCAGGTGATTCGTCCGGTGGCTTCCACGCTGATGGCGCCTGAAATCAGCACCACGCGCACCATGTCTCCCACTCGAGCCGTGATCGGCACGTTTGTAACGTTCGCTGTGCCTGTTTTGTTGATGACAAGCTGTTGGCTGAACAGCCGTTCCGAGCCGATCTTTGCTTCAACCGCCAAAATCACCGATTTTGTGGTTTCAGAAACCGATCTGAATGTGTACTCGATGTCGCCGAGCGGCACCGATCGTTCCGCGATCGGAGTAATGAGAACACCGGATGAAAGCGTGGGAAGCTCATCGGCGATCCATTTGCGAGTTGCGCTCCAAATCTCTTCGCCTTTCAAAACGCGGCTTTTGCGGATGACAACCGCTTTTTCCGGCACTTGAATTTCAATGCCATCCAGCGCGATTCTTGCGGATCGCAAAGCCGACTGAATCGTCGCGGCTGTGATCACGCGCGGCACGTCCAGCGGCGGAGCCAGGCCGATCACCGCCTCGCTGATGCGTGTCGCCATCGGTTCGGGCCCTTCAACTTTGGCGATATCGCCGATGGTGATCGAGGCAGATTGGATTTCAGAACGCTCGTTCACCACAATCGAAGGCAAGTTCGATGCGTTATGCGGCGCAACGTTTTTTCCCGTTCGCACAGCGCCGAATCCTGCATCGCCGGGTTTGCCGAGGGTCGGTTTTTCAATGAACAGCAGCACGCCTTTCAGTTCGGCGGGCTTGGAATCGGCGGGAAATTTTGCGAGCGTAATCTGCGCAATCGTTACGGTTCCGCGCGGCAGTTCGGCTGAAATCAAGCCGTGCGAATCCACATTCAACGCCGAGGCTTCTGCCGGGACGTACACCGGCGGCGTAAGGGGGAAACCGCCGGCGTGCGTCAGTTTTCCGTTCACAACCGTGAACGTTCCGGACTTCACGTAAGCCAAACCGCTTTCTGCTTCCAGCCGCAAATACCCTTCGCCAACCACTTGAAGTTGAATCGGCGCAAGCGCAATGAGCATCGTTGTAAGAATCATCTGTTATTCCTATCGCTTGATCTGGTTGGTGGTGTTGAGCATTTCGTCGGCTGCCATGATCGCTTTCGAATTAACTTCGTAAGCGCGCTGCGCCATGATCATGTTGATCATCTCATCCACCATCGAAACGTTTGAACCTTCCAAAAACCCCTGCTCCAAAGAGCCCGAGCCGTTTTGTCCGGGAACCGCTTCAACGGCGTCGCCGCTCACCGTGCTTGCGTGGTAAAGGTTTTTGCCGATGCGTTCCAAACCCCCGGGGTTGCCAAACAGAAACAGTTGAATGTTTCCAAAAGCCTGCGGCTCGCTGCTTGTGCCCGTTTGGCCATACACCGAACCATCGGGCCCGATCGTGATGGTCGTCGCATCGGTGGGAATCGTAATGTTGCCCGCAACGGGATAACCGTCGTTGGTAACAAGCGTGCCGCTTGCGGTGCGGGTGAACGATCCATCTCGCGTGTATGCAAGCGTGCCGTCGGGAAGCTGCACTTGGAAAAACCCGTTGCCTTTGATGGCCACATCGAGATCGCGTCCGGTTGTGAGCAGCGGGCCGTTGGCGAAACTCGAAGTGTTCATCGTGAACTTCGCGCCAAGCCCGATCTGCTGCGAAGCGGGCAGCGCCCCGCCGCCGCCGTTGTCGGCAGCGCCTGCGCGCACGGTTTGATACATCAAGTCTTGAAACTGCGCGCGGCTGGCTTTGAACGACGTGGTGTTGACGTTCGCCAAGTTGTTGGCGATCGTGTCAAGGTTCCTCTGTTGCGCGGCCATTCCTGTGGCCGCCGTTGTCAGCGATCGAAGCATAGGTTTTTATCTCCTTGCCGTTTCCGGCATCTCGATCGCCTTGCGCTGACTCGGTCTCTTCATTCGATCAGAGACCGCTGCCTCCTGGGCTTATGCCCAAAGGTCCGGCTTATCGGTTCGCAAGGCTTCGAATCAGTTCATCGGTCAATTCATCTTGGGTTCTAATGGCACGCTGCGATGCGTCGAAATTCCTCTGCAATTCGATCATTTCGACCATCGTTTGAATCGCATTGACGTTCGAGCCTTCCAGCGATCCGGAAACCAGTTTCGGATCAGTTGCAGGCTGCGGGTTTCCCGTGTAAAGGTTTTGCCCAGCTTTGGTCAAACTGCCTTCCACCACGTCAAGCACCGCTTGCTCCACTCCATCAACTTGAACCGCGCCGTTGGGAGCGATTTTTATGTTGGCGGAGTTGCCGTTTGTAATCTGAATCGGCCTTTCGGTTGCGTCCAAATACGCATATCCGCTTGCGTTGACCAAGCTGCCGTCGCTGTCAATGTGCATCGCTCCGTCGCGTGTGTAGCGGATGCCATCGGGTGTTTGCACGGCGAAAAACTGATTCGGTTTTTCAAGGCGAACGTCCAGCGGATTGTCGGTGGGAATCGCCGGGCCGTTTTCGTCAATGCTCATCTCCTGCGCAAGAACGGGGCCCGATCCGATCTTTCCGACCGGTCGGTTTTCAACGCTCATGTTGCGCTCGAGAAAATCGCTGAATGCGACTTCGTCGCGCTTGAAGCCTGTGGTGCTGATGTTTGCCAAATTGTTGGCAAGAACATCGAGCCTTGCTTGGCTTGCGCGCATTCCTGCGGCAGATGCGATGATTCCGCGTGTCATATCTCCGTATTGGTTTATCGGAGTTGTCTTGGAATCGTTTAGGCATCAGAGCTTGCAATCTTCTGGAGGGTTGAAGAGCCCCTAAGCAGCCGCCGACGATCGCGGGAATGGGGGTCGGTGCCCAGTCTTGTTCTATCCTTCCCCCTGGATTTAGGGGGAAGGTGGCGCGGAGCGCCGGAAGGGGGTTCGTCGTCATGGCACACCCCCTTCACCGTTCGCTTCGCTCACGGGGCTTCCCCCTGCTTCCCGGGGGCAGCGTGGAAAAGGGGGCAGCGGGGAGGGATGAGAGCGTGGATTGCACACATTCCATCCTTCCCCCTGCATTTAGGGGGAAGGTGGCGCGACGAAGACCCATTAAACGGCCTGCACAGCCGAAAACAGTCAAAATGTTCAACCAATGGGGGAGCCGGGGAAGATCGGGAACCTGGCCGATCAACTGGAGCAGTTGCGGCCCCGCCTTTCGGCGTTCGTTTCCAAAAAGACCCGCAACCGGGCCGACGCCGAGGAGATCACCCAGCAGACCATGCTGATCGCCTTCCAAAACCTTGAACGGTTCCGGGGTGATTGTCCCCTGAGTCACTGGGCTTTCCGGATAGCCGCCCACGCCTGCACCCGCTACTACCGCAGGCTGGGCTCAAAAGAAACATCAATAGACGACCTTCCCGAAAACCTTGTTCCCGCCGCGCAACAACAACGTTCAGAAGAGTCTCCTGATGCCGTGGACCGAAACCTGTGGCTGCAAAGAGTGATCGAGGTTGCGCAGGAAGCATGCACGCCAACAGAGTTTCGTGTGATGATGATGATGTATCAAACTGGATCGCTTGACGAAGCAGGAACCTTGCTGAAAATGAACGGTGCAACTGTGCGAAGCCATTTCCTGCGCGGCCGCGCGAACCTTATGGCGAAACTGATTTTGGAAGCGCCCGATCTGATCGGCGGCAAGTTGGAACTGGATGCGGCGATCGGAAAGGCGCAAAACGATCAGGAAGGCTTTTCGAAAGCGGAGCAGGAGGCGTTGGCATCGCCTGACAAACGGTCGAAGGCGTATCGCTCGGCCTGTTTGAAAATTGCCAGGCATCTGCCGAATCCGTTTTGATGAATCCATGGGGAAAAACAGCATGAGCGTGCGAAAAGAAGAACCGCGAAACAGATTCGACGAAGCGTTGAAAACCGCGCTTCAAACCGCGCCGGCAGAAGGGTGTCCCGAACCTGAAGAAGTGGAGCAGGCGGTTGTGTTGGGCAAAAGGTTCGTGCGCTGGCATCAGGTGATGGATCATGTCGCAGCCTGTAAATCTTGCCTGGAAACCGCCCAGACCTTCGAAAAACTTGAGCGCGCCAAAAAGATTTCGAAGATGGCATGGTTGAAAAAGTTCGCTGAAACGCACATAAGGGTAGATGACGGATTGCGAGACGGCGCGACGAAACTTCCTAAGTGGTGCTTGGCGTTTCTCAGGCAGTTCTCTTTCGAGGCGCCGGCTGCGGCGTATCGGGCTGCGACGACCAACCGGCAGCCAGCCGTTCGAGTCGCATCTCCTCCATTAGAAAACTCGTCGGTTGTGTCGTTCCCAGCCGCGATCGCATGGCGCGAAACGCCGGGGGCAATCGGATATGAGGTTTCGCTCGAGCAGTCTCGCCCCGGCATCGGAAACGGTTTTGAAACGGTTGCGAAAGCGGTAACCGAGCGCCCCGAGTGGGTGCACGGTGCGCGCATAAAACCTGGGCGCCGTGTTCGAATTCGCATTCGGCCTCGATGCGGTGATTTGGAACTGAGCGCGACGACCGTCGAGACCGCGGTCGAATTCCGCACGCTCTCGAACAAGCAGCGCGAGCAGGCGGAATGGGCGATTGATGCCGCTCCGGCGGCGCCGCTTACTGCGGCAATCGTGCTTTCGGCACTGGGTTTGCATATCGAGGCGCTGAAAGCGGCGGAACGAATCGCCGAAAACGATCAGCGCAAAAAACTTGAAGCGCACATCGCATCGAAGATCGAAGCGCGGCGGGCGGAAATGGGCGATTAGACGGCCTATGTCGGCGCTTGAATGGTTTGTGCGCAACTGTTCTGAGATTTGCGATCCTGATCGCCTTCGAGAAGGAGTAGCGCTTTTCGAACAGGCGGTTTCGATTTTGGAAAACGCAGCGGAGGATCGCCGCAATGCCGAGTCGAATGCGGCGTGTGCCGCGGCGGTTGTGCAGTTTGCAAGGGAGCACAGAACCGATGCGCTGCCACGCTCGTTGATCGCAGCGGCGAAAATCGCAAGGTGCGCGGCGGATTGGAACCGTGCGGTTTGTTTTGCCGAGGAGGCGGGCGAGCGGTCGAAGGCTGAAGGAGATGAGAGATCGTTCGGAAAATCGCAATCGGTTTTGGGAGCGATCTGCGTGGATCTCGGCGTGCCGAACGACGCGCTTGCGCATTATCAGGCCGCAAAAGCCGCGTTTTTGACAGCAGGCGATGAAAACGGAGTTGCGGCTGCTGAGTTCAACACAGGATTGGTGCGGTTTCAAACGGGCCGGTATCGCGACGCGCTTGCACAGTTTGCGGCGGCCAAGTCGCGCTATGATCAGAGCGGGGACTTGCGGCTCAGCGCGGTTTGCGATCTCAACAGCGCAAACGTTTATCGAGAGACCGGCAGACGGCTCGAAGCATTGGCGCTCTATCGAAAAGCGCGAAAGGTTTTTGCTGAACTTGGCGATGAACGCAGAGTTGGAAGCTGCTTGGTTAACTTGGGCAACATCTATTTTGATTTGGAACGGTGGTATGAATCCGCCGAATCGTATCGCCAAGCACAGGCGGTGTTCGAAAAGTTGAATGAAAAGGCGCGCTCGGCAGGCTGCCGCCTGAATTTGGGAACGCTGAGTATTGCCGAGGGCCGACTCGATGACGGGTTAGACGATCTGCAGCAAGCCAAAGCGGTGTTTGAATCGGTAGGAGATTCAAGGCGGATTGCGGAATGCGAACTGCGCATCGCCGAAGCCGAATCGCTTCTGGGTTTGCAGCCGGATGCGCTGCGGCACGCAACAAACGCCGAACGCCTTGCGGCAGAAGCAGGCGACGGGGTTTTGGAAGCGTGCGCGTTGGTGTTGTTGGGGGATTTGACAAACGAACCGCGCGAATCTGCTCTTCGATATGAAAAAGCGGCAGAAAAGATTTCTGAAATTCGTGTTGAACTTCGGAGCGCCGAACTGGCAGTCGGCTTCGGTGCGAACTTCCGTCTGCTTCCTGCAAAAATCGCGCTGAGTTGTTTGCATGCGGGAATGATCGAAGCGGGATTTGAAGGTGTGCAAAAGGCGAAGGGCGCGGCGCTGAGGATCGCGCTTGGGGCTGGGACTCGGCGCGTGCAAAAGATGACACCGGAAGAGGCGGCGTCGTTGAACCGTCTGCGCGCCGAGATCGAAAAGTTGGATGCAGAAATCGCGAGCGCTGAACGACACTCTTTGAACTTCGTTCAGTTGAAATCGGCCCGCGATTTGGCGGCTGCCGAGCGCAATGCGCTGAGAGGCTCAATTTCGTTGCGGGAGGCCGATGAGGAAGTCTGTTCGGGAACGCACTTTTCGATATCGCAGATTCTGGCAGCCATCAATAGCGATACTGCGCTGTTGGAATTCGTGTGCGGCGAGCAGCAGACGGCCGTTTTTGTGCTTTCGGAGGCTGTGCACGCGCGGGTGATCGAGCTGCCGCGTGTGAAGTTGGAAAGAATGGTTGAAGATGCGGCAGCGGCATTGCAATCACGATCATCCAAAGCGGGAAAACTGCTCGAAGCGTTGGGCGAACTGTTGCTGCGTCCGATCGAAGCGTTGATCACAGGAAAGAACCGGCTGGTGATCTGCCCAGATGGGCCGCTGCACGGGCTGCCGTTTTGCGCATTGCGAATGAAAGGCGGAGCGGCGCTCATCGAGACGCATGGCGTTGTGATCAACGCATCGGCGTCGGATTATGCATCAAGCTTGCAGATCGCGAATTCGGATGCAAAGCGAACGATCGCGGTTGGGGTCTCTGAGTTTGCCGAAGAGGATGCGCTTCCGAATGCCGAATCTGAGGCGCTGAGAGTTGCAGAGATGATGGAAGGCGATGCGCTGCTCGGAAAAGAGGCGACGCTGGGCGGAGTGTTGGAAAAACTTTGTGCGTTCGATGTGGCGCATTTTGCCACGCATGCGAAGATGGACGATTTCGATCCGCTTTCGAGTGCGCTGATTCTGACGGAAGGAGAGCGTTTGGAAGGGCGCGATTTGATCGAACGGCATGTGAGCACCCAGCTGGTTACGCTCTCGGCGTGCAGTTCGGCAGGAGGGCAAGGTTCGGTAGACGGACTGTTGGGTTTAGCTTGGGCGTTTATGGCCGCGGGATGTCCGAACGTGCTGGGTGCGTTGTGGCGGCTGGAAGATGTTTGCGCAAAACAGTTTGCGATAAAGTTCTATGAGCGGTTCGCGGCGGGCGATTCGAAAGTTGAGAGTTATCGTGAGGCGTGTTTGCATTTGATGAAATCGGAGCGATTCGCAGATCCACACTTTTGGGCTGGATGGAGATTGATCGGCGCAGGTTAGAACCGGCGTATGTATAATGGAGTTGAGTTGATCGTGATGTTCCCGGCATTTGTACCGGAAGGGTGAAAGGATGAGAGTTTTTGGTTGGAGATCGGCTGCGATCGGGGTGTGGGCTGCGGCTGCGGGTTCGCTGTTTTCGAGTCCGATCATCGGAATCGGCGAAGGGAAGACGACGTCGTGGACGACGGCTGTCGGCACTGGGTTGATCGTTCCGCTGGGTGCGGGCGATCCAATTGATGCGGCGGCGACTGCTTTTTATACAGGGCTGGCAGCATCGCTCGGTTTGACTGGGATTACGCGCGTAGATGCGCTGCTCACGCCCGATGTATTGGTTTCTGATTCGAGCGGCGAAACGCACCTGTCGTTGGTGAAATCATCGGATCCGCCTTCTGATCCGGGTCTGCTCGGCGTTTCGGAATGGAAGTTTGCCTATGTGGACGATCCTGATTTGAACGGCACTTCGATTCGTTTGGAGATCGAGGATCCGGTTGGAGTTTTGGGAATGGGCATTCAACTTGTTGATCGGAATGGACGGGCGCGCGGCTGGTTCCGCGAGCATCCGGATGAAGGTTGGGATCCGAGTTATAGTTTCAATCCTCAAAACGGATTGCAGGGCCCGTTCACGTTCTTTTTCAACGAACCAGGATTTGATTTGTCGCAGGTTTTGCAGATTCGCGTGGGTGCTGGAATCAACAAGAACTTTGCGTTTCCGGTGCCCGATCCAACGGGAAAAGGCCAGGCGTGGGATGCAACGGCGTTCATCGAAGTTGTTCCTGAGCCGGGGACGTTGATCGCGTTGTCGCCTGCGTTGTTTTTGATGAGAAAGCGGCTGCGGCGCGCAACGAGCGGGCGGACTTTGGGCTCTCTTTGAGATAGAGCATTTCGCCGAACTGTTCGGCGTGCTCGTCTGCCGGGGTGTGGAAAGGAGAGCAAAGCGCCCCGGCATGATGCATAATGCGCGTTCGTGCGTTTGCACTCTGCTTTCGTTCCTTTGTCTCTTACGGCGATCGTTTGGGGATTGAATTTCGTGGTTGTGAAATGGGCGTATGCGGAGTTGTCGGCGCCTGCATTGGCATTGTCGCGGCTGCTTCCAGCGATGGCGGTGATGGCGATCTGCACAGTTTTGACGGGCGAGCGGCTCTCGTATCCAAAAAGTGATTCGGCAAAGATACTGACTCTTGGATTCTTTGCGCTGGGAATTTATATGATCACGTTTTTGGAGGGGATGCGCACATCATCGCCGGCGGATGCTTCGATTCTGCTTTCGACGTCTCCGATCATCGCCTATGGGGCGGCGGTCGCGTTTGGGCGCGAAAGTTTCCGGTGGGGAGCGTTGTTGGGTTCGTTGATCGCTTTCGTGGGAGTCGGCCTGGTGGTGTTCGGGGCAACCTCGCACAGTCACGGAAAACTTTTGGGCAATCTATTGATTCTGTTTTCGGCGTTTCAGTGGGCGTTGTGCGTTGTGTTTAGCAGGCCTTTGTTTGAGAAATATTCGCCATTGCGCGTGTTTACTCTTTCGATGCCGGGCGCGCTGCCGGCGCTGATTCCTTATGGAATTTGGCCGGTGGTGCACACAAACTGGCTGCACCTTGCGCCGCTGACGTGGTTTTCGTTTTGGTACATCGCGATTTTGGCGGGGGCGCTTGGGTTTGCGGGTTTTTATTTGGGTGTAAGCCGTGCAAGCGCGAGCGGGGCGATGCTCGCGCAGTTTTGTGTTCCGCCGATTGCCGCGATTTCGGGATGGGTTTTGTTGAAAGAGCGTTTGAACGTTGTGCAGATGGCGGGTTTTGTGATTGTGGCCTGCGGACTGTGGAGTTCGTATCGCGCGCGAAAAGTCAGTACGTATCAGCGGAATAAGCGATGACGATGATGAGCGTTGTTTGAAGCGCGAGATCAATCAGCGCATACCCGTTGCCGCCCAGCAGAGAGATCAGATCTCCGATGATTCCGAATCCGCAAAAGATGTATACGGCGGTTGGAATCCACGACCACCTGAACAGGATTCCGGTGCCGAGAAGGATGTGGATGCAGCCGAAGATTCCGACGAAAAACCCTGCCCCTGCAAACGCCGCAGAAAGAATGGAATTGCCCGCAGTATCGGCGGTTTGCGACATCAAAATTCCGGTCAGCAGTTCAAGGCCTCCGCGGAGAATCCAGATGGCGCCAAGAATCAGTGCGATGACTCGGAGGACTGTGACGGGGCTGCCCGCGATCCGTTCCTTTTGGGCTTGGGTCATCGGCCTGGGCACGTGGCGGACGTCGGCATGACAGAACTGACATGCAACGGCAGTTGGCGGAAGCATCTGTCCGCACCGAGGGCATGGAAACATGAAACGACCCTTCCCGCCGCAAGTTGTACCCCAAAGGTTATTGGGAAAAGAGCCTGGAATCTTGGCTTATGGCGAGGCCGGAGCGGGCTGATGCGGCCGTCCAACCTTGTTCGGTTTTGCGAAGGGTGATTTCTGCAAGATCGAGGCCGAGTTCGGCGAGCGAATCGGCCCACCGATCGCGCTGTTGAAAGAACGCTTTTTGCGCGTAATACACGTTCATCAGAGCGACGCGGTCGTTGTGCGTTTTGTCTTTTTGAAACGCATCAGTTCCGGGCGGTTTTTCGCTGAACTGAAGATAGCCCCATCGTTCGGGGCGGTGCATGTCAATTGCGCCTTGGGGCGACCAAACCCAGTTGTCTTCGGGCCTGCCTTGCACTTTGCGGTACTTGCCGTCAATGATATCCACGATCCATTCGACGCGTGAAAAGTTGATGCGCCACTGATCGCCGTGTTTGGGCGGCGCCGGACGGTTTGCGAATTCGGCGAGCGGCTTCCAAGGCATTGCGATTTCGACCGTCCACCCTTTGTCGGTGTCTTTCGGGTTGTTGATGGTTCCGTTCACGTGAACGGCCTTTTTGATGCCGGTGATTTCCCATTCGTTGAGTGCCGGTCCGCCGTCACGATAAGGCTTGACAAGCCGCAGATCCCAATCGGTTGCGAATGCGTTGATTTCGTATTCGTAATATTGATGGTTGTCGCCGTCGGGATCAATGAAAACTTCGAAATCGTTGTCGTGAAAGATCACGGAGTCGTGTTTTTTGAGTGTGGCCCACACGTGGGGTTCTTGCAGCTCGGCAGCGATGTATAGGTGCTTTGAATCCCATAGGATTTTGACGCGGGTTCGAAAACGCGGTTTGGGGCGCCTGTCACCCTCGATATCAACGAAATCGTTCGACCAGGGTGCGTGTTTCCAGGCTGGGTCGTTCAGTTGTCCATCAATGACGATCGGCGATTCGGCGCGATAACACACATAGCCGTTGGGATGGGGATATGGATCAAAAACGTAAAGCCCGATCGTTTCGATCACGCTGCAATCGTACCCTTTTGGTCTACAATGCGTTGTGCGGTGCGAGCCGGTTCATTTAGAAGGCGCGAAGGTTTCGCTCATTCCTTTACAGATGGATCATGTGGATGCGTTATGGGAGGCGGCGAAGCATCCCGAACTGTGGGAGGCAGCGCTTTCGCGTTTGGATTCACCTGAAGATGTGGAGGCGTATGTCCGCGAGGCGCTTGATTTGCAAAATGGCGGCAGCGCGGTTCCGTTTTCGATTGTGGTGAAGGAGTCCGGGCGGATTGTTGGGAGCACGCGGTTTGGAAACATCGAGCCCGCGCACAAGCGGGTGGAGATCGGATGGACGTGGATCGTTCCTGCGTATCAGCGCAGTTTTGTGAACACCCAAGCGAAGTTCTTGATGCTTTCGCACGCGTTCGAAGTGTGGGGATGCAACCGCGTGGAGTTCAAGACCGATTTCAAGAATATGCAATCTCGGAATGCGCTGCAGAGGATCGGCGCGAAGGAGGAAGGCGTGATGCGCAGACACATGGTTCGCGCGAACGGAGTGATCCGCGACAGCGTTTATTATTCGATCATCGCCGAGGAGTGGCCGGATGCTAAAGAGAGATTGCAAAGGATGATGGAGCGATGAAACTGTTTACGGTGGATGCGTTTGCTGACCGCCCGTTTTCGGGGAATCCTGCCGCGGTCTGCCTGCTTGCACGGCCGATGCCGAATGATTGGATGCAAAAACTGGCTTCTGAGATTAACTATTCCGAGACGGCGTATCTGCTTGCCGAAGAGAGCAGTTATGGCTTGCGATGGTTCACGCCGAATTATGAGGTCGCTTTGTGCGGACATGCGACCTTGGCAAGCGCGCACGTGCTGTGGGAAATCGGAATGTTGAAAAAGAGCGAGGCGGCGCGGTTTCGCACGTTGAGCGGCGAACTGATCGCGAATCTGCAAGGCGATGAGATTCGAATGGATTTTCCAAAAAGTGAGGTTTCAATCATCGAACCGCCGAAGGGGCTGATCGAAGCGGTCGGAGGCTGGCCGGTTTTTGCAGGAAAAACCGAGTTCGATTATTTTTTGGAATACGAATCGGAGCAGGAGATCATCGGATTGAATCCGGACTTCAAAGCGCTGGCGCAGTTCGAGACGCGAGGCGTGATTGCAACGGCGCGGTCGTCGAGTTACGATTTTGTGTCGCGGTTTTTTGCGCCGGGGGCGGGAGTGAATGAAGATCCGGCGACCGGTTCGGCGCACTGCGCTTTGGCTCCGTATTGGGGAGCCAAACTGAACAAAACCCGGCTGACCGCTTTTCAAGCCTCGCGGCGCGGCGCGCGTATCGGGATGGAGCTGATGGATGGCCGCGTGCATTTGACCGGCAGGGCGGTGACGGTGCTTCGGTGCGAAATCTCGGATGAAGCCGCGGTGTGAAGGAGTTTGAGGGGCAGATGTCGAACCCGGTGCCTGTTATGACATGCGCACTGACTGTTCTTTCTCTTGTGCTGACGCAGCCTGCCGTTCAGGGGGGTGGGTTCCAGCGCTCTCAAACTTCCGGGCCGAAGCCGTATGCGGATGTGGTTACGGCTGATTACAAAACGACTCAAGGCGTGTTTAAAGTGCATCGCAAAGACGACAAACTGCTTTTTGAGATCCCAGAAAAGATGTTTGGCCGCGACTTTTTGTGGGTAACCGAAATTCAAAAGACGCCGTTAGGAGGTTATGGCGGGACGGCGGCAGGCGACAAAGTCGTGCGGTTCGAACGCCGGGGCGATAAGGTGCTGCTTCGGGTTGTGAACTATTCGATTCGTTCGGATCACGATGAGAACGTGCGCGTTGCGGTGGAAGCATCGAACGTTTCTCCGATCGCCGAGGCGTTCGATGTTCAGGCAAACGGGCCCGATCATTCTGCCGTGATTGACGTTTCAAGGTTTTTCGTTTCCGATCCTTCGGAATTCAGCGTTCGCGGGGTTTTGGGTGGCGGAAACGTGGACCAGTCCAAAAGTTTTTTGGAGACGGCGAGCAGTTTTCCTGACAACGTCAATGTAACATCAACGCTCACGTTTTCGGGCGGGGGCGGAGGGCCGGTCGGTTTGGGTCGGAATCCGTTCGGCGCCGCGCGCGGGGGTTCCACGAGCACGGCTGTGGTTCATTACAGCATTGCGCTTTTGCCGGAAAAGCCGATGATGGGCAGGCTGGCGGATTCGCGCGTCGGGTTTTTCAGCGTTTCGTTTCAGGATTATGGAACCGATGAGCACAAAGTGGCGGATGAGGCTTTCATCACTCGATTTCGGCTGGAAAAGAAAGAGAAGTTCGCAGACGTTTCGGAACCGGTGAAGCCGATTGTGTTTTACATTGCGCGTGAGGTTCCAGCCAAGTGGCGGAAGTATTTGAAAATGGCGGTTGAAGATTGGCAGCCGGTTTTTGAGCGCGCGGGTTTCAAAAACGCGATCATCGCCAAAGATGCTCCGAGCGTCGAGGAAGATCCGACATGGAGCGCAGAAGATGCAAGGTATTCGGTGATTCGTTGGGCGCCGACCCCAACCGAAAACGCGATGGGTCCGCACGTTCACGATCCGCGCAGCGGCGAGATCATATCGGCGCATATCATCATTTGGCACAACGCGCTGAATTTGGCGCGTTCGTGGTATTTCGTTCAGGCTTCGCCCAACGACAAAGAGGCGCAGCGGCTTCCGTTTTCGGATGAAAAGATGGGTCAGCTGCTTCGATATATCGTCGCTCACGAAGTAGGACACACGCTGGGATTGCAGCACAACTTCAAAGCGAGTTCGTCGTATTCGATCTCTCAGCTGCGCAGCCGGGAGTTCACCGAAAAATATGGCGATGAGGCGAGCATCATGGATTACGGACGATTCAACTATGTGGCTCAGCCCGGCGATGGCGCGCGGCTGATCCCGATGATCGGCCCTTATGATTATTTCGCGATCGAATGGGGATATAAGCCGATTCTGGGCGCGAACAACCCTGCGCAAGAGCAGCGCGAACTGGATTTGATGGCGGCACGGCAGGTGCAGAATCCGATGTACCGGTTTGGCGGGGCGGGGTTCGGCGATCCGTCGCAGCAGTCGGAAGATTTGGGCGATGACGCCGTGGAAGCAACCAGGTTGGGAATTCTGAATCTGAAACGGGTGATGAAATTCCTGATTCCTGCCACGACAAAATTCGGCAAAGATTATTCTGATTTGAACGAAATGTATGATCAAGTTTGGACGCAGTTCAGCACCGAACTTGGACACGTTGCGAATCAGGTTGGCGGATCGGTGATGACCGACTATCATGCCGGGCGCGGCGGTGCGGTATTCACTCCGGTGCCTGCGGAAAAACAGCGCCGTGCGGTTCGGCTACTGGTTCAACAATGTTTGATGACGCCGACATTCTTGATGCCGGAATCGGTGCTGACTCGATTGGGTCCCAACTCGGGGGCTTCGCGGCTTGCCGGAGCGCAGGGGCGCGTTTTGGGTTCGCTGCTCTCGGAACAGCGGATTCAGCGGATGTTGGAATTGGAGCAGCGTTATCCAGCCGCGGCATATACGTTCGACGAAATGTTGGTTACGCTGCGAAACGGCGTGTGGTCGGAACTGCAGATGCGCGATCCGAAAATTGATTATTACCGGCGCAATTTGCAGCGCGTTTACACGAACACTTTGATTACGCGTTTGGATTCGATCGCATCTCCAACCCGCGCTTATGTGCTGCGCGAGCTGCACACACAGCTTGGGATGCTGCGGTCGGCCGTTTCCAAAACGAAGGACAAAACGACGCGCGCGCATCTGGAGGATATGAGCGTGATGATCAAGAGGGCGCTGGATCGCAAATAACGATGAGTGCGATTCTGGAGACGCGGGGAATTACGAAGCGGTTTCCCGGCGTTGTGGCTCTGAACAAAGTGAGCATCGCGATCCGCAAGGGCTCTTGCCATGCGCTGGTTGGCGAAAACGGCGCGGGCAAGAGCACGCTTGGCAAGATTTTGGCGGGGCTTTATCATGCCGAAGAAGGGCAGATTCTTTTGGACGGCGACCCGGTTTATTTTGCGACGCCGCTTCAAGCGATGCGCGCAGGCGTCGGGCTGGTGCATCAGGAGCTGGCGTTTTGCGAAAATCTGACGGTTGCAGAGAACCTTTGCTTGGATCACCTGCCAAGCCGGATGGGGTTTTTGGATTCGGCAAAGATGCGGTCGTTGGCGTCGGAGTGGCTCGCGAAAGTGGGAGCCGAGATTCATCCTAACGAAGTTGTGGGAAGCCTGCCGATCGGCAAACAGCAGTTGGTTCAGATCGCAGGCGCATTGGGCAAAGGCTCGCGGGTTTTGATCTTCGATGAACCGACAAGCAGTCTTACGCAGCGCGAAGCGAGCCGGCTGTTTGACCAGATTCGGGGCTTGCTCCAAGAAGGCGTTACTTGCATTTATGTGTCCCACCGGCTGGAAGAGGTTTTTGAGATTTGCGATACCGTGACTGTGCTTCGAGACGGCGAACATGTGGGGACGTTTCCGATCGGAGAGTTGACCAAGGATACGCTGATTCAGAAGATGATCGGAAGGGAGTTGGAGGCGTTCAAACGGGTTGAGACGACGCCCGGCGAAGAGGCGCTTCGGGTGCAAAACCTGAGCAGCGAGGGAAAGTTCGCGGACGTTTCACTTGTGGTGCATCAGGGCGAGGTGGTGGGGCTTGCGGGTTTGGTGGGATCGGGGCGGACGGAAATTCTCGAGGCTCTGTTCGGAATCGAGAGCGCGGCGGGAGAGGTTTATGTCCGGGGCGAGCGGTTCGAGAACCGATCGCCCCACAGGGCGATGAAATTGGGAATCGGCCTGGTGCCGGAAGATCGGAAGCGGCAGGGGCTGGTGCTGTCGCTGAGCGCGCGCGAGAACATCTCGCTGGCGGCATTGGATTCGGTGGCGGCTGGGCCGTGGATTTCTTCCAGGCGCGAAACCAGCCTGGTGAAAGCGATGTTCGAAAAGGTGCGGGTGAAAGCCCCGTCGTTGGATGCGCCGACCGTGGACCTGTCGGGCGGAAACCAACAGAAACTGGTTTTGGCGAAATGGATGGCCGCGAACAGCCAGATTCTTCTTCTGGATGAGCCGACCCGCGGCGTGGATGTGGGGGCGAAGGCGGAGATTTACGGGATTATCCGCGACATGGTTCAGGGCGGGGGAGCGGTGCTGTTGGCATCGAGCGAACTGCCGGAACTGCTGGCGCTGAGCACGCGGATCATCGTGGTTAGGGATGGGAGGATTGCGGGGGAATTGCCGGCAGAGGGGGCGACCGAAGAGGGCGTGATGCGGCTGATGACCGGGGTTGCATAGAGAAAATTGCAATATTTAGCCTTCGGTGATTAAAAAAGTTTTGCAAACCGGAACTTTTGGCTTTACCATGTAGATGACCCGCGATTTTGCGGGATGCTATCTACTTCGATAGGAGGACAAGAGCAATGAAACGCACCAAGGCGTTCACGCTTATTGAACTGCTGGTGGTCATCGCGATCATCGCGATCCTGGCGGCCATCCTGTTCCCTGTGTTCGCAGCGGCAAAAGAGAAAGCTAAGCAGACTCAATGCCTTTCGAACATCAAGCAACTCTCCGAGGGATTCGAACTTTATAAGTCCGACTCTGACGACCGGCTTCCGCTGGCGCAGACCCTCGATACGACGACTAACACCTGGCGTGTTCCGATTCCGTGGAACGGCACCCAGCTGATCGAGTTCCCTTACAACTGGCGTCTGTCTCAGAACACCACCCGGTGGAATGAGAACCTGACCGGCTGGGCCAACTCGATCTATCCGTACGTTCAGAACCGCGGTCTGTATTCGTGCCCCTCGGGCCCCGAGAAGCTTCGAACCAACTCGGGCTCTGACGGCGGCGGCGCACTGTCGGACTACGGCAACCCGAACCCGGCTGCGAAGCCTGCGCTTCTCA
>JAJPJR010000078.1 GCA_021324165.1 Armatimonadota bacterium
CGGCGGTGTTCTCGTTTTTCCAATGCGACCGCAGAATCATTGACGGAAAATATTTCGGTCTTGAGATTCCGCAAGTGGGCAAGATCGCGCAAACGTATGCCACCATTCCAGGCGAGTTTGCGCAGGGGCTGTCGTTTGATGGTCAGTTTCGCGGCGTGTTCACGGCGGCAATGACCACCGTATTGAAGCATCTGCGAAGCAACCGCATCGGAATTCTGGATTTCTGTTGGGAAGTTTTCGATGTGTGCCGGCAGGGATTGGGCGGAGTTGGCGGAGCGCAAACGCCTTCGCTTCCGATCACGACCGGCATCACCGGCAGCGCCAAGTTTTAGCCTTCGGCAAACAGGCGGATTCCTTCGAGCGTCAGGCGTTTGTTAACGACCTCGATCTGCGGGCAGTGCGGCGCAAGAAGCTCGCAAATACCGCCGGTTGCGACAACCGTTGGATGATCGCCGATCTCTGCTTTCATTCGTGCGATCAGAGCATCAACCGCGATCGCGTGGGCTGCGAAACAGCCGACTTGAAGGTTCTTTTCCGTCGAATCGCCGATCAGATTTGGCGGAATCTCCCAATTGATTTCGATGAGATTTGGCGCGCTGGCAAGAAGAGCGCGGTACGCCGTCATCGCCCCGGGCATGATGCAGCCGCCGATGAGCGATCCATTCGCATCGAGCACGCTCAGGGTGGTGGCGGTGCCGAAATCCACCGCAACGGCGGGCCGTGAATATAAAGCGTTCAGCGCGATGCAGTTTGCGATTCTGTCCGCGCCGATTGACTCCTTCGGATGATATCGGATAGCGATGGGCAGGTCGGCTTTCGCGTCCAGAAGCATGATCGGTTTTTCGAATGCAGTCTTAATGATCTGAAGAGCACCCGGCACCACCGATGCGGCAGCGCAGCGGGTGCATCGAGCAAAGAACGGTTCGAGCCGCTCGCGCGAAAGTTCGCTGGTTGGAATCGAACCGTATTCAATCTCGTTTGCCCCTTCATACAAACAGAGCGCGGTTTTCGTGTTGCCGATGTCAATCGCCAAGAGCATGAGTCAAATCTACTTTGCTGTGAATCCTGGCTCCGTGGCGCATAGATAAATACGCTATCAACTGTTCCGCACATGCATCGCGAAGATCGGCGTCATTCGCTTCGACCATCACACGAACGATCGGCTGTGTGCCGCTTTCCCGCACCATTACTCTTCCGCGATCGCGCAGTTCCTGTGCCACGGCGGTCTGTTTTGTTTTGAACTCGTCGGTCTGAATGCACGTTTTGTCTGGCATATTAAGATTCACAAGAAGTTGGGGCCAGTTTTCGAGCTGCGGTTGAAGTTCGGATGCGCGGCAGTTCGTCTCGTTCAGAATGCGGACCATTTCAAGCGCTGTGAGCAGTCCATCGCCCGTTGGAGAGACTCCCCCGAAAATGATGTGGCCGCTTTGTTCCCCGCCGATTTTGGCTTGATGATCGCGCATGGCGAACGCAACGTTTCGGTCGCCGACATCGGCGCGGACGAGTTGGATGCCGATCGCTTGAAGCGCCCTCTCGAATCCGAGGTTGCTCATCGAAGTCCCCACCACGACGGGCGGATCCAATCTGCCGCTTTTTAATTCGCTCGCGGCCCAGGCGGCCATGAATTTGTCGCCGTTGATCAGGCGGCCCTTTTCATCGCTGAAAATGCAGCGGTCGGCATCGCCATCGAAAGCGATTCCCAATTCTGATTTCGATTCCACGGTCAACTGCTGAATTGCCGAAGGGTTTGTGGCGCCGCAATGATTGTTGATGTTATCGCCGTTCGGCTGCGTTCCGATCGTCGTAATCTGGGCTCCCAACATTTCGAACATCTGGGGGGCGATGCATGCCGCGGCGCCGTTTGCGCAATCGAGCGCGATGCGGAATCCATCAAGAGAAGATGGTATCCGCGAAACGAGCCATTGAATGTACGATTCGATGTGCGAATCGTCTGAAGCGATCCGTCCGATCTGATCAGCAGGCGAACGGGCAGGTTGATCGAGGAGCGATTCAATCAGTTTTTCTTGGCTAACAGGGAGTTTGCCTCCGTCGGGGCCGAGGAGTTTGATGCCGTTGTCTTCGGCAGGGTTGTGGCTGGCGCTGATGACGGCGGCGAAGTCGAACCCTCCGGTTCGCGCCGCGAACGAAACCGCAGGAGTCGGCGCGACTCCAAGCGCAACGACATCAATTCCTGCAGACGCAAGGCCGGAGGCGAGCGCCGCTCCGAGCATGGAACCGCTGCGGCGCGTGTCGCGGCCGATCACGGCGATTCTTGCGCCTCGTTCAAAAAAGTGCGAACCCGCGGCAAGGCCGATTTTGAGCGCCAGGTCTGCGTTGATGGCGGCGTTTGCTTTGCCTCGAACGCCGTCGGTGCCGAAAAGGCTCACTCGCCTGGCCCTTTGCTGACTTTGACTTTGCTGGGCCGAAGCACGGTCGAGCCGAGCATATAGCCGGGTTCAATCTCTTCGAGAATCGCGCCTTGTGGAGAATCGCTCCGTTCAGCGACGATCGCTTCGTGAAGGTTAGGGTCGAAGGTGGAACCGACGGCCTGGATTTTTTGAAGTTTGAATTTAGCCAGAACAGATCGAAGCTGACCTTCGATGATTTTCACTCCTTCGAGAAGCGATTCGCGGCTGGCTCCTTCGTCGGCGGCAGAAAGTGTTCGCTCGAAGTTATCGAGAAGGGGAAGAAGATGGGCGACGATTTCTCCGAGTGCGGCCGACCTGGCGCGCTCCACGTCTTGGTTCGCTCTGCGCCGATAGTTTTGCAAATCGGCCAGAGCGCGAAGCATCGAGTTGTTGGCGTCTGCAAGTTCTTGCTGCAACTCTTCCAGTTTGGCGTTCAACTCTTCGTTTTGCGGCGAAGCGGGTTCTGTTTGGCCTTCGCCAACGGCTTCGGAGATTTCTGGCGAAATGTCTTCTGGCATAAGGCGGGCGGAATTTTACCTTCGCGGCGGCTTGACGTTTTGGTTGAAATTCGCACAAACTACTCGTTCATGCCGCACACAGCCGAGGATGTTTTGACCGGACTTTCGCAGTTCCTGGAAGAGGAGCGCGGGCGGAACGGTCAGGGTACGGCGGCGGTTCGGCCCGGCCATCGGCGGCAGTTCAGCTGGCCAAACCGCTCGGTTTCGGCACAATATCATGTTCGGGCGTCCGAGTTCACGCGCAAAATCCGGTGGGAGATTCACGGCGAGGCTTTCGATGTTGCGGTTGCCGAGACCCCGTTCGGGTTGTTTGCGAAGTGCGATGCGCTGAAGGCCGAGGCCAAAGGCTCCACCGAACCGCAGCTGCTGAAGAATTTGGCGCAAGAAGTCGAGCCGCTTTTCGCAAGGCAGTTTGCAATCAGCAGAACGCTTGGGCTTTCGCGCCGATTCGAAGGCGAGATTCACGAACTCGATCCGATCCAGCTTGTGCGGCTGTTATACTGTTCCGACCGCGATGTTGCAAACACCGCGATGACCAACATTGACGCGCACGCGAAATCGGGAATTTATACGGCGGCGCTTATCAAAATTCTGCTGGATGAAACGCATCCAAATCGGCGCATTGCGCAATGGTGCGTTCTGGATATTTTTGAGGATCTGCCCAACATCTGTGTGAATGATGCGCAGATGAGTGAGGCGATCGAGGCGATTGCCGCTTTTATGAAGCGTGCGCCCGACGATTATGCGCGGGCGGTTTATAAGGCAGGAGATGTGCTGGGGGATCATTTGGCATCGGACGCGGCCGCCGAGGCGCTGTTCGACGTACTGGAACATGGCGAGCAGCCTTTTGGAAGGCGTAGCGCGATTCACGGTTTGATTCACCTTTGCGAATGGCTTCCACAATACAAAGATGAAGCGGTTCGCAGGCTGACAGCCGCGGCAGACGGCGATCCTGAGCCGCTGTTGCGAGATTATGCGGCCAACACGATTCGCGACATCGAGGAAGGCGGGCCCCACGGCCCTGAGCCGGTGCTGCCGGGCGAGGCTGCCTGAGGCTTATTTCACCACGATTCGGAGCGTGCCCATGCGGCTGGAGCCGTGCATGATCGGATCGGTAACCTGCCATCCGCTTCCAACGGGCAGCACGGCTTGGGATTCCACTTGCATCGCCTCGGGCGTACCCGTCATGTATTTTCGATCGCTTGCGGCGACCACTTTGCCAGTTGAATCAGCCACGATGATGAGATCGAATTCGCGCGTTGCGGCAAGCGCATCCACGGCGTTTTGAATGGTAATATCGCCTTCTTTGTGCGAATACAACAACGGATCGAGGAACGCGCTCATTGCTGCTGAGGCGCGGATCGCTGCCGCTTTGGCTGCTTCTTTGAAAGACTTGGTCATCTCATCGCGAACCTGTTGAACTTTTTTGTCGGCTTCTTGATTCGCATCGCGCAGCTCGCCATTCAACTGATTCACTCGGACGGCCAGATAGATAAGGATGATGGCAGTCAGCACAATCGCCGCATATTTGGCGAACGCGGCCATGTCCATTTTGTTTTCGTTTTGGTTTTGGGTGCTCAATGTGAATACTCCTTAGGGCAGGGGCGATTTTGCGCTGGCTTCCAAATCAAGCGAAGACAGTTCGCCGATTGCGATCCTCCACGAAGCAGCATGCGCAATCATCGCGCCGTTGTCGGTGCACAAGCGATGGTGTGGAATCGTGACTTGGATGTTCTGTTTCGAAGCCAACTGTGCCATACGATTTCGAAGTTCGTTGTTGGATGCGACCCCGCCCACGAGCGTGATCTGTTCGACCGCGGATTCTCGAGCTGCGGCGAGAGTTCTTTCTGCCAATACGGACGTAACGGCAGTTTGAAAGGATGCTGCGAGCGAAGATATGTCCAGATTTTCGGCGTATTGTTCAACCGTTCTGGCGACCGCGGTTTTGATGCCGGCAAAACTGAAGTCAAAGGTGGGCTCTCGCAGGCCGCGCGGCAAAGGGTACTTGTCGGGGTCGCCACCGACGGCCGCCTTCTCGATCGCGGGCCCTCCGGGGTATCCCAAACCGAGCGTCCTGGCGGCTTTGTCAAACGCTTCTCCTGCGGCGTCATCAATCGTGCCTCCAAGTTTTGAATACTCTCCGGGGCGCCGCACGAGGATCAGTTCGGTGTGCCCGCCAGAAACAAGAAGACACACATGCGGATGCGTGAATGAGGAATCAATAAACGGAGAAAGGATGTGCGCTTCCAGATGGTTCACTCCGATGAACGGAATCTTGAGTGCGCAAGCCAGCGCTTTGGCTCCACTGAGGCCGACCGAAAGTGCGCCGACGAGTCCAGGTCGGTTTGTTACTCCGATTCCGACAAGGTCATGCAGAGAGATATCCGCTTCTTGAAGTGCGGATTTTAGAACCGGCAGAAACAGTTCGGCATGCATTCTTGCGGCGGCTTCGGGAACGACGCCTCCCCACTCCCGATGCTTTTCGGATTGGGAACTGATGACGTTAGCCAGCACGGTTTTGCCCGTTACGATTCCAACCGATGTTTCATCGCAACTGGTTTCGATTCCAATAACGGGACCTTGCAGATAGTTCAATGGGATTTCAGATCGTACAGCCACATGACGATGGCGTCTTCGCGGTTGGATGGATAGTACGCCTTTCGAACGGCGCACTTTGCGAACCCAAGTTTTTCGTACAGCGAGATTGCCGGCGTGTTTCCGGCTCGCACTTCGAGGGTGGCACACCGGAGCCCCGCCGCGGCGGCATCCTCGAGAGCGGCGCAGACGAGCTGGCGGCCGATTCCCTGATTCCGAGACGAGGGTGCAACGGCGACGTTGGTGATGTGCGCTTCGTCAATCACGCGCCAATAGCCGCAGAACCCGACGATCTGACCGCCGGTGGAGGCGACGAAGTACCGCGCCTGCGGATTTTGTAGTTCGCTTCGGAGACTGTTTTCCGACCAGGGCGAAGGGTTCGATGCGCGCTCGATTTCGACGACCGATGGGATGTGCGCCTCGGTCATGGGTGAAATTTTCGCGGCGGCGGATTTGGGCATTTTCAGCCGCCCAAATACGCTTCGCGCACTTTGGGGTTGGCCAGCAGCGCGGCGCCGGTGTCGGAAAGAACGATTCGGCATGTTTCCAACACGTACGCGCGGTTGGCGAGTTCCAGCGCCCGAATGGCGTTCTGTTCTACCAACAGCACCGTGGTGCCGTCGCGATTGATGTCACGAATGATTTTAAAGATTTCGGCAACCAGATTGGGCGCGAGTCCGAGGCTCGGTTCATCAAGCAGCAGGATTTTTGGCCGGGCCATGAGTGCGCGGCCTATCGCCAACATCTGTTGTTCGCCTCCGCTCAACGTTCCTGCGTTCTGTTTGAACCTTTCGCGCAGTCGAGGAAACCGGTTAAGGACGGCTTCCATGTCGCTTGCGATCGCGTCATCTTTGCGAATGAAAGCGCCGAGTTGAAGGTTTTCGCCAACGGTCATGTTGGTAAAGATTCGTCTTCCTTCGGGCGCGTGCACAATTCCGCACTGCACGATTCGATTCGGAGGCAGATTGATAATCGAATCGCCGTTGAGCAGAATGTCGCCTTCTTTTGGCCGCAACAGACCGGAGATGGTGCGCAGCAGCGTACTTTTGCCGGCGCCGTTGCTGCCGATGATCGAAACGATTTCGCCATGGCCTACCGAAATGTCGAGACCTTTCAGCGCGTGGATTGCGCCGTAATAAACCTGGATTCCTCTAACTTCGAGCATAGGTTATTCTTCGGGTTTGCTCACGAACATCAAGTCAACATAGAATATCAGCGGACAGTTTTTCGGAATCCGCGAGCCGGGCATCGGATCGGGGCCGTAGCCCATGTCCGCCGGCACGTAGATTTTTCTCCGCCCGCCCACGCGCATGCCTTCGATGCCGCGGTCGAAACCTTTCACCACCGACCCATCTCCGATCGTGAACGATAACAGATCTTGATTGGGCCTTCGATTGGTGTCGAACACGAAACCGTCGGGAAGTTCGCCGCGATAGCGCACGTACACGACCATCCCCTTGGAAGCCAGCGCGCCGGAACCGACCATGATGTCCTCGACTTTGAATGCGGTGATTTTTGCGCTTTCTTCGGCGATTTTTTTGGGGTCAGGGTTTTGCGGGCCGGGCTTGTCCATTTCGGGCGGAGGCAGCCGGGTGTCAATCCCTTTCACACGTTTGTTCATCAACCGTGAAGTTTCGTATGCGCGTTTTGCCACGTCCACGTCGGGGTTATAACACCCCGCCGCGAAAAGCAAAACGATGATGGGAAGCGAAAACCGCATGGACAAAGGGTACCCCGCGGGTAAGATGCGTTCGAATGGCTCGCAAGTCGGAGGGAGGCGAGCGTCGCCTTCCGGTCATCCAAAACCGACGTGCCCGGCACGACTATGAAATCCTGAACACTCACGAAGGCGGCATCGTGCTTGTCGGGTCGGAGGTTAAAAGCGTTCTTGCCGGAAAAGTGAACCTGCAAGGATCGCACTGCCGCGTCGAATCTGGTGAGATCTGGATTTACGATATGGACATCGCTCCCTATGAGAAAGCGGCGAGTTTCGTTCCGGAAAGGCGAAGAAAACGCAAACTGCTGTTTCACAAAAAACAGATCGAACTGCTGCGGCGAAGATCGGAAGAGCGCGGCCTCTCGCTGATTCCAACCAAGGTCTATTTTGCCAACGGAAAAGTGAAAGTGGAAGTGGCGCTTGCCAAAGGGCGCAAAAGGTATGACAAAAGGGAAGCCATCGCCAAGAAAGATGAACGCCGGGCAAGACAAAGGGAAGGTTAGGCTAAACTCGACCAAAGGTCAATGAAACGGAAGGACCGGATTACGAGGATTGATGCGGCCGCGATCATCGGCGTTACACCCAAAACGCTTGCAAATTGGGAGAAGCAGGGCAAGATTCCGCCGCCCGAGCGGGACTTCCGGGGATGGCGGCTTTATGATCCTGCAAAGCTGGCCGACATCAAGAAACGGCTGATCGGAAGCGAGGAGGAGTCGCAGGCGAGGCTCGATCTCTCGGACATCGAAATCAGCGCCCGAAACCGCTTGTTTGGGACGATCATCAAGATTGACGGAGATTCAATGCTCGTCGAACTTGTGCTGAAACTGCCCGACGGCCAGGAGATCACTTCGGTAATCACGCGCGGATCGGTGAAAAGGCTTGGGCTGAGAGTGGGTGATCGGGTCTCGGCATTTTTCAAGGCGACCGACGTGATCATCGCCCGGTAAGCGGCTCAAGTTTCGCTCACCGGCCTCCGATACTCCGAATTGGGATAACTCTAAACGGAGGTGCCGTCGTGGACGTGACGAGCATTTTCCCGGCGACGACAGCTGCCTCGGTCGAGGCGGCGCCGAAGTCGGGAACCGTTCCGGAAGGGGTTTTCCAGGCATTTATCGCCTCGCTCGCCGGCGGGATTCCGCTGGAAGCACCAGCCAAAGCGCTGGCCGCGGCGGTAACTGCCCAGGAGAATCCGACCGCGATCGGGGGCGAGGTCCCAAAGGCAAAGACGGGCAAACCCGAACAAGCCGAGACCGAGCCGAATGAACAACTGAATGAATTGATCGCCGAGGCGCTGGGAATTAAGCTGACCGCAATCCCAGAGGCGCTGGACGGAAAAGATCAAAACGAAGGCAAGAGCGCCGCTCAGGCTGCGTCGGTGCCTGCTCCGTCGGTTTCGGCAGAATCGGCGCCGCCGACCCCACAGTTCCCGATTGCACGGCCCGCTCGAGCACCTTTCGTTCAGAGGCAGCAGCCGGCTGTTAAGCAAGCCGCGCAACCCGTCTTATCAGCCTCCGAAGTTGATGCCGCGGCAAACGCAGCCCAGATTGGGTTACCGCACCGATCACGCTCGCAGGCAGCGGAAACAGCACAGCCGAAGCAAAGTTCGGCGGAAGGATCAGCGAACCCCGTTCCCCAACGCGCACAAACGATCATTCACCGCATCGAATCCGTGCTTCGGAAAGCCGGTGTTGATGACAAAACGATCTCTGCGGTGCGTTCGGCAGTCGAAAAGTTCGAGACGGCGCCTGCTCGAACCGAAGTGCACAAAGCCGAAAAGATTTCTCAGATTGTCGAGGCAGTTTTGAATCACGCATCTGAGCCGATGCGAACCCGCGCAATCGCGGCCATTCAGAAACTGAATCCGGCGACCAAGACCGAAGCGAGCGAATCGGTAAGCGCAACGCCTGCCGCTGAGAACGACAGCCCGAAACCGCAGATCGTTCAGGGCCAATCGGCGCTGCTGCAAAACGAATATCATGACCAGAGCGACGATGCGAACCGGCCGCCGGAAAAAACCGCGCCGGTAGAGCCCACAGCGCAGTCAGCAGCGGTTAGAAATCTGCTTCACCCACAAACGTCGGCTGTTGAAAGACGAATGGAAGCACCTTCGGCCCCGGCAGACCTCGATGCGCTCTCGGTTGCGGAGCGGGTAGTTGCGTGCGTGAGGGAGATGCAAGATGGGGAAAAACCGCAGACGATCAGCGTGCGATTGGATCCACCCGAGTTGGGTTCGTTGGATGTTACGGTTCGCACCGTGGGCACACGAGTCGAAACGCGGATTGTTGCATCCAACCCCGATCTGCGCGGGTGGCTCGAAACCAATCGAAACGATTTGGCGGCGGCGCTTTCGAAGAGCGGGCTGGAACTGGGAAGCATGTTCGTCGGCGCAGATTCGCGCGGTTCGAACAGCAGTTTTCAGCAGCATCAGATGATGAGAGCGCCGGTATGGAGACCGGAAACGTTCTCGCAAAGCCCATTAGTTTCACAAACACCAATCAGCTGGCAGTCATCGAATTTCGATTACAGCGCATAGGAGAACCAGAATGGACATCAACACAATAAGCAGCACGAGCCAGAACGCGGCAGCGCCCACGCCCGCAAAAAACAGTTACTTGGATCAAGACACGTTTTTGCGCTTGTTGGTTGTGCAGCTCGAAACACAAGATCCTCTTTCGCCGATGACCGACCGCGACTTTTTTGCGCAGCTCGCTCAGTTGGGCACGGTGCAAGGTATTGATCAACTGAAGCAGTCGAACGACTTGGGCCAGGCGTCGGCAATGATCGGCAAAACGGTTCAGGTCTTTCATTCCGCCGAATTGGGTGGAACGGGTGCGTATGTGGATGAAGGTGTAGTTCAGGGCGCGCAAGTTGTTTCAGGCAACGTTTACATTCTTGTGAACGGCGCCCAATACAAACTCGATCAGGTGATGAAGATCACCGATCAATAACAAAGGCAGACAGATGGCAAGACCGATTGACAATTCAAAGATTCGAGAACTGGTTCAAAGCCAAGTTCAGCAGCCGCAGACACAGAATAGGGCAGTTGAGAGCGGGCCGTCGTTCGGCGACGTTCTGCAATCGCAGTTGGGGCTGAAAGTTTCGGGTCATGCACAAACCCGCATGAAAAGCCGTGGGATTGAACTTGGCGAAAGCGATTGGAATCGCATTCGTTCGGGTGTTGATCGCGCGGCACAAAAAGGAAGCCGCGATTCGCTCGTGATGATTGACGACATTGCGCTCGTTGTGAGTGTGAAAAATCGGACAGTTATCACTGCCGTATCGCAAGATCAGTTGAAGGAAAACGTATTCACGAACATTGACAGCGCGGTCTTCGTTTAGGCTGGACTCCGACTTCGGTCGGGGAGGTTTGACGAATCCCTCCGCGCAAAAAACAACGCTTAGGAGGAAACAATGCTACAGGCACTACTCGCTGGTGTTGCCAGCATCAAAGCGCAGCAAACGCGCATGAACGTGATCGGCAACAACTTGGCAAACGTCAACACGACGGCTTTCAAAGGAAGCCGCATTACCTTTCAAGAGATGATCGCGCAAACCATCCGAGGCGCGACGCGTCCGCAAAACGGCGGGCTGGGTGGAACGAACCCGATTCAGTACGGTTTGGGCGTGGTTGTGGGCAGCACCGACGTGAATTTGACCCAGGGATCGCTGCAATCCACCAACCGCCAGACTGACCTTGCGGTGCAGGGAAACGGATATCTGCTCGTGAGCAACGGCGACCGAATCGCCTACACTCGCGACGGCGGGTTGGATTTGGACGCAAACGGATCGCTGATTCAAGTTTCTACGGGAGAAAAACTTGTGGGATGGACGGCCGACGCCTACGGCAACTTGAACACGACATCGCCCATTGGTCCTGCGAACGGAATTACCATTCCGATCGGCTCGCTGCAGGCGGTTCAGGTGAGCAGCGCGGCAAACTTTGCTGGAAACTTGAATGCCGGCGCCGCGAACACCGACACGTATCAGATTACGTTTCGCGTTTTCGATTCGCTTGGCGGCGCGCACGATATTGACCTAACGTTCAGCAACCACCAAGTGCCGCCGGGCGGCACTCCGCCGCCTGGAGCGATCGCATCTTGGGATTGGGCTGCCGAAGAGAACGGCGTTCCGATCGGCGACTCGTCAACATCGGGTGAACTGTTGTACTTCGATGCAAGCGGCAACTTGATTAACACCGGCGCAGCACAAACCATCACGGTTCCCGCAAACGGCGCTCCCGCATTCGATGTGAATTTGAACTTCGATGCGATTAGTCAGTTGTACACCGACACGCAGGTTCAGATGAAGGATCAGAACGGTTTTCCGCCGGGATCGCTGGCTTCGTTCAGCATCGGCGCGGATGGAATCGTGACCGGATTGTTCACGAACGGACTAACCAGGACGCTTGCGCAGATTGCGATGGCGATCTTTCCGAACCCCGCAGGTTTGGAGCGCATCGGAAACAACCTGTTGCGCGCTACCGACAACTCGGGTCTGCCCGTTGTGGGTCCTCCGCGCGCGGGCGGGCGGGGAAGCCTGAATGCAGGTTTTTTGGAGCAGTCGAACGTGGACTTGGGCAACGAGTTCACCGACCTGATCGTTACTCAGCGTGGATTTCAGGCGAACACGCGCGTGGTAACGACGGTGGATGAAATGCTTCAAGACCTGTTGAACATGAAGCGATAGTTCCGACAAGCGTGAGCCCCCTCTTTCGATGAAGGAGGGGGCGTATTTTGTTTAACTTGATTTGCAAAATACTCAAGTTGCGGCGAGCGCGAACTGTTCTGGTCTTCAAAATCAAGACGGCGGCATCGCACGAATCCCGCGTCAGATGAGTGAGAGCATCCGGTCTAAGGCGATTCGCGCGAACTCTTTCGTTTTGGGCGGCACTTGAATCACGTTCGCCGGATCGCCTTCGACGATCCGTTCCAGCGCCCAGCAAAGAAACGAGGGATGGATGCGATACATCGTTGAACACGGGCAGATCATGGAATCCAAACACCAAATCTTCTTATCGGGGTTTTCGTTGGCAAGCCGGTTCACAAGGTTGATCTCGGTTCCAATTGCCCACGACGTTCCAGCGGGCGACTGTTCAACCGTTTTGATGATGAACTCCGTTGAGCCTGCGCAATCACTCAACCGCACGACTTCGATCGGACATTCGGGGTGCACGATCACTTGAACGTTTGGATCGCGCTTTCGGGCTTCGTTCACTTGTTCCACGGTGAACCGCTGATGCACCGAACAGTGGCCCTTCCACAAAATAAACTTGGATCGTTTTAGGTCATCTGGAGAGCAGCCGCCGAGCGGTTTGAACGGATCCCACAGGCACATCTCCCGCTCGACATCATAGCCGAGTTTATCTCCGGTGTTTCTTCCCAAATGCTGATCGGGAAAGAAGATGAGTTTCTCGGCATTTTGCAAAGCCCACTCTACAGCCTTGGGCGCGTTTGTGCTGGTGCATACGGTGCCGCCCCGCTCACCAACGAACGCTTTTAAATTCGCCGCAGAGTTGATGTAAGTAATCGGCAGCATCTTTCCTGGGCCGACCACGTTTTCGAGTTGCGTCCATGCGGAACGCACTTGAAACAGGTTAGCCATGTCGGCCATGCTGCATCCGGCGGCAAGATTCGGAAGAATGACCGTTTGCGAATCGGGCGTCAAAATGTCGGCGCTTTCGGCCATAAAATGCACGCCGCAAAACACGATGTATTTTGCATCGGGATGACGGTTGGCATCTTTGCACAGTTTGAAACTGTCGCCCCGGTAGTCGGCATGTTCGATGATTTCATCGCGCTGATAGTGGTGCCCAAGCACAAGCAGACGTCCGCCAAGCGTCCGCTTGGCCGTTAGGATTCGTTCGCGAGTCTGCTCTTCGGTTAACGCCGCGTATTCATCGGGCAAAGGCGCCTGAAACATCGTTCTTTTTGGGCCCGACAGTCGGGAAGATCTCCCAACGGGGATGTTGACCGAGCCCAATACGGTTAACGTTACCCGGAGATCAAAAGTGCCAGGGTTAGGAGAGAAGCCTTGTTGGCGCTTCGAGGTATTGCCGGACGGCGCCCATGAACTGCGCGCCCACGGCGCCGTCAATGATCCGGTGATCGAACGAGCCGGTGATTTTCATCATGGTGCGAACTTCGATCGCGTCTCCCTCGGCAACGACGGGGCGCTTTTTGGCGGTCGAAACGGCAAGAATCGCGCCGTTCGGCTCGTTGATGATCGCCGTAAAGCTTTCAACGTCGAACATGCCCATGTTGCTGATCGCGAACGTCGAGCCGGTCAACTCATCGGGCGAAAGTTTGTTCTGCTTGGCGCGTTCGGCCAGTTCACGCATTTCGGCAGCCAACTGTCGGACTGATTTAGTCTCGCAGTTTTTCAAAACCGGCATGGTAAGACCATCGGGAAGCGCGACGGCAACACCGATATTGATTGCGCCGTGAACGCGAATCTGGTTGGAATCGAAACTCGCGTTGATGTGGGGCTGATCGTGAAGGGCCATTGCGCACGCTTTGACAACGAAGTCGTTGATGCTCAACTTCAAATCGGGATCGTCTTCGCGCATTTTTGCTCGCAGCTGTTCCAGCGAATCGAGGTTCACTTCTACCGTCACATAATAATGGGGCACTTCGCGCATCGAATGTGCGGTGCGTTCGGCAGTGATTTTGCGAATGACGTTCAGTTTCGAAACGGCATCCTGGCGCTGTTCGGCGGTTTTTCGTGCGGGTTGTGTTCCAACAGCCAGCCGCACGTCGCGTTCCACGATTCTGCCGTTGGGCCCAGTGCCTTTCACCGAAGAGAGTTCGACGCCTGCTTCGGATGCAACATGCCGGGCCAACGGACTTGCAAAAATCCGCTCGCCGCGCGGCTGTTCCGCAACTGCAACGGCAGCCGCAGCCTCAGGCTTGGCTTGCTCCTGAATGGGTTGCTCGGCGCGCATTGCTGTTTGCGGTTCAGATTTGCGCGCACGTCCCCAGCCTTCGGGAAGCTTTTCTCCTTCTTTCAAAATTGCGGCGATCGCCTGTCCCACCGGCACCGTGTCGCCTTCCCGAATCAGAAAGCCTGTGAGAGTTCCCGATGATGGCGCTGTGAGTTCCACGGTGGCTTTGTCGGTTTGAATGTTGCCGATCACGTCACCCGATTTAACTTGGTCGCCGTCCTTCTTCGTCCATTCGACCAGCGTGCCTTCTTCCATGGCGTCGCCCATTTTGGGCATGATCACTTCAACCATCGTTTTCTCGTTTCAAGTGTACCAGCCGGGGGTGTTCCCACTGAAGCTGGAACGATGCCGTTTCGGGGAGCAGACATTCGGAGTCGGTGCAGATTTGCCATGAGATCTTTATTTCGACGGGTGCGGCGCCGCTGGCTTGGCCCGACGACTCGACAAAGATGCGCGAGCCCTGCACGCGCGTTTCAAACGGCGCGGCAGCTTCCGCTTGCAAAGGCCGGTTGAATTTCCAGCCGTCTGGCGAACGCACCTCGATTTCGGCTTTCATCTGATCGTTTTCGAACCATGTGCGGGCAAGCACCTGAACGTCGGGTTCGGCTTGAAGCGAATTTCCTTGGTTCAAGAACGCGGCAGCCGCCAAAATGAGCGTTTCGGTTGCATGGGGCAGCGATTCGCACCATCCGCGCAGCGCTCGGAGATCTTGTGATGCGGTTTGGATATCCCCAAGCCGAAGCGCGTTGAGAATCATCACGCCGTTGCCGCTTGGAATAGGAGAATCCAATACGGGCTTTGGATTGCCGAACATGTTGGATTGCGATTTCGGATTGAAACGCCATCCGCCATGAACGTCGTCGTGAAATGAGGCTTTCATCGAAGAGTAAAGGTTTATAGCGTGCGCACGACAGCCACTTTTGGGAACGGCATCGTCAAGATCGAGCAGCGCCTGCACGAACAGCGCAATGTCCAGATTTTTCCCGAGAGCGAACCGGTTTTGAATCAACAGGTGTTCGGGGTCTCCGCACGAAAGCAGATAGTCGGCTGCCCTTTTTGCTTCGGCAATGAAGCCCGCATGAACCAGGCCCGAAATCGCCAACCCGTTCCACGCAGTGATGATCTTGTCATCGGTTGCGGGCGGCGGTCGAAGGCTGCGGGCGCGCAAAAGCGCGTCGAGGGCGTCGTCGCGCCGGAACTCATCGTTTGGGCTCAGATGCAAGATGTTGCGTCCGTTTTTTCGTTGTTGAGCCTCGTCCAAATAGTTGCCGTTCAATTCGAAGTTGTATCGCTTCAAAACGGAATCGGCCCCGCTGCCCAACACCTCGGCTGCTTCGTTGTAAGTCCAGGTATAAAAGGCGCCCTCTTCGCCTTGACTATCCGCATCTATTGCCGAAAAGAAACAGCCGTGATCGTCTATCATTTCACGAAACATCCATTGCGCGATCCGGCTGGCGGTGAGAGCATAATCTGCGCGGCTGCCGAGTTTTGACGCGGTTGCGTAGTTGGTCATCATCAGCGCGTTGTCATACAGCATTTTTTCGAAATGCGGAACGAGCCATTTTTCATCAACCGAATAGCGATGGAACCCTCCGCCGGCGTGGTCGTGGATTCCGCCCTTCATCATGGCGTCCAAAGTTTTGGAAGCGGCATCCCAGGCGGCATCGTGGTTTCGCTTTTCGGCCATAAAAAGCAGAAGCCTGATCGCGGAATGAGGAGGGAACTTCGGCCTCGAGCCGAATCCCGCGTGAACGGTATCGAATTGCGACAGAATTCGTTCGACCCACGCTTCAATGCAAGACCAATCAACCGGTTCCTTCGAGGCGGGCGGGGGTGCGCTCCGATATTCTGTTACGGCTTTTGAAAGAGCGTCCGCGATCTCTTCGATCTCGCTTCTCCTGGTTTTCCACGCTTCGGCAATTTGAGTGATGACGGAAGCGAACATCTCGCGCGGCAGATAGGTTGCCGCAAAAAACGGTCTGCCGTCGGGTGTCAGAAACAGGCTCATCGGCCAGCCTCCGCGCGACGTTGATATCTGAACAGCCGTCATGTAGGCGTCGTCGAGATCGGGCATCTCTTCGCGGTCTACTTTAATTGAAACAAACGAGCGGTTGAGCAGTTCGGCGATGCCGGCGTTTTCGAACGATTCGCGCTCCATGACGTGGCACCAGTGGCACGAACTGTAACCGACGCTCAAAAAGATGGGCGCGTCGAGCCGCTTGGCCCCCGATAAGGCGTCCTCGTCCCAAGGCTGCCAATGGACAGGGTTTTGGGAATGCTGCCGAAGATAAGGAGAGGAGCACCCAGCCAGCCGGTTTGCCATGAGCAAAAGTATGAACGAGGAAGCGGGTTTGATCGTCAATTCGGTAGCAGGGGCTGTATACTGTGTGCAAAATGAATCGAATCGAGGTGAAGCAACATAAGAGATTCCAATAGGCCGGAGCGGGGCCGCGATACCGGCCCCCTGATGAACGAGCGCTGCCTTCGATTCGCCGATGTCCGACTCATAGGTGCCGACGGCTCCCAGGTCGGAATCGTCCAGACCCGGAAAGCCCTTGAGATGGCCCGAGAAGCCGGCTTAGACCTGGTCGCCGTTGCCACCAATGTCCACCCTCCCGTCTGCCGCATCGTGGACTACGGCAAATACCGGTATGAGATGGACAAAAAGAAGCGGGAAGGCAAGCAGAAAGCCAAAACCCAGGACGTAAAGGGTATAAAGATCAGACCGGGCACGGCAGAAGGCGACCTGAGCATCTGCCTTCGAAAGATCCTGGCATGGATCGGCGAAGGGAACAAAGTGAAAGTGCAGGTGCAGTTCAGGGCGCGGGAGATCACCCACCCAGAAATCGGCCGGCAAAAGCTTGACTGGATTCTGGAGCGGCTGGACGGTCAAGTAGGGATCGAACGGCCGCCGACGTTGGACGGAATGCTGATGACCATGGTGCTGATACCCGGCAAGCCGGCTGCAAAAAAGGAAGCCAAAATTGAGCAAATTAAAGACGAACAAGACAGCGCAAAAGCGGTTTAAGGTAACGGGAACGGGCAAAATCATGCGCCGAAAAGCGTATGACAGTCACATGTTTCTGCACAAAAGCGGCAGCCAAAAAAGACGGCTCGAACAAGAAGTGGAACTTCGGCCGGGCGAGCGCAAACGGATTAAGAAACTGCTTGCTCAATGACGTAGCATGCCGTCGGGAATCGGTTTAGGTTCGCTTCCTAACGCGCCCATTTTCAGGCTGAGGTCGGCTCCTCCTGTTTTGTTGAACCATTCGACGGCAATCTGATGCCAGCCTTTGGCAAGAGCGATGGCGCCGGTTTTTTCGAGCGATGCGTGCAGACCGTCGTTATCCACAACCAGTTCGCCATCCACCCATAATCGTGATCCGTCATCGGATCGCAACACGAACCGGTACATGTCGGAATCTTCAATCGAGATCATTCCCAAATAAAACCTTCCGCAATACTCTTTCTTCGGATCGTCAGCGAGGGTGAAATTCGCAATCTCTTTTGTGCGGAAGTTTGTCTCGAAGTAAAATTCCGGCAGCTTGTTCCAGTCACCTTCAAACAGCCTCAGTTCAAGTCCCGGTTTTTGCGGAACAACGTCTTTCGCTGGACGGGGTTTGACCTTTTCGAACGCGATTTGCGAAACGCCGCTGACTGGCTTGCCGTTGTGAAACGAACGCGCTTTCAAGGTGCAGGTTTCACGAATGACGAGATCGCCGTCGAACCGTTTTGAGTGGACGTCTGGGTCAGATCCATCGGTTGTATAGCGAATTTCGATCTGCGGGTTCGCTTTCAGTTTAACATGAACAGGATTCACAAACCTCGATGATTCGGTAATGATTTCTGGGGCGTCAAACACGATCGGCGCGCCTTCGATTCTCAGCGCATATGTTGTGCAGATGTCGCCGCCGGTTCCATCTGCCATCTGAACCACCAAATCAGGGCCTTCACGCCAAACTTTGGTGTCGCGGCGCGAGCTCAGCGCTCGGGCGCTGACCGGTTTGTTTGCGAGTCCGGGAACGATCAGGCGTCCATCTTTCGGCGGTTCAAAAACGTGAAGATACAGCGTGGTTTGGCCGCCGGTCCGCTTTTGTGTGCACCTTCCCCAAGCCAGCGATTTGAACGGGCTGGCGGATGTGCCATAGATGCTTTCTCCGTTGATTTTCATCCACTGGCCGATCTCTTTCAGCCGCTGAACGGATTCGTCGGGAAACGTTCCATCGGGGCGGGGTCCGATATTCAGAAGATAGTTTCCGCCTTTCGAAGCGATGTCGATCAGCATTCTCACGATCTCTTTCGTGCTTTTGAAGTTGTGGTCTTCGGCGTTATAGCCCCAGTTGTTGTTCATCGTCATGCACGTTTCCCAATCAACGCCGGGCATGCCGGTTGCGGGAATGGTCTGTTCGGGCGTGCCGAAATCTCCGGCAGCCTTATCGTTGGAAGTCATCCCTTCCATGCCTTCGCGGAAAACATCAACGCGGTTGTTTACGATGATGTTCGGATCGGTTTTCAGACACAATTCATAAAGAGGCTTGCCGAAGGCGTGCGTCCATGTGTTTTCCCATTCGCCATCGAACCACATCACTCCAGGGTGGTACCTTTGGATGATCGTTCGCACTTCGTTGCGCAAGTATTCGACGAATTTCGAATAGTCAGGGTTGTAGTTCGATAAATCAAGATGATCCACCGTTGATTGTCTCCAGGATTCTCCTTCCCAAGAACGTTTCGGCAGATAATCAGGGTGGTGCCAATCCATAATCGAGTGATAGGTGCAAAACACGATCCCCTGCCGTTTGCACGCTTCCGAAAGTTCTTTCAAAATGTCGCGGTGAAACGGCGTTGACATCACATCCCATTCCGTATAGGGCGAATCCCAAAGGTTGAAGCCGTCGTGGTGCTTGCTTGTGATGACGATATACTTCATCCCGGCATCTTTGGCCATTTTCACCCACGCATCGGCATCGAATTTCACGGGGTTGAATCGGTTCAGCAGCCGCTCGTATTCCGCAACCGGAATGTGCGCGGTCTCTCGGATCCACTCGGCGTGTCCTTTGGAGCCGTTCCATTCCCCTGCGAGAATCGAATACAGGCCCCAATGGATGAACATTCCGAATCTTGCCTCCCGCCACCACGCCATCCGGTCTTGGGCGCGGCTGGTTTGGCCGATCATGGAAATTGCGATGAGTGTGGGAATCAGCATACGAACGCATTCTGACCGCAAACGCGCAGCTATTTCACGGGGCTTTTTTTGACGGGGCGCTAAACCGAGGTCTGCTGCGCGGCCTGATCTTGTTTGCCAATGAGTTTGAATTCGGCTGTGCCGCCGGAGGCTTCGACTTGGGCTTTCAGCATCTCGGCTTTCCGGCGCGGAATTCCGGTGAGCAATGTAACGGGTAACGACTCGAGCATGCTTCGAAGTTGATTGCGGTTTAGAGCAAGCATATGCTGGAGCGATGTTATCAGCGCCTCTTTCTCTTTTCCTTCCGCCACCAAAACCAGTTCATACACACCGTCGTCATCCACGCGCGCGAAGCCGCGGGGCAGATGCCGCATTTCGCCGGTGTCGGGATTCAATAACGGAATTTCGCGGTCGCAGTCTTCGCAAATCAGCACAAGGGTCTTTTCGCTCATGTAGTTCACGTGTCCGCAATAACCGCACGTTACGCCGTGCACTTCCAACACGCGCCCGTCCAAAACCGGCACTCTTCGGTGGCAGGAATCGCACGTGAAGTCGTCTTCTGGAACGGTTGTGAACTCCATTTCATAGTTGCAATAAGGGCAGGAGGCAAGCACACTTGGCTCCCTTCGGCTTGCCCAAACCCGATAGCCCGCGTACATAAAAGCGAGCGGCGCGAGGGCCAGCAGCGGCCATGCGAAACTCGAAAAATCGAACGAAGTCGCGTTCTTGATTCCAACCCGGATGTTTCCGAAATAAAAATAAAGAATCAGGCCGAGAATGAGGCTGATCAGGCCGACAATCGCCCAGGTGACGGCAGATTCCCAATGAACCTCGATGACCGTATTCCGCTTTTCAGGAGCAGGCATAGTTTGTTTGACCCGGGTCGCCGCTCGACTCCCCCACTACAATATACACTTACTCGTATGGCAAGTCCACGGGAGGCTTCGGCTTCTCGGTCTTTTTGACCGCCGGAGCGGCCCCCTTGGGAGCATGAACATAAGCGTCAAGAATGCAGACGATCCAGCAAAGCGCAATGGATGCGGCAGAGATGTAACCAACAGGAGTGAGGCCCGGCCTCGCCCCCGGATACGTCGAGAACTCGACAAAAACCGTCAGCGACGCCGCAGCCCATGCGAGGAGCCACAGCCCTTTGGTAAGTTCGCCGTTGTAGATTTGGCCCAATCCGGGCACCAGAAGCGAAAGCGCCGCGGCCGTGCCGGGATGGCGCTGCGCATCGGGCCGAGCCAAAAGCAGTCCCAAATTGTCCGCTTCCATCAACTGCCTGATTTCTGCCGAACTTCCTTCCAGTTTGAAAACCAAGTCGGCGTACTTTCTTTCGGTGGCGACCCAGCCTTTGTTTTCGGTGATGATTTTTTTGTAAAGGGCGAGCGCCTCGGCGGTTTTGCCCGCATCGCGCAGCGCGTCGGCCTGAAACTCCAGAGCATGCGGGCGGTCGGGATATTTTTCCAAAATCTGCGTAACGACCAAAGCCGCGGCCTCCTCGTCGCCGCGTTTTCGAAGCAGTTCATAATTGCCGCGCGCTTTGGCAATGTCTTCGATGACCGGATCAAATTCGTTCATATTATGAAACGATGTCGGGGCGTATGGGCGCTGATTTCCAAAGCGATTCCAAGTCGTAGTACTGTCGTTCTTCTTCGCGCATCACATGGCAGCACACGTCGCCGAAATCCAGCAGCACCCATCCGCTCGATCGGCCCGCCACCTGTCGGACTTTTGCTCTTTGCAGCCTCATCTGCTCTTCGATTTTGTCGGCGATGCTTCGCACGTGAATGTCCGACGTGCCGCTGCACACGATCAGATAATCCCACATGACGGTTTTTCCTCTCAAGTCCACAATTTCGATGCGTTGTGCCTTCGCCTCGTCGGCTATGGAGCGTATCATTTCAACTTTGTTTTCTGCGTTCAAATTGCGATTAAACCTTCTGATAAAGACCGTGTTGAGCGATCAGTGTCTCTACCTCGGCAGGCAGAAGGTGTCGAACCGACAGCCCTTTTGCGATCTTCGTTCTTATGACGGTAGAGGATACTGAAATCGGTTCCATGAGGACAAAATCCACGTGACCTCGCCAGGGCAGGGGCAGGTTTTTTGCAACCTCTTCGATTGCATCAACGCTCCGGCTGATCGTGGCGATGCGCGCCGACTGCAAAATCTGCTCAGGATCGCGCCATGCGGCGAAATGCTTGATCGCGTCGGGACCCACCATCAGCCACAAGTCGCAATCATTCTCGGCGTAATGCTCGACCGTTTTGACGGTGTAGCTGGGTTCGGGTCCGTCAATTTCAAACCTTCCCGGTTTTAGGTTCGGCAATCCTTCCACCGCTCTGGTGACCATTTCGAACCGCAACTGCGCGCTCGCAATCGGCGGCTGCGGTTTGAACGGGGATCGTTTGGCAGGCTCGAGAATCAGTTCGTCGAATCCCAACTGCTCCTGCGCTTCGATCGCAAAACGCAGATGTCCGATGTGAATCGGATCGAAACTTCCTCCGAAAACCGCTTTGCGAATCATCTATTCCACCATCGAAAACTCATAATCGCCGATGAACACTGTGTCTCCGTGTTCTGCGCCTTCGCGGCGCAAGGCTTCGATCACACCGAGCCGCTCCAAACCGCGATGAAGATACTGAACCGCCTCGTCGTTTTCTAAATCTGTCATGGCAACCATGCGCTCGACAGCCTCGCCGCTCACCCGGTAATGATCGCGAGTCTTTTGTACCTGCCATCGTTCATCGGCTGTTTGAATCGGTCTCGGTCGAATCACCCGCACCGTTTGTGGCTGAGGCGTTCGCCGGGCGATTTCGGCCATACATGCCACAAGCTCGGAAACACCTTCGCCGGTGACGGCGCTGATCGGCAAAACTTTGATGTTGTGTTTCTGCAGACGTTCGATCAATGCCGCACGTTCGCGTGCATCGGGCATCAAATCAATCTTCGAGAGCGCGATCAAACTCGGTCTCGCTTCAAGTTCGTTCGAATAGGCTTCAAGTTCAGTTTCGATGATATCCCGATTGGCGACGGGATCGCTGCCGTCAATCGGCCGGCATTCGATCACGTGCACCAAGGCTTGAGCGCGCTCGGCATGCTTCAAAAACTGAAGTCCCAATCCTTTGCCTTTGCTTGCGCCTTGGATGATTCCAGGCAGATCGGCAACCACAAAACTAAAATCGTTCAACTGCACAATTCCGAGGTTCGGTTCCAACGTCGTAAACGGATAATCCGCAATTTTCGGCTTGGCCGCGCTGATGGCGCTGATCAACGTGGACTTTCCGGCATTTGGCAGCCCAACAAGCCCGATGTCCGCGAGCAGTTTCAGCTCCAACCGCAGCGATTTTGTTATCCCGCGTTCGCCTTTTTGCGCAAATGTTGGCGCCTGGCGCACGGAGTTTGCGAACTGTGCGTTGCCCTTTCCGCCCGCGCCTCCTTTCGCGATCAGTTCGCGCTGACCGTCGGCGACGAAGTCGAACAGAATCTCGCCTGTCCGAGCGTCGTGCGCAACTGTGCCAATCGGAACTTTGATCACCACGTCTTTGCCGTTTTTCCCATGTCGGGTTGCGGCTGATCCGTCGCCGCCGTTTCCGGCTTCGAACTTTTGGCGATGCCGAAATTCGATCAGCTTGTTGACATGCGCATCGGCGATCATGATCACGTCGCCGCCTTTTCCACCGTCGCCGCCATCTGGGCCGCCTCGCGGAACATGTTTTTCGCGGCGGAAAGTGGCAGCACCGTTTCCCCCGTCGCCCGATTTCACGCAGATTTCGGCTTCATCCAAAAACACATGCCACAGGATACCGGTATGCTGATTCGACATGAGTTGGGATTCGGCGTTGTTCGTTCTTGCGGCTGCATTGTCGCTGGGGTGGTCAATTGTCAACGGAATGCGCCGCAGGGATCAAAAATACAAGATCAGCATCAGGGAATCTGCGTCGCATCTTCCCGAACCCACTCGAAGAAGGTTCTTGCGGCTGGTTGCGCCCACACGATTAGACGACCGCATCAATCATGCGCTTGTGATTGCGGGCTGTTGCCTGATTATTTATTTTCCCGTTGCGGTTTTGGCGATCCTTTTGCGTTTGGTGTTTTGGTGGACTCCGTGGCTGATCGGTTTGGCGGGAACGATACTCGGCGCTTTCATCGGCGAGTTCGTGTTCAATGCGCGCGGGTGCGAAGCGCTTCCTCAAGACGCAGCCAATCAACCTCGGTCAACTCCTGGGGCCGGCACCGAGGATTCAAACCGAGCCGATCGAACTGAATGAGCACGGCACTCCGATCAGTTGCTTGTGCCAAATTGTTCACAAGCATTTTGCGCGGATACCGAAACGCGGCTTTGATAAACTCTCGCTGCGATTGCGTGAGGTCACCGTTGATTCTTGGAATCAGTTTCAGCCCGATGGAGTGCACCTTCGGCGGTGGCATAAACGCCGAAGGCGGAGCGGAGCACACCTTGGATATTTCAAATCGCAGCTGCATGATGACCGAAAGCGAACCGCGGGTGCGCGCACCGGGCTGCGCCAAAAGTTTTTCCGCTACTTCTTTTTGCATCAGCAGCACCGCACAATCGAAAGCATCGCGCGAAACGTCCAGCATTTCCAACACCGGCGACGTAATCACATAAGGCAGGTTGCTGACGACCGCACGCGGCCTTTCGAGCTGACCGAGCAGCCCACCGATGTCGGTTTTCAGAACGTTTTGAATCAAGACCGTGGCATTCGGCGCAGATTCAGCCAGTGCACCCGCCATTCTTGCATCCAGTTCGATCGCGATCGTCCGGCCGTTTTCTGACAATCTTTGCGTCATCACTCCCGCTCCTGGGCCGATTTCAAGAAACGATGCGGCGGGCGAAGCAGCGGCAGTCAACGCTTGCACAACGGGCTTCGAGCAAAGCCAATGCTGGCCTAAACGTTTGCGCGCTGAAAGATGATGCCGATTGAGAAAAGCGCTGAGTTGGCGGCGGTCGGTGAGATCGGGAATCACCGCCCAAGAATGTGCACGTGCACCGTCCGCCGTCCCCACTGGGTCATTTCAGCGATGGAATTCATGCACAAATCAATCCGATGCCCTTTGATTCCTCCGCCCGTGTCGGCGGCCACAGCCAAGCCGTATCCTTCGACATAAAGAATTGTTCCGAGCGGAATGACATTCGGATCAACGGCTGCGATTCCGCGAATCGCTTTTGCACCCGTGGCGGTTGCATAGGCGTTGCGAGATGAACGCGCGAATTCGGCAGCGCAATATGCGCTCGCGCTCATGGTGAGCACGCGTGTTCTTGTAAAATCGCCTCGAGTGGAAAGGCGATTGGAATCACCCACGCGGTAGATCTCATCTCTGGGACTGGATTTCATGCTCGAAAGCATCTGCACCGCGATTTTTTTGCCATTGCGATAAGAAACGCGATATGTTTTGGTAAGCCTTCCTGGCACTCCGGTTTGAACTTTCACGATTTGACCGTTAGAAAGCGTGCGGTCAACTTTGAACACAATTTCGTAGGGAAGTTTGGTGGTTTTGGTAATGACTTCGACCTTATCGGCCAGCGCCCCATGCGAGAAAGCGCGAAGGCATGCGCACAACAACAGCAAACCTTGCAGCATTCTTTCCCTCCTTTTGCGCGGCCCTCACCGCGGGGTTTGATTATTCGTCTTTGAAGCCCGGCAGCCTTCGTCCTTTGTAATACCCATCGGGCGAGGCGTGATGCGGTTTCACAAACGGAAACGGCGTTCCGGCCGTTCGGTTGGGTGAAATCTCCGGCATTTCGGTGCGCCAAGTGCCGCGGCGTTTTGCCGAACGCGCGTGCGAATGTTTGCGTTTTGGGTTCGGCATATCAGCGTTTCTCCCGGTGAAGCGTGTGCTTGTTTAGGAACGGGTTGAACTTCATCAGCTCCAGCCGCTCCTTGTTCTTTTTCTTTTGGGCGTTCACCTTGTTCTTGGTTGTGGTGTAAGAACTGCGCGGATCTTCGGTGCACACCAGGCGGATGATCTCCCTGTGTTCGGCTTTCTTGGCCATTACTTCTTCGCACCCTCCTGGCCATAGCGCCTTCTAAACTTTTCGACCCGGCCCGCGGCGTCCACGATCTTCTGCTGTCCGGTATATAAAGGATGGCACCTGGAACAGATGTCAACCCTCATTTCCGGCACGGTGGAAAGGATCACGGTGATCGGCTCGTCTTTCGGCTGCTGCCCGCAGCCGCAGAACACCTTGCAAGCCATGTAGGCCGGATGGATGCCAGATTTCATAGTGGTTTCTGCCCGCCCCAAGCCGCCTTGGGCTGCCGGGGCTTGGCTATTATGGCCGCAATCGGCCGTCCGGGTCAAGCCAGCCGTGCCACGGGCAACTTGTTGCCCTTGAGATCTGGAGCGTTGGGGGTTTGCCCTCGCGGTGCTATTTTGGTGGATGTGGGAAGGCGACCGCCAGCGTGCCACGGGCAACTTGTTGCCCGTGAGGTCGAGGAGATTGGGTTTGCCCACGCGGTACCATTTTGGTGGAAGTAGGCAGATGACCGCCGCGAATGCAATGACC